>DASUFK010000194.1:0-4352 GCA_036274615.1 Gammaproteobacteria bacterium | reverse complement strand
GGCGCCGGGCCGGTTCGCCCCGCCGGCCGCTTCGCCGAGCCTCTCCGACGTGGCGTTGTCGCGCGCGCCGGCATACGAAGAGCGGCCGAGCGGGCTGTTCGCGCTGTTGCCGCCCTTCAGGTTCTTGTTGTTCGAGAAGTTGTTGAAATAGTTGTTGTTGATGTTGATGTTGACGTTGTTGCCGCTGCGATAGCCGCTGCGGTAGTTGTTGCGATAGCCCGCCGGCGGCGCGTAACCGTAGGCGGGCCGGAACGCCGGTCCGTACACCGGCCGGTAGGCGTAGGCGGGCGGGTAGAACGGGCGCGGGCCCATGTACACGCCGTAACCCCAGTGGCAGTAGTAGTCGTTGTGGAACGCGCCCGCCACCAGGATGCCGACGCCGAAGCCGATCAGTCCCGCGGCGACTTCGTCGTCATCGTCCTCGTGGATCACGGTGGTGGTCGTCGTCGTGGCCGGCGGCGGCGGAGGGGGAGGCGGCGGCTGCACGTAGACGACTTGCGGGTTGTACTGCGGCACGTAGACCACCATCGGATCCGCCGGCTTCACCTCGATGATGGTCTTGTTGTCCTCGGTCTTGGTCTCGACGGTCTGCTGCTTCGTGTCCTTGAGATTGCCGACCTCGGCGGCCTGAGCGCGCAGGCGCTGCACGGCGTCGAGCACCGCCTTTTGATCCGACGAGAACGCCGAGCCGAGCTGGCGCGTCCAGTCCATCTCCTGGCACATCATGTCCACGACCGTGGGAAAGCCGAGCAGCGCGCGCATCGCCGGGCCGAACCCCACCTTCTCCGCGGCGGCGTCGAGCGCCGTGCCGCTCAGGTCCTGGTTCTCGAGCAGCCAGTTGCCGGCGTCGAGCACCTCCTGCGAGTTCACCGACGCGGCCAGGACCTGGCTCAGGAGAGCGTCGGGATAGAGCGCGATCGGCGCGAGCAGCTCCTCGAGCGCATCGGGCGCCCACGAGGCCTGGGTGACGGACACCGCGGGCAGGGGCGGCGGGACGGCGGCGGGCGCCGCGGCGGCCGTTTCCGGCGGCGCGGCGGTTTCGGCCGGCGCCTGCGGAGCCGCGGGCTGCGGAGCCTGCGCCTGCTGGGCCGCGCCCCGTTCGGAGTCGCAGCTCGCCGTGGCGAACGCGACCACCATGACGGCAAATGCCGCTCGCGGCCGGCAGCGCCTCGCAGCTCCTTGATTCGTACGCATGGACGGGCCTCCCCTCGAGCAACCGGCGACAGCGGGATCGTGGGCCGGTCATGGACCGGCCCTTCGATTCTCCGCGGCGGCTAGGGATCGAGAATTGGCCTTTGGGCCAGCTAGGAGCCTGTCCGAGTAATGCCCACCTACTGCGGCACGTCCCACATCGGAAATCTGCTCGATGTGGGCCGGCCTCGCTACGGCGGGCATTGCTCGGACAGGCTCCTAGCTGTGCGTGTGGAGGCGGCTGACGAGTTTCTCGTCGGTGTAGTGCTCCACGTCGAGCACGAGCCGCTCCTGGGCGAGCTGGATCTCGTGGAGCGTATAGACGAGCACTATCGACAAGGTGAGCGCGACCAGCGTGGAGTTGAACGAGATACCGAGGCCGCCGGTGACCGCGGACGTGTCGCCCTGCATCGCGAGCTCGGCGCCGGCGAGCGCCAGGCCGATACCGCGCACGGTGCCGACGAACCCCAAGGCGGGCGTCGCCCACACGCCGAACCTCAAAATCGCGAGCTCGGCGTCGAGCCGCGCCGCCTCGCTCTCGCAGACGTTGTGCACCGTGGTGGAGGCATCCTGCACCTGGCCCGTGGCGCCGAAGCGCTTGAGGGCGCTGCCGAGCACGCGGGGCACCACGTAGTCGCGCTCCTTTTGGGGCAGCTGCTCGAGGCGGCGAAGGTACTCGCGGCAGTCCTCGGGCACGATCACGATGCCCGGCGGCAGGTTCATGAGGTCGGCGGAGAGCAGCTTGCGCTGCGAGCGCAGCTCCGCGAAGCGGATCGCCGAGAGGATCATCGCCCAGAACGCGATGATGATCGTGGCTTCCTGCTCCTCGCCCGAGATGATCTGGTAGAGCGATCGCTCACCCTTGTAGCCCGGCGTGGTTCTGGCGATTTCGACTTGCTTCGCCTGCCATTCCTCCGCGCCGGGCCTCACCACCACGGTGTAGAAGATCTGGATCACCACGGCCAGCAGCACGAGGATGCCGAGCTTGGATGCCCGGTCGCGAAGGTAGTTTTGGTAGACGGCCATCGGGTGCTCCGAATCGATTGCCCGGCAAGTGTAGCGGATTGCGGGACGATGGCGCGGCGAGCCTGAACGGCCGATGAACGCGGCGACCGAGCGGCGGGTGCCGCCCGGTCTGTCGAGTCGCCGGGCTCACGCCGCCCCGGCGACGTCGCGTCTTCGCTAGCGCGACGCCAACGGGCCGCCCGACAGCACGATCTCGACGCGGCGGTTGTGCGCACGGCCGTCGGCCGTGGAGTTGTCGGCGATCGGCTGCGAAGAGCCCAAACCGTCCACCTCGACGCGCGACGGTTGCACGCCCTGCATCACCAGGTAGTCGCGCACCGCGATCGCCCGACTCAACGACAATTGACGATTCTTGTCCGCGCTGCCGACGTTGTCGGTGTGCCCCTCCACCTTGAAGCTCAGGTTCGGATAAGAGGACACGATGCCGGCGAAGCGCGACAGACCCTCGCGAGCGGTGCCGCTCAGCGTGGACGTGCCCGTCGTGAACTGCACGCCGCCGATCTCGGACACGAGGCCGCGCTCGGTCTTGCGGGTGGGCAGCGCGTTGTTGAGGCGCTCGAGCAGCGCGGCCGCGGCCACGGCCGTAGCGGCCACCGCGGTCTCGGCTTCGGCCTGCGCGCGCTCCTGCTCCGCGGTTTCGGAAAGCACGCTCTGGATCTGCGCCTGACGGCGCGCGTCCTCGCCGGCGACTACGGCCTCGCGCGCGGCCGTTTCCGCCGCCGCGCGGTCCTTCTTCTTGATGTCGCCGTTGATGCCGGCTTCTGCGGCGGCGAGCTTCTGGCTCGCGCTCGCGAGCTGCTCGGGCGCGTATTGCTTGGCGCCGGCTGCATCGGCGATCGCGACGGCGTAGCGCGCCTGCACGAGCGCCGCGGGATTCGTCTTCTCGTCGATCGCGATGCGCGAGAGCTCCGAGTAGTCGGCGTTCGCCGCGAGCTTGGAGATCTTGGTCTCCTCGCCCTTCACTTTGTCGGCGACGTTGTAGAGCGCGATCATCGTGCTCGGCACGGTCACCGCGAAATGAGGCTCCGCCGTCACGATCAGCGCGAACTGCGGCGCCGGGTAGCGTGTTTTCAGGCTGCCCTTGTCGCCTTCGGCGCCGGCGATCACGCCCTGGTTGACCGTGCGGCCGTCGGGGGTTACCGCCCACAGCACGTAAACCGTGTAGGGTCCGAGCGTGCTCGGCGCCGGCAGCTTCGACACCTTGGCCTGGATCTCCGCGTTGCCGTCCTGGTACTCGACGCTGGCTTTGCCTTCGGCCGTCGCGGCCAGCGGCGTGCCGCGGAACACCAGGTCGGACTTCGGACCCTCGCTGTAGCTGAACATGGAGATTTGGCTCAGCACGTCCGAGCTCGCGATGGCCGTGCGCGCCGGCGCTTGGGCGGGTGCGACGCCCGAGAGCGCGCCGGAGACGCCAATCGTGAGCACGGCTAGCAATGTGGTGCAGCGGTGGTTCATGGCAGCTCTCCTCCGTGATTGCCGGGACTGTCGGCCTATCCCGCCTGCGGCAGAATCGGACTTTGGTCTACCCCACGGCGCGAAGGAGAAAGCGAAACGTGGCGCCGTCCTCGGCGTTGTTCTCGGCCCAGATTCGGCCGTCGTGCGTTTCGATGATCGAGCGCGCGATCGCGAGCCCCATGCCCATGCCTTCGGCCTTGGTGGAGAAGAACGAATCGAAGACGTGAGGCATGTGCTCGGGCCGGATGCCGTGGCCGCGATCCGCGACGGCAATCTCCACGCGCCCGTCCGTCAACGTTTGGGTGCGCACGGTCACTTGGCGCGCCGCCGCAGGCGTGTCGCACATGGCGTCGAGCGAATTCACGAGCAGATTGAGCAGCACTTGCTGAACTTGAACCGCATCGCCGCGCGCCGGCGGCAGCGCGGGATCGAGCTCGGTGATCACGCGCACTTGACGCCGCGCGGCTTCGCCGCTCGCGAGCCGCAGCACGTCCGCGATCAAAGCGTTCAAGTCGAGACACTGCGGCTGGAAGTCGCGCTTGCGTGACAGCACGCGGATGCGGGTGACGATCTCGTCCGCCCGCTGGTCGTCGCGGCAGATGTCGCCCAAGATTTCCTTGAGCGTGCCGAGTGGAGGGTCGGCCGACCCGAGCAAGGCGAGCCCGGCCTCGGCGTTGCAG
>DASUFK010000193.1:0-15815 GCA_036274615.1 Gammaproteobacteria bacterium | reverse complement strand
GGCGCGCGGCGTGCTGACGTTCGTCGCGGTTGCCGGCGCGCGGCGAGCAGCCGGGTGAGCCGCTGCCAGTCGAACGCGGGTCCAGGATCCGTCTTGCGGCCCGGCGATATGTCGCTGTGGCCGACGACCTCGGAGCGGCGGAGCTTGGGATAGGCGCGCCGCAACGCTTTGATCAAAGCGGCGAGCGCGTCGTATTGGGCGTCGGTATACGGGACATCGTCCGCGCCCTCGAGCTCGATGCCGACCGAGAAGTCGTTGCAGGCCGTGCGGCCTCGATATTCCGACACGCCCGCGTGCCACGCACGGCGGCCGAATGGCACGAACTGCGTCAGCGTCCCGGCGCGGTCGACGAGCACGTGCGAGGAGACCTTGAGCCCCTCGATCTTCGCAAAGTACGGGTCGGCGTCCGGCGGCAGGTCGTTGCGGAACAGACGCTCTATCCAGGGGCCGCCGAACTCGCCCGGCGGCAAGCTGATGCCGTGGACGACGATGAGACCTAAGTCCTCGGCGTGGGGACGATCGTCGCAGTTCGGCGAGTCGACGCGGCGCACGCCCTCGATCCAGCCGCTCGCGCGGTCGATGATCACGATGTCGACCCCAACTGCTAAAGTGTGCCGCGGGAGCGCTCCCGACGGCCGCCAATATACCAGGCGGACACCACCGCTTTCCGAGTAGATCGATGCCTTCCAAACGCCGTGTGCCGCGCTTGTTCCTCGAACGCGAGCTCAGCGGCGACACGCTGCCGCTCGACGAACGCGAGGCGCATTACCTAGGTCACGTGCTGCGTCTGCAAAGAGGCGACGAGCTCGTGGCGTTCAACGGTCGTGGCGCCGAGCGGCGGGCGAGCGTCCGAGCGCTACACCGCCGCGGCGCGGAGCTGGATCTCGGCGAAGAACGCAATGCGCTGCCGGAATCGCCGCTCGATCTCACGCTCGTGCAGGCGATAGTCAAAGCCGATGCGATGGACCTCATCGTGCAAAAGAGCACCGAGCTCGGCGTGCGCACGATCCGTCCGGTGTTCACCGAGTTCAGTGTCGTAAAGCTGGACGACGAGCGAGCGGAACGCCGCGTCGAGCATTGGCGGAAGATCGCGCAAAGCGCCTGCGAACAATGCGGCCGGCACGCACCACCGCTCGTCGCCGCGCCTTCCGACCTGCGCGCTTCCTGCGAAACGCTGCCCGCGGCCGTACGGCGGCTGGCGCTCGACCTCGACGCGCGCGCGACGCTCGCCCGGGTCGAGCCGCGGCCGGCCGCGCTCGCGATCGCGGTCGGCCCGGAGGGCGGATTCGGCAACGACGATTGGCGGCGGCTCGACGCCGCGGGGTTCGAGCGCGTCGGCTTGGGGCCCCGCGTGCTCCGCGCGGAAACGGCGGCGCTCGCCGCCTGCGGGCTCGCGCAATCGCTATGGGGGGACGCTTGACCCGAAGGCCGCTCAGGCGCGCCCGGGCAGCTCCGCGATCATCCGTTCCAGACGCTCGACGTCCGGGATCAACGGGTATTCGTGGATCATGCGCGCTCGGCACAGCACCGGTTGCCATTCGGGCAGCGGTTGCTCGGTTTCCAGCGTGAGCACGTCGGGATTCACGCGCACGAGCTGCGGAAAGCCTTGCGTCAAGATGCCGTAGAACCCACCCTTGAGCTCCTCGGTGATCGCATGCAGCACGACGACGCGCGTGCGGCCGCGCTTGCTCTTGCGCTCGTCGCCGCGAACGTCGTCGAACGACATCACAGGCAAGCGCCGGCCGTTCCACTCGATGGTGCCGAGAAACCAATCGGGGCTCTGGTCGTCGCGGTCGCGCGCTACATCGACGAACGCGACGACTTCCGCCACGCACATCCGCGGCACGAGCAACCTCTCGCCCTTGAGCGGAATCAGCAAGCTGTAGAGCTCACGCGGCGCTTCGGCCATCTCAGAGCTCCCGGCCGAGCAAATGCTCGATCGCGGCCACGAGCTGGCTCTCTTGGTACGGCTTGCTCAGGTAATCGTTGACGCCGATCTCGATTGCCTTGGCGCGGTGCTTCTCCCCCGAGCGCGACGTGATCATGATGATCGGCAGATGCTTGACCCGCGGATCGTTGCGGACGTGCGTCGCGAACTGATAGCCGTCCATCCGCGGCATCTCGATGTCGAGCAGAATGATGTCGGCCTCATGCTCTTGCAGCACGGTGATCGCGTCGAGGCCGTCGCGGGCTGTCAGCACCTTCACGCCGCGGCGCTCGAGCAAACGCTGCGTGACGCGTCGCATCGTGATGGAATCGTCGACGACGAGCGCCGTGAGCTCGCGCTGCGCCGGCGCCGCGACCGGCGGCGGCTCCGGGCCGCGCTGCGCGCGCACCAGTGTGCCGGGATCCAAGATCATGATCACGCGGCCGTCACCCAAGATCGTGGCGCCGGTAACGCCCGCGACGCTCGCGATGTGCGGCCCCAGCGTCTTCACGACCACCTCGCGGCTGCCCTCGAGCGAATCCGTGAGCAGCGCCGTGGAGTTTTCGCCCGCGCGAATCAGCACGAGCGATACCGCGTTCTCTTCCTCCGGCAAGGCCGAAGGCGCGGCACCCACGAGGCTTCCCAAATGCTGGATGCGGTACGCCACTCCGCCGTAGTCGAGCTTGGGCTCGTCGGCCGTGAGATGCTTCAGGATCTTCTCGCGCGACATGCGCGTGATGCCTTCGACCGTGGGCAACGGCAGGGCGAAGGTCTCTTCGCCGACGTTGACGATGAGCGCATGCGTGATCGCGAGCGTATACGGGAGGCGGATCAGGAACCGTGTGCCCTGCCCCACCGTCGACTCGATGCGCATGGAGCCGCCGAGCTTCTTGACCTCGTTGTCGACCACGTCCATGCCGACACCGCGGCCCGCCGCCTGCGTGAGCTCGCCCGCCGTGCTGAAGCCCGGCCGCAGAATCAGCTCCACGGCCTGCTCGTCCGTGATCTTCTGGCTCTCCGCGATCAAGCCCTTCTCGTAAGCCTTGCGCCGGATCGCTTTGAGATCGAGACCGCCGCCGTCGTCGGCGACCTCGATCAAGACCTCGGCGCCCTCGCGCTTGATCTTGAGGAAAACTTTGCCGGTCTCGGGCTTGCCGCGCTTGGCACGCGTCGACGCCTCCTCGATGCCGTGTGCAACCGCATTGCGCAGCAAGTGCTCGAACGGCGGCAGCATGCTCTCGAGCACTTGCCGGTCGATCTCGCTGTTCTCGCCTTCCACGACGAGCTCCGCCGCCTTGCTCGTATCGGAGCACGCCTGACGCACGATGCGCGCGAGCCGCGCGACGTGCCGCTGGAACGGCACCATGCGCGTCTTCATCAGGCCGCTCTGCAGCTCGGCGGTGATGCGCGCCTGCTGCGTGAGGAGGGTCTCCGTCTCGGTCGTGAGCCCGTTCAGGAGCTCGTTGATGCTCGCGACGTCGTTCGCGGACTCGGCCAGCGCGCGCGACAACTGCTGGATCGTCGAGTAGCGATCGAGCTCGAGCGGATCGAAGCCCGTGTCGCCCGCGACGTCGTCCTGATGGCGGTGGAGGATCTGCGCCTCGGTCTCGGCCTCGAGCTTGCGCAGCTGCTCGCGCAGCCGCGACACGGTCTGGCCGAGCTCGCCCAGGTGGAACTCGATCGAGCGCGCCTGCTGGGTGAGCCGCGACTGGAAAATGTTGATCTCGCCGGCGCCGTTGAGCAACGCGTCGAGCAGTGCGGCATCGACTCGCGCGGTCTCGGTGCGCTCCACGGCGCGTTGCTCGACCGGCGCGGCCGGCGTTTGCTGCCGAGCCTGCGGGGGCGGAGCTTGAGCGGCAGCCTCGAGCTCCGCGGCTTCGCGTGCGGCCGCTTCGAGCGCCGCATCGTCAATCTCCTCGACAACGGTGGGCTCGTCGACCTGGGCGGGCTCCTCGGCGAGCGCGGGCTCCTCCGCCAATGCGGGCTCCTCGACCGTCGGCTCGTCGCGCTCGGCTTCGATGGCTAGCGGCGGAGCGGCCACGGGAGGCGGCGGGGCCGACGTCGGCGGAGTGGTTGCCGACGGCAAGACGATCGACTCGAGCTCCTCGAGATCCGCGGCGGCGAGCTCGAGCTCCCCGGTCGCATCGGAAGCCGCCGGGAAATCCGGCGGCTCCACCGGCGGCAACGGGGCGGCCCCACGCGGCTCGGGCACCGACTGCGGCGGGCGCGCTTCGGGTGGCTTCGGGGCCGGAGGCGGCGCAGAGCCGTGCGCCGGGAAAGACTCGGCCGTCGCGATAGCGGTAGGCGGCTCGGCCTTGGCGGCCGGAGCTCGTGGCGGCGCCGCAGCGCTCGGTTTCGCCTGCGGGTCGGCGGCGGGCGCACCTCGACCGAACGCTTCCAGCTGGTCGATCAGCGCCGCGGCGGCTTCCACCGGGCGGCCGGCGTCGATCGCGTCGCGCATCTGCTGCAGCTGGTCGAGCGTGCGCTGCATCAGGTCCACGACGTCGGTAGTCACGGCCGCGCGCCCCGCCGCCACGCTCGCGAGCAGGCTCTCGAGCGCGTGGCTCACGTCGCCCATCGCCAGCACGCCGGCCATTCGCGCGCCGCCCTTCAGCGTATGCAGGAATCGCTGCAGCTCGACGACCGCACCCGGGTCCCGCGTCTCGCGAATCGTCTGCAGCGCGCGTTCGGAGCCGTCGAGGATCTCGGACGCTTCCTCAGCGAAGATCGCGGCAATCTCCGGATCGAACTGCGCGGCGGCCTCTGCGCCGGGATCGGCCGGCTCGCTCTCCGCCTCCAGCTCCTCATCGGCCTCGACCGCGTCGGGCAGCGTGGCCACGGCGCCGCTGTCCGCGAGCGCTTCCAGCAAGGCCGGCAAGGCGGGGTCGGGCGCATATGAAACGCCCGAAGTGAGCGCCTCCGCCATGGCGTCGATCTGTGCCGCCGCCGCGGCGAGCGCTTCCACTCCGGCGGCCGAGAGTCCGGAGCCCGCGTCGAAATGCCGGCGCAGCTGCTCGGACAAAGGCCCGGCGACGGCCATGGCGGGCTCGAACCCTGCCATACGCGCACTGCCGAGCAGCGTGTGGCACGCGCGATAGAGCGGCTCTTCGACGACATGCGGGCCGGTTCCCCGGGCCCCCTCCACGAACGCGTGAATGACGCCGACGTGGCCGCGCATCTCCTTGACGAAAATGTCGGCCAGCACGGGATCCATGCCATCGCCCTGCCGCGCGGCGGGCGGCTCGGGCGCGGGGAGCACCGCGACGCGCAGCGATTGCCCCGTGAGGCTCTCGGCCTCCGGGTCTCCCTCCGCGAACGCTTCCGCCTGCTTCATCAGCAGGTGGACGTCCACTTTGGGCGCGATGCCGAGCTCGAGCTGCTCGAGCAGCTGCGGCAAGGCCTTCGATGCCTCGAGCAGAAACGACAGCATCGCGGGCGTGGGCTCGAGGGTCTGGTTGATCAGCCGGTTGAGCAGGTTCTCGAGACTCCACGCGTATTCGCCGAGCAGCTGAGCTCCGACCATGCGGCCGCTGCCCTTGAGCGTATGGAACGATCGGCGAGCGGCGATCAGGGCTTCGCTGTTCTCGAGATTTTGGGCCCACGCCGGCAGCTGCCGCTCGATCGTCGCGATCTCTTCCTTCGCTTCCTCGATGAACAGCTCGACCAGCTCGGGGTCCGAGCGATCTTCGTCCACCTCCATGACGGACGGCTTGCGCGCCGGCGCCTTCGGCTTCGGCGGCGGAGGCGGCGGCGCTTCCACCGCCTTCGCCGGCTTGACGACGGGCAGCGTCTCGAGCAGGTCGAGACAGCGCTCGGCGTTGTCGAGCATGTACCACGGATCGCTACGCCCCGCGCTCACCGTCTCCATGTAGTACTCGACGCTGACGATCGCGTCGGCGAGCCGCTCCAAATGCTCCGGCTTGAGCGCCGCGCCGGTCGGCGCGAGCCGCGTGGCGATCACCGCCCCCACGCGCTCCACGACCTTCACGGCCTGCGTCTTGCCCAGCATCAGCAAGCCCGCGACGATTCCCTTGAGCTGCGGCTTCGCAACCTCGAGCGTGCGCACGTCGCCGGGACGGTCGACGAGCTGGATCACCGCTTCCTTGACCTTGGTGAGGTTGACGATGCACTCGCCCATCACCGCCTGAGTGACATGCCGATGCTGCGTGTCGCCATCCGGCTCGGCATCGCCGTCGCCCGGCACCACCGCGCGCACGAGCTCGCGGTCGAGCGTGTCCTCCACGTCGAGCAGCGTCGCGGCAACCTTCTCGAGTGCCGCTTGCCCCGGCGATCGGTTGGCGGTGACGAGCGCGCCGAGCTCTTGCGTCTCGCGCTGGATCTCGCCGCGCGCCTTCTCGAGCCCGAGCACGCCGAGCGTGTCGCCGATCTTCTTCAGCATCTCGAGCTGCGGTCCCAGCTTGGCAACGTCTTGCATGCCGGTGCGCACGAAGATGTCCAGCACGTCTTTGACCGCCGCGAGATCCTCCTTGATGGCCTGCGCCACGGTGCGCATGAGCTTCACGCTGGGTCCGGCCAATCCCTCGCGTGCCTGCTCGAGTTGCTCCTCGCCCGGCAGCATCTCGGAGAGGCCATAGGTTTCGCGCAGCTTCAGGATCCGCGGATCGTTCGAGTTGGCGCGGCCGACGTAATAGAGGAGGCTGTTGACGAGGTCCACGGGCGGCGAGCTCACGAGCGCGGACTCGCCGCCGTCGATGAGCCGCTTGAGCTGGCGATCGGCTTGGCCGATCAGGCGCTTGAGCGTGACCGTGGGCTCGAGACCGCCGGAGCGGATCGCGGTGAACACGGCCGCGAGCACCGACCAAAGCTGCTTGACCTGCTCGCTCCCCGCAGCGCGCTCGAGCGCGGTGCTCACCCGCAGCAGCTCCTCGAGATGCCGGCCGACCTCGCCGCCGCGAATCCAGCCGAGCAGCGCCGCCTGGAACGACGGCCGCAAGCGCTGGGCGACCTTCTCGAAGCCGCGCGCAACGTCGGCAGCCGGCGTGCCCGCCGAGCGCATATGGCGCTCGAAGGGTCCGGCATTCAGCAGCACCAGCGTGCCCTCGGAGAGCGTGGGCTTGTCGCGCGCCTGGCGCAGGTCGTTCAGCAGCGGCAGCAGCGCCAACGCGACGTCCTTGCCGCCCGACCCGAGCCGCTCGAGATAGGCCGGCAGCTGCACCATCGCACGTGTGAGCGCCTCGAGCCCCTGGTCGGGCTTGCCCTGCTCCGCGGTATCGGCGAGCCGGCGGCAGGTCTGTTCCATCTCCTCCGCGAGCAACGCGGCCCCGTGAACCTCGACGATCTTCAACGCACCGTGGGCGAGATGCAGCAGGTCGGCGGTGCGGACCAACGCGTCGTTGTCGGAATGCCCGTCGACGAACTCCTCGAGCTCGCGCCGAGCGGCGTCGAGCGTGCTCGCGAGCTCCCGGTTGACCAACTCGAACGAGTGGGCCGCGAGATCATCCATGTTGCCGACCGCCATCACCGCTCTCGATCAGCCCGATTGACGGCGCCGCTCGATGACTGTGGCTTCGAGACCCGGCTCGCCTTCGGGCTCGTCGGCATCTGCTGCGGGTTTCTGTAGATTCGCGGCGACGCGCGCGGCGGACAGCACCCCCGTGGAGCCGTGCTGATCGGGCAGCGTGAAGCCCGCGACGGTCCTGCGCAATTGGGAGGCCAGCTCCGAGAGCTTGCTGATCGCGCTCGACGTGGCCGCCGTGGACTCGGTGGTCTTGGCGCTGATCTCGCGCAGCACGTGCATGTTCTTGGTGATGGCGCCCGCCACGCTCGTTTGCTCCTTCGAGGAGCCCGAGATGTTCTGCACGAGGCTCGCGATCTGGTGCGATACCTGCTCGATCTCGTCGAGCGCCGCGCCCGCGTTCTCGGCGAGCAGCGCACCGCCCACGACGTCGGTGGTGCTGCGCTCCATCGACACCACGGCTTCGTTCGTGTCGGATTGAATCGTGCTTACGAGCACTTCGATCTTCTTCGTGGCGTTGGTGGAGCGCTCGGCGAGCTTCTGCACCTCGTCGGCGACCACCGCGAAGCCGCGGCTCGCCTCGCCCGCGCGCGACGCCTCGATCGAGGCGTTGAGCGCCAGAATATTCGTCTGCTCCGCGATCTCTTCGATGAGCTCGACGATGTTGCCGATCTCCTGCGAGCTCTCGCCGAGCCGCTTGATGCGCTTCGACGTGTCCTGGATCGTCTCGCGGATCGTGTTCATGCCGGCGATCGTGCGGCGCACGGCCTCGCCGCCCTTGTGCGCGATCTCCACCGAGTGCCGCGCCACGTCGGAGCAGCGCTCCGCGTTGCCCGACACCTCCTCGATGGACGCGGCCATGCGGCCCATCGACTCGGACGCCGCGGCGGCCTGCTTCGCCTGCGTCTCGCTCGCGCGAAGCAGGTGCTTCGACGTGGCTTCGGTCTGCTTGGCCGCGGCGTCGACGAGGATCGACGAGTCGTTGACCGTGGCCACGAGCTCGCGCAAAGCCTCGATCGCGTAATTGATGGAGTCGGCGATCGCGCCGGTGATGTCCTCCGTGACCGTGGCTTGCACGGTGAGGTCGCCGTCGGCCAGGCTCGAGAGCTCGTCCAAGAGCCGCAGGATCGCCTGCTGGTTGCGCTCGTTCTGCTCGGCCTGGATCTCCGCCGCCCGCCTGAAGTCGCGTGCCCGGTAGTAGACGAACATCATGAGGAGCACTACGGCGAGCGCCGATCCCACGAGGATGAGCGGCAGCCCGGCGAGCGGGCTCGCGGCAGCCGCGCCGGCCCCGAAGGAGCCGCCGCGGTAGCGGGCCAGCACGGCAGCCGCCGCGTTGTCGTAGCCGCTCACGGCCGCGGCCGCGGCGTCGAGCTGCGGGGCGCCGGCCACGATCGCGTCGATCGCGCTGCGCGTCTCCGCGAACAGCCGCGTCGCCTCGTCGAGGCTCGACTGCGCCGCCTGGCCGCGCACAGGCGTAATGCCCAGGCTCGTGTCCTCGCCGCGCAAGCCGCGGATGATTTGCCCCAGGAACTGCTCGGCGCTGCTCAAGCGCTGCACGGCCTCGTCGATCGCCGTGGCGGCGGCGAGCGACCGCAGACTCTGCTGAACCGTCTGGACCGAGAGCTCGAAGCGGTCGAGAGAGGACTGATTCGTGCCGACGTCGGCCGGCGGGAGCGCACTGGCGAGGTTGCCCGTGGCCGCGAGCAGCTGTGGAGTGATGCCGAGCAGCCGCTCGCGCGCCGCGTGGATGTCGAGCAGCATGTCGCGCGCGGCAAGCAGGCGGGAGAGATTCTCGTCCACGCCGCGCCACAGCGCCGCGTCGCTCGCGAACGCGCGGGCCGCGGGATCGGCACCGCTGGCCAATGCGAGCGCGCCGCGCAGCTTCTTCGACTCCGCATCTGCCGCGGCGAGTGCGTCGAACGCCGTCTCGTCGCCCGAGAGCGCGGAGCGCGAGTCGGCGCGCGCGGCCTGCGTAAGCGAGACGATCTGGCCGAGACCGGCGTCGACGGCCGGTGCGCCGTTCCACCAGATGACGGCCACCGCGGCCAACAGCACGATGGCCAGCACCACACCGAGGGGCGGCAGCAGCTTCGGCCAGGGACTCGATTTGATCATGGTGGCACTTACGCCTTGGCCGTTTCACCGGCCGTAAGAAACTGCTCGTCCTCGAGCAGCTTCGGCAAACTGAAGCGCGGCCAAACTTCCGAGCCGCGACGGTAACATCCTTCCAAGTAATGCTCGCAGCGGATCACGCCGGCCGGCGCGTCATCGCGATGGTCGTCGGAGCCGAACCGCCGGAAGCCGACGACCTCGTCGACGATGAGCCCGGTTGGAACGTCGCGGCTCGCCACGACCAACACCCGCGCCTGGCGGTCGTTCGCTGCGCCGCCGGCGCCGAGGAACGACCGCAGGTCCACGATCGTGAGCAACTGTCCCCGCAAGTTCGCGATTCCGCGCAGCCACGGCTTGGCGCCGGGCACTCGCGTGACGTGCTCGGGTATCGGCAACACTTCGCGAACGTCGCCCCGGCTCGTGACGAAGCGCTCCGCGCCGAGCCGAAAGCCGATCCCCACCCACTCGTCCGCCGCGGCCGGCGCACCCTCGCGCGCCGCGATCGCGGCACGCGCACGCCGCTCCATCTCCAGCAGCAGCTCGAACGGCCGGGCGGCGAGCGACTGGAGACTCGAGGAGCTGCTCAAGGAGCCGGCCCCTCGTCGCGACTCAGAAGCTCCTGGGCTTTGGCGACGAGCACGGCCTCGGTCACCGGCTTCACGAGGTAAGCCACCGCGCCCTGCCGCATGCCCCAAACTCGATCCGTTTCTTGATCCTTGGTGGTGATCATCACCACCGGAATCGACTTGGTCTGCGGGTCGCGGGTCAAGGTGCGCGTCGCCTGGAAACCGTTGACGCGCGGCATCACCACGTCCATGAAGATCAAGTCGGGGCGCACTTCGCGCGCGAGGCTGATGCATTCCGAGCCGTCCGACGCGGACACCGTGTCGAAGCCGTGCTTCTCGAGGGCCGTCTTCAAGACGTGCACCTCGGTGGGCGAGTCATCGACGATCATGATCAGAGCCATTTGAGCTCCCTCGAGAACCCGGCCTACTTCGCCACGTGACTATGGATCGCGCTCAAGAGCTCGTCCTTCGTGAACGGCTTGGTGAGGTACTGCTCGGAGCCTACGAGCCGGCCCCGAGCTCGATCGAACAACCCGTCCTTGCTCGAAAGCATGATCACGGGCGTGTCCTTGAAAACCTTGTTGTGCTTGATCAGCGAGCAGGTCTGATAGCCGTCGAGACGCGGCATCATGATGTCGACGAAGATGATGTCCGGCCGGTGGTCCGCGATTTTCGACAACGCGTCGAAACCGTCGACGGCGGTGAACACCTCGCACCCTTCCTTCGCCAGCAGCGTCTCCGCGGTGCGGCGGATGGTCTTGCTGTCGTCGATGACGAGGATTTTTAGACCCTGCAAGTCGTTCTTCGGGTTCACCGCACTGCTGCCTGCCACTTAGATTTTCCTCCCACCAGGCGGCTCAGCCGACTCTGAGCTTTCGAACCCGTCGCCCCTCAAGTTCAACGCGCCTTTTAACATATCGGCCGAACGCCTTCCATCGACGGAATCACGCGCGCTTTACCCCCCTTCGACGCCTCCGCGACGGCCGGCCACGGCGCCGAAACAAGGTATGGTAGCGTTCCGAATTTCGACGAAACTGCGAACTTGCACGCAAAAAACGAGGGAGCTATTTGATGAGGACTTCGCAGCGGCTGCTTGGCGTGGTGATGGACCCCATCGAGACGATCAAGCCGAAGAAGGACTCCACGCTCGCGATGCTGCTCGCGGCCCAAAAACAGGGGTTCGGGCTCGTCTACTTTCGCCAGCACGACCTCGTCGTGCGCGACGGCGCGCCGCTCGGTCACGGCCATTGGGTCACCGTCCACGACCACCCCGAGCACTGGTTCGACTTGGGGGACGCCTGGTCGGGCGGCCTCGAGGGGCTCGATGCGCTATTGATGCGCAAGGACCCGCCGTTCGACATGGAGTACATCTACACCACGTACATTCTCGAGCTCGCCGAGACGCGCGGCCTCCTGGTCGTGAACAAGCCGGCGAGCCTGCGCGACATCAACGAGAAGGCGTACACGTCGTGGTTTCCCCAGTGCACCCCGCCGTCGCTCGTCTCGCGCAGACGGGTGGACCTCGTCGGGTTCCTCGAGGAGCACGGCAAGATCGTGCTCAAGCCGCTGGACGGCATGGGCGGCCGGTCGATATTCGTCGTCACCAAGGGCGACCCCAACACCAACGTCATCATCGAGACGCTGACCGACGACGCCGCCAAGTTCACGCTCGCGCAGCGCTATGTCCCGGAGATCGTGCAGGGCGACAAGCGGGTTCTGCTGATCGACGGCCAGCCGATCGAATACGCGCTGGCGCGAATCCCCGCACCGGGCGAGAGCCGCGGCAACCTCGTCATGGGCGCAAAGGGCGAAGGCCGGCCGCTCACCGAGCGCGACCGCTGGCTGTGCGCGCAGGTAGGGCCGACGCTCGCCGCGAAAGGTGTGATGTTCGCGGGGCTCGACGTGATCGGCGACTACCTCACCGAGATCAACGTCACGAGCCCCACCGGAATCCGTGAACTCGATCGCCAGTTCGGCATCGACATCGCTGCTAAGCTCATTACGTCGATCGGGCGCAAGCTCGAGGAGCGCGGCAGGGTCTGAAACCGACGCTCGGACTATAATCCGGCACGGATCATGGGTGGGGATCAGGTGGATAGCGCTCCGCGGGGAGGGATCAGCGACCGGCTCGGGTCGACGCTGTTCCTCGCTGCGCTGGTCCATGGCGTGATCATCCTCGGTGTCACGTTCACCGTGGTCTCACTGCACGAGCCCGACTCGCTTCCCTCCCTCAACGTCACGCTGCTCGTCGACACCGACCGCAACGAAGCCGCTCCCGAGGACGCCGACTACCTCGCCAACCGCAACAGCCGCGGCGCCGGCCGAGCGGCCGAAGGGGTGCGCCCGACGACTACGCTGTCGTCGCCGCAACCGCTCACCCAGCTCGGCGATCCGCAGGGCGCCGACCTCACCGACGGCACGCCCCGCGACCGCGCGCCGAGCGCGGAGCAACTCGTCACGCGGGCGAGCTCGCCCGATCAGGTTCAGGCGCAGCCGCAACCCACCGATGCTCCGGCGGAGCAGCGGCAGAAGGCCGCGGCTCTCATCAATCAAGTGGCTCCGCAGACGGCCGCGGCCGAGCTCGACCTGCGCGCCGAGCTGCCGGGCGGCGGCGCGGGCGATGCGGCGGCGCTCGCGGCGCCAAGCGCCAGGGAGTCGGAGCTCGCCGAGTATCTCGCGGGCTGGAGGCGCCGGGTCGAGCGCGTCGGTACCGCGAATTATCCCGCGCAGTTCTTGGGGAATCTCACCAGCGGCAAGCCGACCCTCGAGGTGGTGATTGGCGCCGACGGCAAGCTCGAGGACATCGTCGTACGCAAATCGTCGGGCGACAAGCAGCTCGATCAAGCCGCCCTCAAGATCCTGCGCCTCGCCGCGCCATTCGATCCGTTGCCCGAGACGATCCGCGAGAAGTACGACGTGCTGCGTTTCGCCTACGAATGGGACTTCTTCGCGGGCAAGCGCACGGCGCAACAGCGAGCAGCGTCCACTCCCGCGACGGCGGAGAATTGACCGCACGCCGCAGCACGCGGCGGTTCTGAACCGGCCCTGTCGAGAATGCTACCGGCCCCGCCCGCGGTGTTAGGATAGCGGCCATCACCTTGAGGCCGAGGCCATGCCCGCATGCGGTCGTTGCGCGACCACTTCTTGATCGCGATGCCTGCGATGGCGGATCCGAATTTCAACGAGACC
This sequence comes from Gammaproteobacteria bacterium, assembly GCA_036274615.1. Classification (GTDB taxonomy): domain Bacteria; phylum Pseudomonadota; class Gammaproteobacteria; order Steroidobacterales; family Rariloculaceae; genus FEN-1219. The sequence continues at coordinate 2,542 of DASUFK010000193.1, read as the reverse complement.
GTCACGTATGTCTGCAAGCACGACGACGAGGGCGCGTTCGGCGTGATCATCAATCGGCCGAGCGACATGTCCGTGGCCGCAATGTTCGCCGAGCTCAAGCTCGGCCTCGAGGACCGTGGCTTGAGGGAGCAGCCGGTGCTGCGCGGCGGGCCCGTCGAGCGCGAGCGCGGCTTCGTGCTGCACCGATCGAGCGATGCCTTCGACGCCACGCTCGACGGCGACATCAAGGTCACGCTGTCGCCCGACATCCTCGTGGCAATAGGCCGAGGCGGCGGCCCGCGGCCCGTGCTGATCGCGCTCGGTTACGCCGGCTGGGACGGCGGGCAGCTCGAGGCCGAGCTGCGCGCGAACGCGTGGCTCACCGTGCCCGCGAACCCGTCGATCGTTTTCGACACGCCGTTCGAGCAACGTTGGACGGCGGCGCTCGGGCTTCCCGGCGTCGATCTCAATCACATGACGAACTATGCCGGCCACGCCTGAGGTCGAGCTGAGTTGCCGGCGTGGGCGAAACTAGCGACCGGGACATTCTTCTCGCGTTCGACTTCGGTCTTCGTCGTTTGGGTATCGCTACCGCGAACCTCGCGACCCGGACTGCGTCGCCATTGACGACGTTGCGCGTGGACCGCGACGTTCCGTGGACGGATCTCGATCGCGTGATCGCCGACTGGCGCCCCGCGCAGCTCGTGGTGGGTGTGCCCGAGGGCGAGGGCGGCGAGCGGATCGCGGCCCGCATCCGCGTCTTCGTCGCGGCTTTGCAGGAGCGCTATGCCCTGCCGGTCGCCACCGTGGACGAGACGCTGACCTCGGTGGAGGCGGAGGCCGAGCTCAAGGCCGGCCGGCGCTCCGGCTTCCTGCGGCGGCGGCTCGGGCGTGGCCGAACGGACCGTGTGGCGGCCTGTCTGATCGCCGAGCAGTGGATGAACGGGCATTGACATGAGCATCGAGCAGCTCAACGAGCGAGGCGAGCTCAGGCACCTGATCGACCTCGCCTTCCTCGACCACGCGAAGCTCGCCGAGATCGTCGAGCTCGCGACGCGCTACCTCACACCCGTCGGCGCGCCGGCGCCGCGCGACGACATCTTGAAGGGCCGAACCGTCGCCAACCTGTTCTTCGAGGCGAGCACGCGCACGCGCGCGTCGTTCGAGCTCGCCGCCAAACGGCTGCGCGCCGACGTGCTCAACCTCGACGTGAACATGTCGTCGCGCGCCAAGGGCGAGAGCATCATGGACACGATCTTCACGCTGCAGGCGATGCAGGTGGACGTATTCGTCGTCCGCGACGCGAGCACCGGCGTGCCGGCCCGCATCGCTCAGCAGGTGGCACCGCACATCTGCGTGCTCAACGCCGGCGAGTCGGACGTCTCGCATCCCACCCAGGGACTGCTCGATCTCATGACGATCCAGCGCCACAAGGGCGACGTGGCCAACCTCGCCGTGGCGATCGTGGGCGACATCAAGCACTCGCGCGTCGCGCGCTCCGCCTATCACGCGCTCACCAAGTTCGGCGTCGGGGAGCTCAGATTCGTGGGACCGGCCGAGCTCTTGCCGCCGGACGACGAGCTGCCGCTCGCGTCGCGCACCGCCGACGTCGTCGACGGCGTCACCGGCGCCGACGTGGTGATGGCGCTGCGCGTACAAAAGGAGCGCTTCGCGCAGCTCGACGCGATCCCGGACCCGCAGGAATACTTCCGCCGCTTCGGCCTCACGGAGGAACGGCTCGCGCTCGCCAAGCGCGACGCGATCGTGATGCATCCGGGCCCGATGAACCGCGGCGTCGAGATCGACGGCGCGGTCGCCGACGGACCGCAGTCGGTGATCCAAGAGCAAGTCACCAACGGCGTGGCGATCCGCATGGCCGTGCTCGCCCTGATCCATCGGCACCTCGAGGGCGCGACTCACGCATGAAATGCCATCTGCGATCGGCTACCACGCCACGGGCTGCGGGGCCATGAGCTACGGGGGACAGCGCGGCACGGTGGCTCTCGAGGACGCGGAGATCCTCGATCAGCAGGCGTTCGCCGGCGATCAGTTCATCCTGCGCGTGCGCGCGCCCAAGGCCGCGGGGCGCGCCGCGCCCGGAATGTTCGCGCACATCTCGTGCGACCCGGCCGTGCAGCTGCGCCGGCCGCTGTCGATCATGCGCGCGAGCGCCGACGAGGGCTGGCTCGAGTTCCTCTACAAGCCGAAGGGCTGGGGGCTCGACAAGCTCTCGGGGCGGCGGCCCGGCGAAGTGTTGAGCGTGCTCGCGCCGATCGGCCATGGCTTTTCGATCGATCCGTCGCGGCCGCGGCTGCTCGCGCTCGGCGGCGGCGTCGGCATCCCGCCGATGATCTTCCTCGCCGACCGGGCGCGCGGCCGTCCGGACCTCGCGCCGCTCGTGCTCATGGGCTCCGAGGTGCCGTTCCCGTTCGAGCTCGCGGCGTCGCGTTTCGAGGTGCCCGGCGTGCCGGCCGAGGCGAGCCACGCCGTCGCGCTGCTCGAGCGTTGGGGCGTGCCGTCGCGGTTGGCGAGCAACGCCGGATTGCGCGGCGCGTTCCGCGGC
>DASUFK010000192.1:0-21476 GCA_036274615.1 Gammaproteobacteria bacterium | reverse complement strand
TCGGGGAAATGACCGGTCCAGCGGAACACGTCCGCCATGAGCTGCCGCTCGAGCTTGCGGAACAGCTCGGCGGCGGGACGCATGTCGGCCTTGCCGCTCTGCTCGGCGTGCGGCAGCTCGTCGAAGATCGAGCGCAGGTCGCCGTCCAAACCCGCGGCGCCGGGCTCGCTCTCGGCGGGCTGGCTCCTGTAGTAGTCCTTGAGCGAGTAGTAGAGACCGCTCACGTCCTCGTCGAGCTCGGCGGCCGTGACCAGCGGCTCGTCGCGCGCGCGCTCGGCGAGCACGCGAGCGCAGTACTCGAGCTTCGCGAGCGCGGTGGGCAGTTGCGCGTAGTCCGAGCGCCAGTCGCGGCCCGGCGTCATCCACACGGCGAACGTTTCGGACCAGTCCTCGTCGGGATGCTTCTGCGCGTACCAGCCGGGCAAGTGGCGCACGAACCGGCGGCTGAACGGCTGCGGCCGATATTCCTCGCGATACGGCTGAGTGATCGAACCGAACAGCTTTACCCAGTCCTCGCGGTCGTAGAGCCGGTACGCGTAGTTCACCACGTGGCCCATCTCGTGCCGCAGATAGCGGAGGATGTCGGCGCCGTTGAAGCCCTCGATGTGACCCACCTCCTCGCCGTGCAGCTCGGTGAGCTCGGGGCGCGCGAGGTAGAACGGTATGCCGATCGCCACGGTGCCGAACGGCACGCCCCACTCCGTGGACAGATAGAACCGCGGTGCTACCTTGGTGATGCCGGCGGCCGCGAGCTCGGCGCGAAATTCCGCGATCACGGGTGCGAGCCGGGTGTCGTCGATCGCGAGCTCGAGGTCGCGAATCGGCGCGCCGAACAGGTTCGACTCCCGAAACGAGCGGGGGTAGTCGGTCACGGGCCGGGGGAGGGTCTTGGGCGGCTGGGCATCCACCGGGTTATGTTGGTGCCTCGGCGCGGCCGGCGGCAAGCGAATGGCTCGCACCCCAGCAACGGCGCGGGGTCCAGGGGCGATATGTCACTTTCGCGGGAACGGCGACAGGCCGCTTTTCCGGCCGAGCGGCCCGGACGGCGGCCGCTTCCGGAAAAGCAGCATGTCCCTATTTTCGGGCCTCAGAGCCGCGGGCTCGGCCTGAACGGCGCGGCGAGCGCGGCGATCACGGCCGGGTCTCGGCCATAGACGTCGGGGAAAAAAAGAACCCGGCCCTGGTCGTCGGCCTGCACCGTCCAGTAGAGCAGCATCACGAGCACCGGCTTGTCGAGGAGCACGGTCTGGGTGCGGCCGGTGGCGATCGCCGCATCGAGCTTGGCGCGGTCCCAGCCGAGCAGGAGCTCGGCAAGCCCGTGAACGTCGTCGACGCGGATGCAGCCGTGGCTGAACGCGCGCGTGTCCTTCTCGAACAGGTTGCGGCTCGGCGTGTCGTGGAGGTACACGTCGTGACCGTTCGGGAACATGAACTTGATGTAGCCGAGCGCGTTGTCGGGCCCCGGGCGCTGCACGAAGCGGTACTGCGCCGCGGTGGCCTTCGTCCAGTCCACCGTTGCCGGATCCACGATCTTGCCGCCGGGACCGAACGCGTCCATGTTGTGCGCCGCGAGGTAGCCCGGATTGCGGCGCAGCGCCGGTAGCGTCTCCGTGCGCGCGATGTTCAGCGGCACGGTCCAGGTGGGGTTCACGACGGCGTAGGTCATGTTCGCGCTGAATACGGGCGTCTTGTTGTACGGCCTGCCGACGACCACGCGCGATCGCCAAGCGACTTCGCCGTTGCGGATCGCGTACGCCTGAAAGCCGGCGATGTTCACCACGATGAACTCGCTGCGCGGGTCGTACAGCACCCAGCGCGCGCGCTCGAGGTTGGCGCGGATCTGGTCGACGCGCGCACCCACCGGCACGTCGAGCGCGGCGAGCGTGGCGGGGCCGAGCGCGCCGTCCGGCGTGAGGCCGTGACGCTCCTGGAAGCGCCGCACCCCCGCAACCACTTCGCCGTCGTAACGCGTGGCCGCCGCGTCCACGGCCGCCGGGTCGAGGTCGTGAGTGACCGCGAGCCGCTGCACGAGCGCCGGCACGCGCGCGTCGGTCATGCCCGGCTTGAGCGTGGGACCGGCGGGCACGGTGGGCCAGCCGCCGTTGGCGGCGATCGCGCGATACTCGGAGAGCGCGCGCTTGAAGCCGTCGTAGATCGGGTGGCGCGGGATCATCTTCGCCGCGAACTCGCGCATCGAGCGCGAGTCGATCGCGTCCTGGATCGTCTTGACCGGATCCTCGCTGGTGAACTCGCGGTTCAGGTTCCAGTCCGGATCGAGCGCCTCCGGCTCGAGCTTGCCGAAGCGCAGGTGGTAGCCCAGGCGGAACACGCTGTCGGTGAGCATGATGTCGTAGTCGGCGCGCTGGGCGGGCGACAGCGTGTCCACGGACTCGAAGGCCGCGAGCGCGGCGCGCACCGAGTCGGCGTGGTAATCGTCGGGGTCGAGCCCTTCGAGATAGCTGTCGTTGACGACCTCGAACAGCGACTCCACCTGCTTCGCCGACTTCCACGCGGGCTTGAAGCTGCGCTCCGCATAGAGCTTCGGGATCAGGTTGCGCGCCGCGATCGACGCACCCGCGGCATCGAGCACCCCCGTGGCCGCCAGCTCCTCGACGCGCGCGCGGATCAACTCCTCTACCGCCTGCGCCGAGGCGGACGCCGCGGCCGCGAGCCAGGCCGCGGCCAATAGGAGCTTGGCTCCCGGCGGAAGAAGAGGGTGGATACGCATGGCGCATAACCTAACCCGAGTGCGGCGTCGGAGTCTTGCTACCTCGGGCCGATTGCCTTGCGGCGGCGCACCGGCTAGCCGCGGTCGACGCGTTTGCGGAGCCGCTATTAGACTAGGGGCGACCGGCCTCGCGCCGTGCGTCCGAAGGGGGACGAACATGAGAAGCACCGTCGTCGGCTCGCCCTGCAGATTGCGCCGTGTAGTTGCAGCACTCACGCCGCGCCGGGCGGCGGCCTTCGTCGCGGCCGCCGCGCTCGCCGGCGTCCTCGGCGCTTCTCCCGCGCGCGCCCATCACGCGTTCGCCACCGAGTTCGACGCGAGCCTCGAGGGCGAGGTCAAGGGCGAGGTCACGAAGGTCTGGTGGCAAAACCCGCACATCCGCTACGACGTGGCGATGAAGATGCCCGACGGCTCGGTGCAGGAATGGGCGCTGCTGCCGCCCGGCAACCTGCCCACCTACCGCCGCGATAACTGGTTGGAACAGACGGTGAAGGTTGGCTACCAGGTGAGCGCGAAGGGCAACCTCGGCCGCGACAACACCAAGAAGCTCTACGCCACCTGCATCACGCTCGACAGCGGCCCGGAGAAGGGCCGGCAGCTCGGCCGCTGCGTCGACTCCGGCACCACGACGCAGGTGACTGCCGATCCCAACGTGGATTACACCGTCCACGCCCGTAATTTCCCCGTGAACATCACGGGGTACTGGGACAACCGCTACAAGTTCCAGGTCACGGTCGACGACTTCCAGCCGAAACCGATGCCGATGACTGCGGCCACGAAGGCGATCTACGACGCGCGCAAGTACGGCGACGATCACGTACTGCGCTGCTTGCCCGCCGGGCTGCCGCGAATCTTCGGCTCGCCGTATCCGATGCAGATCCTCGACGCGGGCAGCCACTATCTGATGGTGTTCATGCAGGACAACACGCCGCGGCGCGTGTGGATGGACGACCGCAAACCGCCCGCCGAGCAGCCGCTCACCTCGATGGGCTTCTCGAAGGGCCACTGGGAGGACCGCACGCTCGTGATCGAGACCACGATGCTGTCGCCGGGCTGGCTGGACGGCTCGGGCTACCCGATGTCCGGCGGCGACGACACGCGGATCGTCGAGCGTTGGTCGGTGGCGCCCGACGGCCTCACGCTCGCGCGCACGATGACGGTCTACGACAAGGCGTACACCGCGCCGCTCGTGCGCACGCGCGGCTCCCAGCGCGGCGACGCGGCCGTGGGCCTCATCGAGAGCGAGCCCTGCGACGCGCGCCCCTTCTACTACGAGATGCTCCAGAAGGGCGAGCTCGAGCAGCGCCTCAAGTCCGAATAATTAGGGACATGCTGCTTTTCCGGCGGCCGACGGCACGGTCGCCGCCGGAAAAGCATGTCCCTAATTTTCGTAGTCGTCGTACTTGCGGGACGAGCCGCGCACGCGGTCGGCCGGGTACTTCTGCTCGTTCAGCACGATCTTGTCGGCGGCGGCGCGCAGCAGGTCGACGCCGAGCCGGTCGGAGATCCGTAGCAGATAGATGAATACGTCGGCGAGCTCGAGGCGCACGTGCTCGAGCCGCCGCGCGTCGAGCGCGCGGCTCTGCTCCTCGGTGAGCCACTGGAAGTGCTCGACGAGCTCGGCCACCTCCACGCTGAGCGCCATCGCGAGATTCTTCGGCGAATGGAACTGCTCCCAGTCACGCTCGGCGGCGAAACGCCTCACCCTTGCTTGCAGCTCGTCGAGACTCGCGGCGGACATGACTCACCTCCCTCATGCATTATGATCCGCGCATGCGTCTTGTCGACCAGCTGCTGCGGCTGTCAGCGACCGACCTCGCGAACCATCTCGGCTGCGAACACCTGAGCCGCCTGAACCTCGCGCTCGCGGAGGGCCGCGCGCAGAAGCCCAAGTGGCGCGATCCCGTCGCGGACCTGCTCGCCGAGCGCGGCGAGGCGCACGAGCTCGCCTATCTCGCGCGCTTGCGCGACGAGCAAGGGCTCGGCGTCGTGCAAATCCCGCAAGACGGCGGCGCCGAAGCGACCAAGGCCGCGATGAGCGCCGGCGCCCCGGTGATCTACCAAGCGCACCTCGGCAACGAGCGCTGGTTCGGCCGCGCCGACTTCCTGCGCCGCGTCGAGACCCCGAGCGGGCTCGGCGCCTGGTCGTACGAGGTCACGGACGCGAAGCTCGCCACCGAGACGCGCGCCGGCACCGTGCTCCAGCTCTGCGTCTACTCCGAGCTGCTCGCCGAGATCCAAGGCGCGGCTCCGCAGCAAGCCTGGGTGGTCGCTCCGCATCACGACTTCGAGCCGGAGCCCTACCGGCTCAACGATTTCGCGGCGTACTACCGGCTCGTGAAGCAGCGGCTCGAGGCGGCGCTCGCCGATCGCGCCGCGCACTCCTATCCCGATCCGGTTCCGCAATGCGACGTGTGCGCATGGTGGGCGCGCTGCGACGCCGAGCGCCGCCGCGACGATCATCTCTGCTTCGTCGCGGGCCTGAGCCGTCTGCAGATCAAAGAGCTCCGCCGCATGGACGTGCGCACGCTCGAGCAGCTCGGCGATCTCGAGGACGTGCGCAAGCCGGCCCGCGGCTCCCGCGAGGCGCTGGTGCGCGCCCGCGACCAGGCGGCGATCCAGCTGCGGGCCCGCCGCTCAGGTGTGCCGCAGCACGAGATCTTGGAGCCGCTCGGTCCCGAGCACGGGCTCGCGCTGCTGCCCGCGCCGTCCACCCACGACCTCTTCCTCGACCTCGAAGGCGACCGGCTCGCGCCCGACGGCGGGCGCGAGTATCTGTTCGGCCTGCTCGCCGCGGACGAGGCCGCGCGCCGCGGCAAGGAGCCGCCGCTCGTCTACCTGCCGGTGTGGGCCACCAGCCCCGACGAGGAGCGGCGGGCATTCGAGCTCGTAGTGGACTTGATCCTCGCCACCTTCCGCGAGCATCCCGACATGCACGTCTACCACTTCGGCGCGTACGAGCCGAGCACGTTCAAGCGGTTGTCGGGGCGCTATGCCACGCGCGAGACGGAGCTCGACACGATCTTGCGCGCGGAGCTGTTCGTGGACTTGCACACGATCGTGCGCCACTCGCTCAAGGCGAGCGTGGAGAGCTACTCCATCAAGGACCTCGAGCAGTTCTTCGGCCTCGAGCGCAAGCAGGACCTGCGCGCCGCCACCGCGAGCCGCCACGCGATCGAGTGGGCGATCCAGATGCGCGAGGACTTGGGACTCGGCGCGCGCACGGCGGGTGGAGCCCAGCTCGAGCTCGGGCTCGACCCGGGCGCCGCGCCGCCGAACCCGTTGACCGCGCACGTGCAAGCCGTCGAGCTCTACAACCGCGAGGACTGCGTATCCGCGGAGAAGCTCCGCGACTGGCTCGAGACGTTGCGCGCGAGCGCGGAGCGCTCGAACGACGTCGCGCTGCCGCGCCCAGAGCTCAAGTCGGGCGACGCGCCGGAGCAGATCGCGGCGACGGCCGTCGAAACGGAGCGCGTGCGCATGGAGCTCACGCGCGGCGTGCCGGAGGACCGGAGCGACCGCACGCCCGAGCAGCACGCGTCCTGGCTCATGGGCCACCTGCTCGAGTGGCACCGGCGCGAGGACAAGGCCGCGTGGTGGGAATACTTCCGGCTCCGCGACCTGCCGCCCGAGGACTACGAGGCGGAGCGTTCGGCGCTCGCCGGCCTCACGTTCGTCGCCACGGTCGGCGGCAGCGCGCGTGCGCCGGTGAACCGCTACTCGTTCCCGCCGCAGGACCACGACATCCGCAGGAAGGACGCCGCCTGCATGCCGCCCGACGGCGACGACCTCGGCGAGATCGTGGCCGTGGACGTGGGCGGGCACACGATCGACATTCAGCACAAGGGCAGCCGGGCGAACGAGCGGCCGGAGCGGATCTTCGTGAAGCGCCAGGTGCCGTCGGGGACCAAGCCGGCCGTGCTGCTCGAGATCGGCCGCTGGATCGCCGCCAACGGCGTCGACGCGCCGGGCGAGCACCGCGCGGCGCGCGACCTGCTGCTCTGCAAGCCGCCACGGTTCGTGGCCGGGGCGCGCGGGCTCGGCTCTCTCGCGAGTCTCGCCCCGAGCCGCGACGAGCCGGCGCGCGGCGCCCAAGTGATCATGTTCGGCGCCGCGCGCAGCGCGCGCGAGCAGCGGCTCGCGGCCGCGGTCGGCGTGGCGCCGGGCAAAGTGGATCCCGAAGTCGCCGAGGCCCGGCGGCTCGGTTTCGAGCTCGAGCACGGCGTGCTGCCGATCCAGGGCCCGCCCGGCACCGGCAAGACGTTCACCGGCTCGCACATGATCGTGGAGCTCATCAAGGCCGGCAAAAAGGTCGGCGTGACGGCCGTGAGCCACGAGGTGATCCGCAACCTGCTCAAGGACGCGTGCCGGCGCGCGGCCGAGCAGCAGCTGCCGGACTTCAAGTGCCTGCACAAGGGCGACGAGCGCGACGGCGATCCCGCCGAGCTGCACTCGATCGACGACAACGCGCGCGTCGCGCGCTTGTTCGCGAGCGGCGAGTACTCGCTGCTCGGCGGAACGTCGTGGCTTTGGGCGCGGCCCGACTTCCGCTCGAGCGTCGACGTGCTGTTCATCGACGAGGCGGGCCAGATGTCGCTGGCCGACGTGCTGGCCGTGTCCGCTGGCGCGCACAGCCTCGTGCTGCTCGGCGACCCGCAGCAGCTCGAGCAGCCGCAGCAGGCGAGCCATCCGCCGGGCACGCAGGCGTCGGCGCTCGAGCATCTGCTCGGCGGCGCGAAAACCATCCCAGCCGAGCGCGGCTTGTTCCTGCATCAGACGCGGCGACTGCATCCGCAGATCTGTAAGTTCACGGCCGAGGCGTTCTACGAGGACCGGCTGTCGTCCGCGCCGGGCCTCGAGCGCCAGGCCGTGATCGCGCCGCGAGATTCACCCGCCGCGAGCCTCGGCGAGGCCGGGCTCGTGTACGTCCCCGTCGAGCACGAAGGCAATCAGGCGCGCGCCGCCGAGGAAGTCGAGGCGATCGCGGCGCTCGTGGCGGAGCTCACGCGCGGCGACGTGACGTGGCGTGACGCGGACCGGCGCGAGGCGCCGCTCGGCCGAGCCGACGTGATGGTGGTGGCGCCGTACAACGCGCAGGTCACGGCGCTCACCGAGAAGCTGCCCGGCGTGCGCGTCGGCACCGTCGACAAGTTTCAGGGGCAGCAGGCACCGGTGGTGATCGTCTCCCTCACCACATCGTCGCCCGACGACGCGCCGCGCGGCATGGACTTTCTCTACAGCGCGAATCGGCTCAACGTGGCGACGTCGCGAGCCAAGGCGCTCTGCATCCTGGTGGGCAACCCCAAGCTGTTCGAGCCCGATTGCCGCACGCCGAAGCAAATGCGCCTCGCGAACGCCTTCTGCCGCTACCGCGAGCTCGCGCGCACCGTTCCGCCGCTGCGCGTGCAACCCGGCGCGCCGCCGGGGGCGTGAACCAGGCGATTAAGTCCAATCGCGGCCCTCGTGACCCTAGTCACAGACCCGCTCGGCTGCCGGCAGGCAGAGTGGCCACTTTCCAGGGAAGGAGACCTCAATGAACAAGTCCATGTTGACGGGCGTCGTCGCGGGCATCGCCGTAGCTACCGCCGGCGGTGTGGCCGGGTATCAATTCTTCGGCCAGCCGCGCGCAGATCAGCAGGGAAGCGCGGAGATCGTTCAAGAAAGCCTCGTGGAGCCGCAGACGGTGGTGGCGCGCGCAGAACCGGCCGCGCAGCCCCAGACGGCGGCGTCCGCGCAATCGCGTCCCGCCGCACGTCCGGCGAGCACCACGGCAGCGCCGAAGACGGCGGCCGTTGCGCCCGCCGAGGAGTGCTGGGACGAAGAAGTCACGGTTGAAGCGGACAAGAAGGATCCGAACGCCATCGCGGGCACCGCGATCGGCGCCGTCGTCGGCGGCGCGATCGGCAAGGACGTGGGCGACCGCAATCTCACCACCGCGGCCGGCGCCGCGGCCGGCGCCTTCATCGGCCGGAAGATCCAGAAGAAGGTCCAGGACAACCACGCCGCCGACCGCACGACGACGCACGTCGAGCGCCGCTGTGCGCCGGCCGGCACGCCGCACTGATCGGTGCCTGACACCGGAGGTGTCTGACACGGGAGGTGTCTGACACCCGACGTCGCGCGCCATCCCGTCCCACGAACAGGCCGAACCCCGCTCGGGTTCGGCCTTTTTCTTTCGCGGCCGCTCAGTGGTCGCAAATGCGAACGATTTGCGATTGCGCCTGGGTTTGGATAGGCTGACCGTCCCCAACGGTCGGGCCGCGTCCGCTTCGATGCTGCGAAAGACGGTCTTCTGGATTCACCTCGCCTGCGGCGTGGCCGCCGGTCTCGTGGTGCTCATGATGTCGGTCACCGGGGTGCTGCTCACCTACCAGCGACAAATTCTCGCGTGGGTGGACCGCGCTCACTACGCCGAGCCGGCGCCGGGTGCGCCGCGGCAACCGCTCGAGGCGCTGCTCGACGCCGCGAAGCTCTATCGTCCCGACGTCGCACCCACCACCGTCACCGTCCGCGACGATCCGCGCGCCCCCGTGACGATCGCCGCGGGCCGCAGCGCGACCTTACATGCGAACCCCTACACGGGCGCCATCGTCGAGCAAGGCGGCGAGCACGCGCGGGCGTTCTTCGAGGCGGTGACCGGCTGGCACCGCTGGTTCAATCTCAGCGGCGACGATCGGGCCACCGCACGCGCGATCACCGGCGCGAGCAACCTCGCGTTCCTGTTCCTCGTGTTGAGCGGGATCTACCTGTGGCTGCCGCGGGTGTTCAAGTGGGCAGCTTTCAAGACACGCGTGCTGTTCAATGCGCGCGCCGAGTCGGGGAAAGCGCGCGACTTCAACTGGCATCACGTCTTCGGAATCTGGTCGGCGCTGCCGCTCGCGGTGGTGGTGGCGAGCGCCGTGGTGTTCTCGTATCCCTGGGCCAACGACCTCGTCTATCGCAGCCTGGGCGAGCAGCCGCCTCAGCGCGGCGTGCGCGGCGGCCCCGGACCCGGCGGCGCCGGCTCCGCGAGCAGCGGCGAGAGCTGGGGCGGCACGGCGAGCGCCGCCACGCTGTCCTACGACGAGCTCTTCGAACACGCGGCCGCTCGGGCCGGCGACTGGCGCGCGCTCACGTTGACTTTGCCGGGCGGCGGCGCCTCCTCGGTGCGGTTCGGCGTCGATCAGGGCAACGGCGGACAGCCGCAGCTGCGTCACAATCTCACGCTCGACGCGGCCACCGGCGAGGTTCTCGCCTGGGCGCCGTTCTCGAGCCAGTCGAAGGGTCAGCAGGCGCGAACGTGGATTCGGTTCCTGCACACCGGCGAGGCGCTCGGCGTGGCCGGCCAAACGGTGGCCGGCGTCGTGTCGCTCACCAGCGTGCTGATGGTTTGGACCGGGCTCGCGCTCGCGTTCCGGCGCTTGATCGTGCCGCTGCTGCCGAGCTCTAGGCGGCGGCGCGCTTCAGCTGCTTGACCGACTCGCCGTAGTACTCGAGCATCGCCCGCGTCACCGCGACCGGCACTTCGTTCGGCAGATTCTTGGAGTTGATCACGAGCTGCTTCTTGCGGCGATCCGTGGGATGGCTCTGATAACGGATCACGCCGATGTCGCCGCCTTCTTCGGTCAGCGACCAAACGACGCGCGACGCCGTCGAAAACGGCATCTTGAGCTTCTTCACGAGCGAGGCGAGCGTGTGCGGCACGCCGTCGCGCTCCGCCTTGCGCACTTCGAGCGCAATCAAATACTGCGGCAGCGTGATGTGCGGGAAACACTCGTACACACACTCGAGCGCCGCGAGAATCGCCAAACGCACGCCTTCATCGTCGAACGCAGGCGCCGTCTCGGGGGCTCGGGTAGTGGGCTTCTTGGTTGGTCGAGTAGCTCTCTTCATTTCACTCAGTTATTCGAAGGTTGGTAAAACAGGATCGGTATGCTAGAGGAGTTAACGCTGCTGTCAATTCGATCCGCCGGTAAAAAATCCCAGTGCTGCAATCACCTACGCTGTATCACTCGATGAGCGTCGGGCATGCCCCGAATCACTTACCCCCAAACTCGGGGTTTTCCTTAGTCCGAGCGTGCCGACCCTTTCGAGCGCGCCAGCCTCGCCCGAGTTCCTTTCCGGCCGCGATTTGCGTGATTCGGTTCACGCGCGAGGGGCGGTCGAGGGCGTAGGCTCACTGACGACACAAACGCCGCTTCAACCGCGCTCGGGGACAACATGGTTGGACGCTCACGGAGCCCAAGACCGGTCGGCGATCTGGAGATCGAAGACCTCGCTCAAGAAATCGACGAGCCGCTCGGCGACGGCAACGACCGCCGCGACGAACCCACGCTCACCAAGATCGACTTCGAAGAGAACGACGTCTCGCTGGACTTCTGAGAGCGGCGGGCTCAAACCGCCCGCAACACCGGCGAGCCCGGTGAAGCGCTGGCTTCCTTGGCGGGACCCGGAGGCGCGGCCGGCGCCGACGGCGCCGCTTCGGCAGTAGCCGACTGTAGCCGCCGATCGATCTCGCCCCACAGCGCGCGATATACCGCGGCTGCCGCGCTCGCCGGCGCATACGACTCCACGGGCGCGCGCCGCAGCGCGAGCCGCTCGAAATCGCTGCCATACGGGACTTCGGTCTCGAGGATCGCCGGAAAGCGTTCGCGCAACGCCTGCACCGTCTCGCGATGCAGCCGCTTGCGCCGGTCCACCATCGAGAAGAACGGCAACACCTTCAGATCGGACCAGCCCTTTCGTCCCACGAACTCGAGCAACTGCTCCAGCGTGCGCACCGACAAGGGCGACGGCAGCAGCGGCACCACGAGCGCATCCGCACCGTGAATTACGTTCTCGGAAACGAGCGACATGCCGGGCGCGCAGTCGAGGATCAACGACGCGTAGCGCTCCTGCATCGGCCGCATGAGCTTCAGGAGGCGGGTGGCGGGATTCTTGCGCTGGTGCAGGTGCACGTCCATTCGCCGATACGAAAAATCGGCAGGCACGAGATCGAGACCGGGATGATCGGTGGCGACCACGTGGTCGGCGAGCGCGGTGTCGCCGCGAATCAAGTGCTTCGAGCCGCCTTCGACCTGCGGCTCGCGGCGCAGGATGTAAGTGGCCGCGCCCTGCGGGTCGAGATCCCAGAGCAACGTGGGCCAGCCGTCCGCCGCCGACCGGTAAGCGAGGTTCACCGCGGTCGTCGTCTTTCCGACTCCACCCTTGATGTTGTGGATCGCAATGATTTCCATGAGATAGAGGGGGGTGCTTCCGAGACAGTCGAATACCGGCGCCTAACTCGGGTGTCCATGACGGCCGGAGTCGCGTTGACTCCCATGGATGCGGCAACTAATGTCACAGACGCGTGGCTCGCGCAAGCCCGCAAACAAATTCCCCGAAACGTGGACAACTTCACCGCACAGGTAGTCTTGCAGCCGCAGACGGATGCGCCGGCTTTGGCGGCGGCCGAGACGCGCGCAGGCGCGCCCGATGCAGCGCCCGCGCCGGAGCCCGCGCGCCCTCCCGAGCCCGCGCCGAAGCCCGGCGACCCGATGATCGAGCTCGCGTACGCCTGTTTGCGGCGCGAGCTCGCCTCGTTGCTCGAGCACGAGCCGCGGCCGGGCGACCTGCCCACGCCGGAGAACATTCACCAGTTGCGCATCGCCACGCGGCGTCTGCGGGTTGCGCTGCGTTCGTTCCGTCACGTGCTCCCGGCGAAGAACACGGCGTCGCTGCGCAAGGAGCTGCGTTGGTTCGCGCGTGCGCTCGGCGAAGCTCGCGATCTCGACGTCTACGCCGAAAATTTCCGCTCGTATCTGCAAACGCTGCCTCCCGAGCAGCTCCGGGACCTGGGAGGCTACGAGCTGCACCTGCGCCGCGCCCGCGCCGAGGCGCGCAACGACTTGGGCGCCTTGTTCGCCGACGAGCGCTATGCGGCGCTGCTCGGCTCGTTTGCCGCCTTCCTCGACGGCGCGCCCACGCCCGCCGCGGTGCGCCGCTGGCGGTCGTTCAAGATCAGCGACGGCTTCAAGAAATACTTGCGCAAGAGCGCGAGGCGGGTTCAGAAGCTCGGCCGCAAGGTGGGCCGCACGGCGGCCGCCAAGAAGCTCCACGCGCTGCGAATCCGCACCAAGCGCCTGCGCTACGAGCTCGAGTTCTTCGCCGCGGTGTATCCCTCGCTCGAGAGCACGGCCAGAGCCGCGAAAGCGCTGCAGGACGTGCTCGGCGCGCACCAAGATGCGTGCACGGCGAGCTCGCGGCTTCGACGCTACGCGCGCTCGCTGCCGGCTCGCGAGCACGGCGTCCCTCCTCCGGCGGCGCTGCAGCAGCTGCTCGAGTTGCAGCGGCGCAAGGCGCAGGAAGCGCGTCTCGCGTTCGGTTTCGAGTGGCGCCGGTTCATGAAGACCATCGCCCGTACGAAGCTCGCCGCCTAGCGCGGCGGCCGTGCTGCCGCGGCGCGCCGCGGTTACAATCCCCCGCCCGCGTTTGATCGAGAGCCATCGGCGCTGCATCGCCGCGCGCCAAAAGGAGACGACCGTGCTACGCCTAGTGCTCGTGCTTGCGCTCACCGCCGCCGCGCCGCTCGAAGCGTTCTGCCAAAACCGTCTCCGCGACAGCGCCGCGATCGACACCTATCTCGACCAAGCCGTTAGAGCCAAGATCCCGGGCATCGTCGCCGTGGTGGCCGATGCGAACGGCGTGCTCTACAGCGGCGCGTTCGGACAGCAAGACGTCGCGAAGCACGTGCCGATGTCGACGTCGTCGATCTTTCGGTTGGCGTCGATGACCAAGCCCGTCACGTCGGTGGCCGTGATGATGCTCGTGGAAGAAGGCAAGGTGGCGCTCGACGATCCGATCGAGAAGTATCTGCCGCAGTTCAAAGACGAGAAGGTTTTCACGAGCTTCAACGCCGCCGACAAGAGCTACACCAGCCGGCCCGCGTCCACACCCGTCACCGTACGCCATCTGCTGACGCACACGTCCGGTCTCGGCTACTCGTTCTCGAGCTCGATCCTCGCGCAGCTGCTCGGCGCCAATCCGAACGCGAGCGCCACGAGCTACCCGCTGCTGCACGACCCGGGCAGCAAATGGACGTACGGCGAGAGCACGCGCGTGCTCGGCACGCTGGTCGAGAGAGTCTCCGGCAAGCCGCTCGACCAGTTCATGCAGGAGCGGATCTTCAAGCCGCTCGGCATGAACGACACCTCGTACGCGGTGCCCGCGGCGAAGCTCGGCCGGGTAGTCACCGTGCACCGCACCACCGACCAGGGCCTCGTCGAGACGCCGAACGGCGACGACGTGTCGTCGCCCGTGTACGGCGACGGCGGCCTGAACGCGCCGGCCGCCGACTACGTGAAATTCATGCAGATGCTGCTCCGCGGCGGACGCGCGCCCGACGGCACGCGGCTCCTCCGCGAAGCGTCGGTGAAGGCGATGGGGCAAACGCAGACCGGCACGGTGCGAGTGGAGCTACAGCCCACCGCGAATCCCGCCGTGAGCGAGCCGTTTCCGCTCGGCGCGGGCCGCGACACGTTCGGTCTGGGATTCCAGATCACCGGCGCGCACGACGACAAGACCGAGCGTTCGCCGGGCAGTATGGCGTGGGCCGGAATCTTCAACACGGAGTTCTGGATCGACCCGCGGCGCGGCATCTGCGCGGTGCTGCTGATGCAGTATCTGCCGTTCTACGACGCGGCGGCGATCGACACGCTGCAGGGATTCGAGAAGCGCGTGTATCAGGGGTTACCCAATTAGCGGCGGCACGCCGCCGTCACCGCCGCGCGTATCAGCCATTGCCGGCGCCGCGTACGGCTCCGTCGCGTCGCTGATCTGGGCCGGGTTTCCGGCCGTCACGAAGCTCGCGATGGCGAGCCACACGCTCACCGCGTGGGACGTGACCGCGCTGCGATTCGGCGCCGGCGGCTTGATCCTGCTGCCCCTGTTCGCGCGGCGCCGGCTCGGCGCGCTCGGCACGTGGCAGGCATTGTTCCTCGCGTGCGCGGCCGGCGCGCCGTACGTATTGCTCACGGCCGGCGGTCTCGCCTTCGCGCCCGCGGGCCACATGGGCGTGCTCACCCCGAGCTGCATGCTGCTCGCGTCCACGCTCGGCGGCGCGCTGCTGTTGCGCGAGCGGCTGTCCGGCGGCCGCATCGCGGGCGCGCTCGCGATCCTGGGTGGGATCCTCATGCTCGGCTGGGACGGGCTCGCCAATCACGGCGAGCTCACCTGGCTCGGCGACGTCATGTTCGTGGCGGGCGGGCTGTCGTGGGCGAGCTACACGCTCGCGTCGCGCGCGCTCGCCGTCGAGCCGCTGCACGCGACCGCCGTGGTCGCGGTGTTGTCGATGCTTCTGTACTTGCCCGGTTATGCGCTGCTCGCGGACGGCTCGCTCGCGGCCGCGCCGTGGAGCGAGATCGCGATTCAAGTCGTGTTCCAGGGGGTGCTGTCGGCGGTGTTGGCGCTCGTGTTCTACACGCGCGCGGTGTCCATCTTGGGCGCCGCGCGCGGCGCGGTCTTCGCGGCCCTCGTGCCGAGCTTCGCGCTGCTGATCGCGATCCCGACGCTGCACGAGATCCCCACGCGCCTGCAGCTCGCCGGCGTGGCGCTCGTCTCCGTCGGCATGGTGCTCGCCCTCGGCGTCAGAAAGTAGGGACATGTTACTTTTTTCGTGCGCGAGCACCAGTGCCCGAAGGTCGTGGCAGAAAAAAGTAACATGTCCCTATTTTCTAGCTGGCGCGGACCCAGCGGATCAGCGTGCCCAAGTTCGGCGGCTTGCCGAACATCAAGAGGCCGATCTTGAAGACCTTGGCCGAGAACCAGACGGCGCCGACGATCTCCACGAAGCCCACCGCGATCGAGAGCAGCACTTGCCACGTCGGCGGCGGGCTCGTGGACGCGAGCCTGAGCAACGTCACGAACGGGCCCAGCGGCGGCACGTAGGTCAGCACCACCGCGAGCGTGGAATTCGGGTCGCGCGTGATCGGAACGAAGACGAACCAGATCGCCGACAGGCTCAGCGTCAGCGGCATCATCAGCGATTGCGCCTCGCGCATGTCGTTGACCGCCGCGCCCGCCGCCATCATCAGCGAGCCGATGGTCAAGAAGCCGATCAAATAGAACACGAACAGGTAGCCGATCAACGAAATGTCGAACAGGCCGAACAGCGCGAACGTGGATAGCCCCGCGAGACCCAGCGCGAGATAGATGCTCATCATGAGCAGGCTGATCGCCATGTGGCCGAGCAGCTTGCCGGCCATGAGCTGCATCGGCGACACGGCCGACAACAGCACCTCGATCACGCGGCTCGATTTTTCCTCCACCGTGGTCGTGAGCAGACCGCCGCCACTGCCCATGACGCCCATGAACAGCAACAACATGAACGCGATCGGCACGATGATCCCGGCCCCGCCCACCGTACCCCGCTCCGCGTCCTGGGTCACCGTCACCGAGCGCACGGGGGGCACCGTGGTGAGGTCCTTGATCACCGCCCGGTCGAGCCCGTGCTCGCGCATGCGTGCCGCCACGAGCGCGTCGCGCAGACTCTCCTTCACCGCGGATTCCACTCGCTGATCCTGCTTCGGCGGAACGTAGAGGTCGTAGCTGCCGAGCTCCGTCTCGCCCGCTCGCGGCGTAACCGCGTTCGGATGGATCACCGCGAGCGCGAGGTGCGGCGGCTTCGCGTCGGTTACCCGCAGCCAGGCCTTCTCCTGCTCGAGATCGCCGCCGGGCGGCCGCTCGACGACCGTGAGCTTGGGCGGCGTCGCGAGCGCCTGGGCCAACTCGGCGGCTTGCGCGGGCGCACCCGCGCGACGCAGCGCGTCACCCACGGCCGCGCCGTTCGCGTTCGACGCGATCGCGGTTTCGAGATCGCCGGCGATCTTGCCCGTGGGATCGACGATCGCGAGATCGCCTTCGATGTTGTAGGCGCGGTCGGCGAACAATCGAGGTGCCACCAGGAAGAAGACGCCGAGCATCATCGGAAAAACCAGCAGGCCGATGATGAACGCGCGCGTGAACACCGTGGCCACGAACTCGCGCACGGCGATCTGCCAGATCTTGATCATGCCGCAACGCTCCCAGCGTCGGCGCCGCCGCCGAGCTCGGCGTGCAGGCTTTCGGTGTCGGTGAGCGAGCCGCCCTCGGCCACCAGCTGCACGAACACGTCCTCGAGACGGTGGCGCTTGAGCTCGATGCGCGCCACGGGCAGCGCGCCCGCGATGCTGTGCACCGCGCGGCCGGCGTCGCTGCCGTCGCGCAGCAGCACCTCGTAGCCGCCTTCCACCGGCTGGCAGCTCTCCACTTCGGCCAGCGCGCGCACGCGCGCGACGTCGGCGTCGGACGCGAGCGGCTCGAAGCGGATCGCGCGCGGCACGTACCGGCGGCGAATGCCCGCCAGAGGCTCGTCGAGCACCTTGCGGCCGCGATGGATCATGACCACGTGGTCGCAGAGGTCTTCGGCATGCGGCATCACATGCGTGGAAAACAGAATCGTGGCGCCGCGCGCGTGCTCCGCCAGGATCAGCTCGCGCAGCAGACGCGAGCTCACGGGATCGAGGCCGCTGAACGGCTCGTCGAGGATCAGGAGATCCGGCGAGTGCACGATCGCGGCCACGAACTGGACCTTCTGGAGCATGCCCTTCGAGAGCTCTTCGCTCTTCTTGCCCTCGACGCCGGGCAAGCCCACGCGCGCGAGCAGCTCGGCGATCCGCGCGGCGAGTCCCTTTTCGGCGACCCCCTTTAGCCGCGCGATGTAGCTCAGGTACGCGCCCACCTTCATCTTGCGATAGGTGCCGCGCTCCTCGGGCAGGTAGCCGATCCGGTCCTTGGCCTCGAGTGCCGAACGGTTGCCGAGCACGCGGAGGTCGCCCGAGTCCGGCATCAGGATGGACATGATCATGCGGATCGACGTGGTCTTGCCGGCGCCATTCGGCCCGATGAACCCGTACAGGGCGCCGCGCGGAATCGTGAGATCGAGACCCTCGACCGCAACCTGCGCGCCGAACGTCTTCCTCACGCCGCGCAGCTCGATCGCCGCATCGGTCGGCATCCCGAACGTCCCCCCGCGATCCGGCGCACCGGATCGCGATCAATCCCTACTCGAAAGCTACTACGAAGCGCGGCTGCTTTTATTACACCGGAAGCGCGGCGATGACCTCGACCATGCGCTTGCGCTCGGCGGCGTCGGGCAGGCGGCCGCGAGCGGCGGCCATGTTGTCGATCATGTGCGCCCGGTCGCTCGTCGACGGCGTGACCGCGGTGATCGCGGGATGCGCAGCCGCGAACTTCAAGAAGAACTGCGCCCAGCTCGTGGCGCCGAACTCGGCGGCCCATGCCGGCACCTCGCGGCCCTTCACGCGCTGGAACAACCGGGTGCGCCCGAACGGGAGGTACGCGAGCACCGCGATGCCCTTCTCCTGCGCGAGCGGCAGGATGCGCTCCTCGGCGCTCACGTTGTCCACGGCATAGTCGATGCCGATGAAGTCGAGCGGCATGTCCCGCATCGCCGACTCGAGCCGCCCGTACTGGCCCTTGGACGTGGACGTCGTGCCGATGTAGCGCACGCTGCCCCTGGCCTTGTACTCCGCGACGATCGGCACCTGGGTTTCGAGGGCGGCGACGTTGTGCACCTGGATGAGATCGATCTTGCGGCCGAGCCGCTCGAGCGACGTCTCCACTTGCGCGCGGCCCGCGGACGGGTCGGCGGCGCCGCCGCCGAATCCGGCGGTGTTCATCTTGGTGGCCCAGAAGATCTTGTCGCGCAGGCCGAGCTCGTTGACGATCCGCGCGGACACTTGCTCCGACGCGCCGTAGCCGGGCGCGGTGTCGAACACGGTGCCGCCGTGCTCGGCCATCGTCTCGAACACGCTGCGGAGCGCGTCGAGCTCCTCGCGCCCGGCCGACTGGCTGAAGGTGGCGGAACTGCCGAGGCCGATGATCGGCAAATGCTCGCCCGTCTTCGGGATCGGCTTCGTGAGCAAGTCTCCGGGCTCGGCGGCGGCGGCCAGCCGCGGACGGAGCGCGAGGGCCGCGCAGGCGCCGGCGGACAGGGTGAGGTATTCGCGTCGCGACAACATCGGCGTCTCCAAGAAACGGGCATCTTTCCCGATGCTGGCAACTTTCGGGCGAATGATCAAGCCGCTAGGTGTCTGACACCACGGGTGTCTGACACCGCCCGTGCCTGACACCGCTGGTGTCTGACACCAGTGAACGAGGTGAACCCGAGGGCGCGGCGCAGCGGCGACCGCGCCGTCAGGCGCTCGGCGCGCCGCTCGCGGCGTGGCGCGCCACCACCCAGCGCACGGCGAGCGTCTGGCCCGCGGTGAAGAGATTCGACGTGGTCCAGTAGAGCGCGATCGCCGAGCCGAAATGCAGCGCCGTGAACGCGAGACAGACGGCGGGCAGGATCATCATCAACATGCGCACGTGCTCCGGCATTTCCGGCGCGGCGAGCGCGAGGATCGCGGTGGTGAGCCCCGCGACGATCGCGAGCAGCACGTCGGGCTTCGCGAGGTCGGCGACCCAGAGGAACCGTCCGTGCGGCAACGCACGCTTGAGCGCCGTGAACATGCCGAGCAGCACCGGTGTCTGCACGAGCGCGCCGAGCAGCGAACGTCCGTCCACCATCGACAGGCCGTTGCGCTTGTAGGCCGCGAGCATGGCCTCGCCGTACTTCTGCGGGTCGCGCGCGTAGCGCTCCTTGAGCCGCGCGAGCTCGGGCTGCATCGCCGCGAGCGTGCGCTGCCGAACCAGGCCGCGGCAGGCATTCGGGAACGTGATCGGCAGCACCAGCGTGCGCACCGTGAGCGTGAGCGCCACCACCGCGAGGCCGGCGCCGAGCCCGGCCTGCGTGCTCAGCAGCTCGAGGGCTCTCGTCAGCAGGTCGACCCAGCTCGTCCAAACCGTCATCGGCGTCTCCGTGTTTCGTGCCGACGAGCCTACAGGATCTCGGCCCCAATGGTTACCACGCGGCGCGCGGGACGGTATGCTTCGGTCGACTCGCCGGCCGCGAAGGAGACCTCCCGTGATCGACGCGAAACGCCTGCTCGAGCAAGTGCTGGGTACGGGAATCGGCAACGATCTGCGCGGCGCGGGACAGCAGGTGCGCAACCGCCTGGACGGCATGGGCGGCAGCCAGGCCTTCACCGGCGGCGCGCTCGCGGGCGGCGTGCTCGGCCTGCTGCTCGGCGGCGGCGGCGCGGGCAAGATGATGCGCTACGGCGGCGCAGCCGCGCTCGGCGCCATGGCGTTGCAGGCCTATCAAAACTACCAGCAGCAACAGGCGGGCCGAGGCTACTCGACGGGCGAAGGCGCACGCTCGCCGATGTCACCGCTCGCCGCCGCACTGCCCCACGCAAAGCCCGCCGCCGACGGCAATCCCTTCGAGCTCGCGCTGGTGCGCGCGATGATCGGCGCCGCCAAAGCGGACGGCCGCATCGACGCGTCCGAGCAGCGCCGCTTGTTCGCGGAGGTCGAGCGGCTCGGGCTCGACGCGGAGTCGAAGGCGTTCATCTTCGATCTGCTCACGCAAGACATCGACGTCGCGAGCCTCGTGAGCGCGGTGTCCACCGAGGAGCAAGCAGCGGAGCTCTACCTCGCCGCGCGGCTCGCGATCGATCTCGACGAGCCGGCCGAGCGCGAGTTTCTCGACGAGCTCGCAACCGCGCTGAAGCTTCCGGCGGGACTGCGCACGCGGCTCGACGCCGCGCCCGACGCGGCGGCCGGAGCGAGCGAGCCGCCAGCGTAATATCGCTCCGCGGCGGCCGCACGGAACCCGGCATCGAGCCAAGGACGGCGAAGTAGTGTCCTGGCGAAGAACGGCGGGGGGATCGTTGCGATGTTCGGCCATTATCTAGCGATCGCGCTGCGCAACGTTCGGCGGTCGCCCGTGGCGTTCGCGGTGAATGCGGTGACGCTTTCGCTCGGCCTCGTGTGCTTCGTCACCGCCTATGCGTTCGTCGCGTTCTGGGACCGCGCCGACCGGCACTTCGCGGGCATCGACAACACCTACCTGCTCACGATGCGCAGCGTGTACCGCGATTCGCCGTTCAAGTTCACCCCGGAGTTCGGCCCTCGCGTGCCCGAAGAGGCAGCCGCTTACTTGCGCGAAGACTTCCCGGGAATCGACCTGGCGCGCGCGATCATCATCGACCGCAAGGCGATGATCGCAAGCGACACGCAGTCGGCGCGGCTGTTCGGGCTGGCCGTCGATCCGGAGTTCCTGGAGCTCTTCCCGCTGTCGTTCGCGGCCGGCAGCTCGGCAACGGCGCTGACGTCGCCCGGCAGCGTGGTGTTGACGCGCGCCACCGCGAGCCGCCTGTTCGGCGATGCAAGCCCTCTCGGCAAACACGTGATCCTCGCAAACGCCGTCGAGGCGTCGGTCACCGGCGTGATCGATCCCGTAACCGAGCCGTCGCACCTCGGCCACACGACCAACGCGACGCTGCCGTTCGATTTTCTCGCCACGATCGACGTGCGCGACGCGGTGCGTGTCGCGTCGACGGACCCTCGAACGTTGCAATACATCCTGGGGCGGTGGAACTCCTCCGATGCGTACATCTATCTGCGACTTGGTGATGGCGGCTTGTCGGCTCGATCGCTCGGCGCCCAGCTCGCGGATTTCGCGGCGCGGCACGTGCCGGCGGAGGATCTGAAGCGCACGACCTACGACTTCGGCCTGATGCGCGTGGACGCACTGCTCGACCAGCGCAACTTCCAGCGCACCGGACTCTCGTTCGGCACGGTGCTGTTCACGCTCGCGTCGCTCGTGCTCGGCGTGGCGTGCTTG
>DASUFK010000191.1:0-17628 GCA_036274615.1 Gammaproteobacteria bacterium | reverse complement strand
GGTCGACAGCGTGGCGGCGCCGCGGGTTTAGGGAGCCGCGCGTGCGCGTAGTGCCCGCGCGGAGTCTGCTGCTCGCGCTCGCCGCGGCCGCGGCGGCCGCGCTCGTGGCGCTCGTGGCCGGCGCGCCGCGAGCGGTCGTCGCGCTGCTCGCGGGCGCCGGCTTGATCGCGCTGCTCGGGGCCGCCGCGGCGGACTGCGTGGTCTCGCGGCGCGCGTGGCGGCGGTCCGGCGCGCGACTCACGCGGCTGCTGCCGTCGGCGTTCGCGCTCGGCGCCGAGCGGGTGGTGAAGGTGGCCGTCGAGCTCGACGGCCACGACGCCTGGGCCGCCGAGCTCTTCGATCACTTCGATCCGAGCGTGGCCGCGCGCGGCCTGCCCGCCCCGCTCGTGCTGCTGCCCGGCAAGCGCGTGGAGCTCACGTATCCGGTTACGCCTACGCGCCGCGGCGAGATCGTGTTCGAGCCGGCCGAGCTCAAGCTGCGCTCGCGCTTCAAGTTGTGCGAGCTGCTCGTGAGGATCGGCGAGCGGGAGATGCGCCGCGTGTTCCCGGACTTCGCGCAGATCGCGCGCTACGCCTGGCTCGCGGGCGACCGCCGGCTCCAGGAGATCGGCATCAAGACCTACCGGCAGCGCGGCGAGGGCACCGATTTCAAGCAGCTGTCGGAATACCGCTACGGCGATTCCGTGCGGCACATCGACTGGAAGGCCACGCTCAAGCTCGGCAAGCCGATCGTGCGCGAGTTTCAGGACGAGCGCGACCAGTGCATCTTGCTGCTCATCGATTGCGGCCGCCGCATGCGCGCGGACGACCGCCCCGACGACGGTGCCGGCGCTCACTTCGACCAGGTGCTGAACGCCGTGATGCTCCTGTCGTACGTCGCGCTGAAGCAGGGGGACGCAGTCGGCGCACTCACGTTCGGCGTGCCGCCCGGCACCGAGCGGCTGTTCGCGCCGCGCAAGGGCAATCACGTTTTGAACGCGCTCATGGGCGAGCTCTACGGAGTGCAGCCTACGCCGAGCCACTCGGACTATCTCGCGGCGGCGCAGGATTTGCTGCGCAGGCAGCCGAAGCGCGCGCTCGTGATCGTGATCACCAACTTCCGCGACGAGGACTCGAGCGAGCTCGGCCAGGCGCTCGCGCTGCTGCGCTCGCGGCACCTCGTGCTGCTCGCGAGCCTGCGCGAGCGCGTGGTGGGCGAGCTGATCGAGCAGCCGCTCGCCTCCGGCGACGCGGCGCTCGAGGTGGCGAGCGCGCACCTCTACGAGCAGGCGCGGCGCGACGCGTTCCGGCGCCTCGCCGCGCGCGACGCGCTGATGGTCGACGCCGAGCCCGAGCGCCTCGGCGTGGAGCTCGTGAACCGCTATCACGCCGCCAAACGCGCCGGCCTCATCTGAAAATAGGGACAGGTTACTTTTTCGCGGACGCACGCCGCGCGCGGGCTCGATACGAGCCCGCGAAAAAGTAACCTGTCCCTATTTTCAGCCGGGGAACTGGGGGAGGCTGTCGAGGAAGATCGGCTTGCAGCCTTTGAGGTACACGTAGTCGGCGTCGATTCGCGATGCGTAGACGATGCGCGCGGCGATGACGAGCTCGAGCAGCGCGAACAGCAACAGGATGATGCCGAGCATCGCGAACGCCGGGTTGGTCGAATCGGAGATGCCCAAGAACATCAGCGCGAACGCGCCCGCGATGCCGATCCAGCCGATCGAGAGCGCGATGGCGCGGCGCCTCTTGTGCCGCGTGCACAGGCCGGGCGCCACGACGGCCTTCTTGCGCACGATCAACGCCACGATCGCGTAGATCAGGATGTTGAGCAGCAGCACGAGATAGATCGCCCAGTGGTGCCAGTAGACGCGGCGCGGCTTGGACGGCAGGTCGGCCGGGTCGTTGCACTTGACGCAACGGTCCGGCAGGTCGGCCTCGTGCAGCATCACGAGCGTCTTGTGGTCGCGCCACACATCGGTGCTGGATGCGCGCGGCGCCGGGCCGGCTCGGAGCGATGCCGACGAGGGGGCATAAGGGTTGCGGCTGGCCGGCGCTTCGCTACTCATGGTCCTGACTTCCGCCGAGAACGTTGCGTGCGAGTATCGCGCCGGCCGCGCGCGCGGGACCGTGACCGGCCGCGCGTTCCTAAGAGTCCGGAAAGCGCGGCCGGCTCGGTCAAGAGACGACTACTGCTTCGGCGGTTCTTGGTGGAAGCGGCCCATGTAAGCGGCCTTCGCCACGATCTTGCCCTGCATCGCGGCGAGCAGCTGGTCGCGCGTCGCGTTGGCCGGCAAGTCGAGCTTCGCGCTCAGCGCGTAGAACTCGAACGTGTAGTGGTGATAACGCACGCCGGGAGGTGCGCCGGGGCCCATGTAGCCGGGCTGGTTCCGGATGTTGTTGCCGTTCACCGAGCCGTCCGGCAGCTTGCCTTCCGGAATGGTGAGCTTGTTGTCCGGAGTGCCCTTCGCCGCCGCCGGGATGTTCCACGCCATCCAGTGCAGCACGTCGCCGGTGTTGCCGCCGATCGCGACGTCGAGGTCATGGAAGATGATCGCGTACGTCTGCGTGGTGTCGGGCGCGCCCGAGAGCGTGAAGCCCGGCTGCACGCCCATGGGGCCGGCGTATTTCGCCGGAATGATGGCGCCGTCCGCGAATGCGTTCGTTTGGATCAGGAAGGGCGCGAGACGCGGCGGACCGCCGCCGCCTTGCGCGAAGGCCGGCGCGGCGCCGAGGGTTGCCATGACCAGCAGCGCTGCGGCTGCGCGTACGATTGTGCTTTGCATTGTGTGTTCCCCTGAGTGACCGAGAAGCGCGTCAGTATATAGCGGCATAGAGGCCGCGCGCTCAGGTCTTGGCGCGCATCTCCTCGATCCGGCGCCGCATGTTCTCACTCGCTTGGAGGGGGTCGGCGGGACCGCCGGCCTGCGCTTGGGCGGCCGCGATCATCGCCTTCATCTCCTCGCGCGAGTTCACGTGCGGAAACGGCGTGCTCGGCACCGGCACGCCGAGGAACTTGCAGAGCGGCTCCCAGCCTTGCTTCACCTCGTAGACGAGCAGGCGCTGCTTCGGCAGCGCGTTCTGCACCTCGGCGTTGTGGCGCTTGAACTCGGCCGTCATGAACGCGCGGTCGTGGATCTTGTCGCCGAACGCCTTCCACACCGTCTTCTCGAAGAATGGCTTGAGCGGCGAGCTGCGGATGCGCTCGCTCATCGGCTCGCTGAAGATCGTCTCCTGCGTGGACTCGAACCACTTGTCCGGGTCGCGCACGGTCAGGATCACTTTCGCCTGCGGACAGGCGGCGGCGAGCTCCCGCCAGAAGGAGCACGCCGGATAGTCGGTGGTGGCCGGGAAGCCGTTGAAGACCGCTTCCCAGTCCGGGTGGCCGTCGGCCGCCGCCAGCCACGCCGGCACGCGCGACGGATCCGCGAACAGCTCCGCCATGTGGAAGCACGGCCCGAGGCCGAGCTTCTCGATCGCGAGCTTGAGCGACATCGTGCCCGTGCGGCCCAATCCTGCGCCTATGATCTTGAGAGGCATCCTGTTTCTCCGTTTCTCTTACGCGCTTTGTCGTTCGAGCTCAGGCCGCCCGCGCGCGTCGACGATGAGCTGAAATTTTCGGGTCCGCGGGTTCACCGGCAGATCGTCGGCCACCTGCACGTCGAACTGCACGTTGTCCATGCGCTTGCGCGCGAGGATCTCGCGCAGCCGCGCCTCCACGCCGGCCACGCACGCGGCGCGCTGCTCCGTGCGGAGCTGCGAGTCGAGGCACACCATGAAGCGGAACGCCGAGTCGCTCAGCAAGTGCAGCTGAAAGCGCGTGACGCCGGCCACGAAGATCTCGTTGATCGTGTGCGGGCTCACGAAGTCGGTGCCGCCGTCTCGAGTCTTGAACGTGGGCTGCAGCTCGTTGCGGCCGAGCAGGCTCTCGATCACCAGATACGGCGTGTGCGGGCCGGAGTCGACGGGCTTCAAGATGTCCGCCATCCGATAGCGGATCAGCGGCAGCGTGTAGTTGAAGAGATTGGTGACCACCGAGTGGTCGTCGTAGAGCTCGTAGATGTGCTCGTGGTCGGCGAGCACCATGTGCTTGCCGTCGGGCGTGGAGGCGCCCATGGCCAAGTGCTCGCTCGATCCGTAGGAATTGACGAGCGCACAACCGAACGCCTGCTCCAGGAACGCGCGGTCGCCTTCGGTGGTGACTTCGCCGGCCGTGCCGATTCCGATCAGCGACAGCGCGAGCGCGCCTTCGCGTTGCTTCTCGCCGAGGATCTTGAGCGCGGTGGTGTAGCCGATGAGGACATCCGGCTGATACTCGTTGAGCGCGTCGACGATCGCCGGCAACGGGCTGTTCACCTCGTACAAACGCACGTTCACGAAGAACCGCGCGATGCTCGTCTGCAGCGAGCGGATCATCGTGACGCCGGCGTAGTGGCCGTCAACCGCCGCGAAGTACGCGAGCCGGAACTTGCCGCGGTGCTTGCGGCGGGGAAACTGCTGGCGCCCGCGCCGCGGCATCAGCGTGCCGCGGATCCAGTCCTGCGGCGAATAGACGAAGTAGCCCACTTCGCCCGACGAGCCCGACGTGTGAATCACGCGATATTTGCGGTCGAGGAGCTCCGCCGGATCCTTCGAGCGCGTGAGGAAGTCCGCGATCCTGGCTTTCGTGAGGCCGGGCACCGTGCAGATGTCGTCGAAGCTCTGCATGAGGATCGACTTGGTGAGCACCGGGAAGTCGGCCGGCGTGCAACGGTCGACGTCGATGCCGCGCTCTTCGACGATGCGCCGGTAGTATGCGGAACGATCGCGCGCGTGGCGCGCGAGCCTACGGAATTTCGCGAGCTTGAGTTGTTCGAACTCGGCGCGGGGCATGCGCGCGGCGCGGCGGAACTCCCGCATCTTCGCGAGCGCGACGGCGATCTGTTGCAGCATCGGTCCCCCGGGATGACGCGAGGCGGCATTGTAGCGCTATCATTGGCGCCCCGCCGGACCGGGCGGGCGCCGCTCGCCGCGGCGGTCCCGAATCGAAACATTCTCCGAGGAATTCCAACGTGACCATCAGCATTTCCGACCAGCTCGCCGTGTTCTCCCACATGCTGTCGAATCTCGACAAGATCTTCACGAAGGCCGAGGCCGACTGCGAGGCGCGCAAGATCGACCCGCAGGTCTACATCAACTCACGGCTTGCCCCGGACATGCTGCCGTTGACCCGCCAGGTCCAGATCATGACCGACCAGGTGAAGGGCGGCGCGAGCCGGCTGGCGGGCAAGGAGCCGCCGAAGTGGGCCGACGAGGAGAAGTCCTTCGCCGACCTGCACGCGCGCATCCAGAAAGCGATCGATCACGTGAAGACCTTCAAGCCCGGCGACTTCGAGGGCGCGGAGACGCGCACGGTCGAGCTCAAGTTTCCGAACGCCACGTTCACGTTCACGGGCAAGGACTATTTCCTGGGCTTCGTGATCCCCAACTTCTACTTCCACTACACGACGGCGTACGCGATCTTGCGCCACAACGGCGTGCAGATCGGCAAGGGGGATTTCCTCGGTAATCGCTGAGGGCGCGGCCGCCCGGCGGTTCGGAGTCACGAGCAGTGCGAGTGCTGATCGTAGAGGACGAGCCGCTGATGGCGGCGCAGCTCCGCAAAGGCCTGGAGCGCGAGGGCTACTCGGTGCTCGTGGCCGCGGACGGCGAGCAGGGGCTCGAGCTCGCACGGTCCGTCGACCACGACCTCATCGTGCTCGACTGGATGCTGCCGAAGCTCGACGGCGCGCAGGTGGCGCGCAGGCTGCGGCAGGCACGAATCGAGACGCGCATCCTCATGCTCACGGCGCGCGACGCGCCTACCGACGTGGTGGCCGGCCTCGACTGCGGCGCCGACGACTATCTCATCAAGCCGTTCGCGTTCGAGGTGCTGCTCGCCCGGCTGCGGGCGCTCGCCCGGCGCACCGCGGCCACGCAGCTGCCGGTGCTGCGCGTGGGCGACTTGAGCGTGGACCCCGCCGCGCGCCGCGTGCTGCGCGGAGCGGACGAGATCGTGCTGAGCCATCGCGAGTTCAACCTGTTGCACTTCCTCGCGCGGCGTAGCGGCCAGATCGTGCCGCGCCGCACGTTGATCGACGCGGTGTGGGGCTACGAGAGCACGATCGAGAGCAACACCCTCGACGCGTTCATCCACCTGTTGCGTGCCAAGGTCGACGCGCCGCCGCGGCGCAAGCTGATCCACACCGTGCGCGGCGTGGGGTACACGCTGCGGGACGGCGCCCCATGACGCCGCGCTCGATCGGCGTTCGCTTGACGGTCTGGTTCACGTCGCTGTTCGCCGCGGCGTTCCTGATTCTCGCCGGCGCGCTGTGGCTGGCACTGCGCGGCAGCTTGTACCAGGCCGTGGACGAGTCGCTGCGCGAGCGCGCCGACGGCATCGTGCACTTCATCGAGGACCACGAGACGCGGCTCGACGTCGACGAGGTGAAGGAGGAGTTTCGCGCCCATGGCGAGCTGTTCCAGGTGGCCGACGAGTCGGGGCGCTGGGTGCACCGCGGCGCCGGGCTCGCCGATCTCGCGGTGCCCTCGTCGGCCGCGGCGGCGGACGCGTCCGTGGGCGAGGCCACGCTGCACGGCGAGCCGGCGCGTCTCCTCACGCAACCGGTGGAGATCGGCGGCCGGCGCTTCGTGGTGCAGATCGCCGCGCCGCTGCACGACGTGGAGCAGGGCCTGTACGCCACGCTGCGGTTCCTCGTGCCGCTGTTCGCCGCTTCGCTGGTGCTTGCCGCGGCCCTCGGCTACTGGCTCAGCCGCCGCGCGCTCGCGCCGGTGGACGAGATCACGCGCGCGGCGCGGTCGATCACGGCCGACAATCTGGCGCACCGGTTGCGCGTGCCGCCGGCGGGCGACGAGCTCACGCGGCTCACGGAGACTTTGAACGAGATGATCGCCCGCCTCGAGGCGTCGTTTCGCACGATCTCGCGCTTCACCGCGGACGCCTCGCACGAGCTGCGCACGCCGCTCGCAGTGATGCGCACCACGGCGGAGGTGGCGCTGCAGCGCGGCGCGGACGGCCGCGAGCGGGCGGCCGCGCTCGAGCACATCGTGGCCGAGATCGAGCGCACCACGCAGCTCGTGGAGAATTTGCTGCTGATCGCGAAGGCCGACTCCGGCGCGGCGCCGCTCGCGCGCGAGCCCGTGGACGTGGCCGCGGCCGTGGGCGACGCGTGCGCGCAAGCGAGCGTGCTGGCGCGCGTCAAGGGCGTGGAGCTCGCCGCGCGGCTGCCCGACGCGCCCGTCTACACGTCCGGCGACGCCCAGGCACTGCGCCGGCTGTTCCTGATCCTGCTCGACAACGCGGTGAAGTACACGCCGGCCGGCGGCCGGTGCGACGTGCACGTGGAGCGGCGCGGCGCCGAGATCGTGGGCACCGTGCGCGACACGGGCATCGGCATCGCGAGCCACCACCTGCCGCACGTGTTCGAGCGGTTCTACCGAGTGGACCGCGCGCGCTCGCGGGAGCAGGGCGGCGCGGGTCTCGGCCTCGCGATCGGCCGCTGGATCGCGGAGTCGCACGGCGGAGCGATCGCGGTGGAGAGCGAGCTCGAACGCGGCTCCTCGTTCCGCGTGCACCTGCCCGGCGCTTGACGGCCGAGCTGCCGCCGCGCTGCCCGCGAGCGCGGCGGGGCGCGTCTCAGTGCGGCGCGGCGGGCGGCGCGGGCGCCGTGAACGCGGCGAGGTCGCCGAGCCCGAGCGCGCGCTCGGCGGCTGCGATGCGTTCGAGCGCCGCGTCGAAGCCGTCCTCGCCGAAGCGCTCGTGCTCGATGTCCTCGAACTGCTCGGCGAGCTCGTCGAGCTGCCCGGGCGGCAGCGCCTTCTTCCACGCAGGGAACACCACGGTGTCCTCGAACGCGGCGTGCGGGCGGTACATGCGGATCAATCCCTCGAGCGCTCCGGCGAGCGCCACGCCGTCGCTCGAGCCGATGGCCTTCCGGCGCGCCACGCTCAAGACGTACTCGGTGATCTCCCGGCCGCGGCGGTGTTGCGCCTCGAGGGTATCGACGAGCTTGCCCGCGGCTCCGCCCGCGCGCCGAACCTCCGGAAACACGTGCTGCTCCTCCAGCGTGCGCTCGTGATAGTCCTCGCCGAACTCGCGAAACAGCATCGCCGCCGAGAGAAGCGCTCGCGGGTCGACGGCCGCCGCGTCGCGCCGCAGCCGCTGCGCGGCCTCGGTGTAGAGGATCAACGCACGCCGCAAGACGCCGTGCTCGCGCATGAGGTCCTCGGTAGCGGTGACCGCCTCGGCGGCTTCCGCCGCGCGCGCAGGCGTGTGGTCCGCGAGCAGTAGACCCGCTCCCGTGGCCGCCGAAGCGAGCAAGAAAGAGCGGCGCGTCTCCGGCGCGCGGATCCGGCCGCGGGATTGGCTGGTGCGAGTGTCGATGTGCATGACTGAACCTCCTGTTTACTCATCGCTCGAGGCGCGTCCTGCGCCGGTCGAGCCGGCCGTCCGATTTCGTTTGCTGCAGCGAAGCCGCGTTCACGAGACGTTCCGTCCGGCCCGGCTCATGGCGTTGCGCCCTCCGCGGCGTCGGGGTCGAGCGACGGCGAGCGACGGTGCGCGCGTCCCTGCACGATCGCGAACACCGACGGCAACACGAGCAGCGTGGCGAGCGTGGCCGCCGCGAGCCCGCCCACCACGGCTCGCCCGAGCGGCGCGGTCTGCTCGCCGCCTTCGCCGAGCCCGATCGCGAGCGGCAGCATGCCGGCGATCATCGCGAGGCTCGTCATGAGGATCGGCCGCAGGCGGCTGCGCGCGCTCTCCACCGCCGCGGCGGCGGCCGCGCTGCCTGCGAGCCGGCCGCGCTCCGCGAACGTCACGAGCAGGATCGCGTTCGCGACGGCGACGCCGATGCCCATGATCGCGCCCATGAACGACTGGATGTTGAGCGTGGTGCCGGTGACTACGAGCACGATCGCTACGCCCGCGATCACGGCGGGCACCGTGGAAACCACCACGAGCGCGAGCTTGAGCGACTGGAAGTTGGCGGCGAGCAGCAAGAAGATCGCGACGACCGCGAGCAGGAGGCCGTCGCGCAAGCTGCCGAGCATTTGCTCCATCGGCACCACCTGGCCGCGCAGCGCGACGGTGACTCGCGGGGGCGGGCTGCCGAGCTCCGCGAGCGCCGCGCGAACTTCGCCGGCGATGGTGCCGAGATCGCCTTCGAGGTTCGCGGTCACCGTGATCGTGCGCTGCATGTTGTAGCGCTCGTACTGACCGGGCGCGGTTCCCTCCGTCACGCTCGCGACGCTGCGCAGCAGCACCGGCTGGCCCTCGCTGTTCGCGATCGGAATGTTCTCGAGCTCTTCCACCGAGCTCATCGCCGCCTGGGGGATCTGCACCTGGATCTGGTAGGCGACGCCGCTGTTCGGGTCGGCCCAGTAGTTCGGCACCACGAACCGGCTCGACGACGTCGCCGAGACGAGCGAGCGCGAGACCTCGGTCATGTCCACGCCCATGAGGCCCGCGCGCTCCCGGCTCACGTTGACGTCGAGCGTCGGATAGTCGAGGGCCTGGCCGAGCTGCACGTCGCGCAGCGCGGGAATGCGTGCGAGCCGTTCGCGCACGCGCGTTGCGAACTCGCGGTTGGCGGCGAGGCTCGGTCCGCTCACCGCGATCTCGATCGGCGTGGAGGCTCCGAGGCTCATGACCTGGCTCACGATGTCGCTCGGCTCGAACGAGAAGCTCACGCCGGGCATCTTCTCGGCGAACAGCGTGCGCAGGCGTTCCTTGAGCGCCTCCGTGCGGATCCCGGTGCCGTCCTTAAGCTGCACCTGGAGCACGCCTTCCTCGGAGCCGCCGTTCCAGAGGTAGATCAAGTTGATCGGATAGTTCGGCGCGTGCACCCCCACGAACGCGAGCGTGATCTTCACGTTGTCCGGCCCGGCCTCGTTCTTGATGATGTCGAGCGCGCGCAGCGCCGTGGCCTCGGTGTCCTCCACGCGCGTCCCGGTGGGCGCGCGCAAGCGCACCTGGATCTGACCGGTGTCGACCTTCGGGAAGATCTCCGTGCCCACGTACCGCGCGGCCGCCGCGATCACGATCGCGCTTGCCACGACGTACGCGCCCACGGTGAGCCAGCGAAGACGCACGGTGCGCTCGGCGAGCCCGGCGTAGCGGCGCTGGAGCCGCGCGAATCGGCTGCCGGCGGAAACGCCGGCGGCGCCGTGCTCGTGCCCGCGCAGGAACCACACCGACAAGATCGGCACGAGTGTGCTCGAGAGCAGGTACGACGCGACCATCGCGAAGCCCACCGCGAGCGACAGCGGCAGGAACATGCCGCGCGCGGCGCCCTCCATGAAGAACGACGGCACGAACACCGCGAGCACGCACAGCATCGCGATCAAGAGCGGCAGCGCGACCTCGGTGCCCGAGTCGAGCACGGCGCGCGCGACGCGCTTGCCGGCGGCTAGATGCGTGTGCACGTTCTCGATCGCCACCGTCGACATGTCGACGAGCACGCCGATCGCGAGGGCGAGACCGCCGAGCGTCATGATGTTCACGGTCTGGCCCGTGAGCCAGAGCGCGAGCAGCGCGCCCGTCAGCGCGAGCGGGATGTTGATCACCACGATCAGCGCACTGCGCCAGTCGGCGAGGAACAGCAACACCATGACGCCGGTCAGCAGAGCGCCGAGCGCGCCTTCGACGGTGAGGCCGTCGATCGCGCGTGTGACATACGGCGACTGGTCGAACTCGTAGCTCACCTTGACGCCCTCGGGAACCGCCGCTTGGAAGCGCGGCAGGTTCTCCTTCACGAGGTTCACCACGGCGAGCGTCGAGGCGTCGGCGCGCTTCGTGACCGGTATGTACACCGTGCGGCGGCCGTCGATGAGCGCGTAGCTGGTGACGATGTCGGACCCGTCGACCACTTGGCCCACGTCGCGGACGAATACAGTGGGGTACGTGCCGGTGCGGATCGGCACGCTCTCGAGGTCCTTGATGTTCTTGACCACCGAGTTGAGCGGCACCATCGGGTACTTGCCCGACACCGCCATGTTGCCCGACGGGCTGATCAGGTTCGCGCGCGTGATGGCCGCCACGATCTCGTCGGGCGCCATGTTGTACGAGCGCAGCCGCTCGGGGTCGACGTTGATCAGGATGGTGCGCGCGCTGCCGCCGAACGGCGGCGGCGCGGAGACGCCCGGCAGCGTGGCGAACAGCGGCCGAACCTGGTTCAACGCGGCGTCCTGCATCTGCGCGACGCTGCGTGTCTCGCTCGTGAACACGAGATTGCCCACCGGCACGCTGCCGGCGTCGAAGCGCGTGATGAACGGCGGCACGGTGCCGGGCGGCATGAAGGCTCGCGCGCGATTCACGTAGCCGACGGTCTCCGCCATCGCCTGGTTCATGTCGGTGCCGGGATAGAACTGGAGCTTCATGATCGCGGCGCCCTGAATCGACTTCGACTCGACGTGCTCGATGCCCGTGATGTAGAGGAAGTGATACTCGTAGTAGTAGGTGAGGTAGCCCTCCATCTGCGCGGGGTCCATGCCGCCGTAGGGTTGCGCCACGTAGATCGTGGGGATGCCGAGTGTGGGGAAGATGTCGCGCGGCATTCGCGCGAGCGCGAGCGCCGCGCCGAGCACGACGGCGATCGCGAGCACCAAGACGGTGATCGGGCGGCGCAGGGCGGCTTGAACCAGATTCATGGGTGCACTCTCGCGATGGGCGAATCGCGCCCCTTTCAGCGTACTCGCCGCAGCTGAAAATCTTCTGAAAACACCCGCGCGTTTCAGATGCTTTTCAGACGCGGGCGATAGACTCCGGTCATGCTGCTTTCCAAGAACGGCGGGCTGCGGCCGCTGGCCGGTGCGCTCGGCATCCTCTTGTTCGGCGCCGCAGCCTGGGCTCAATCGATCGACGTGCGAGTCGTGACGCCCGAGCGCCGCGATCTCGTGCGCATGTCGACCCAACCCGCGAACGCCGAGGCGCTGCACGAGGCCGATTTGGGCTCGAAGGTGTCGGGACAAGTCACGGAGCTCGACGTCGACATCGGCAGCCGCGTGAAGAAGGGCCAGGTGCTCGCGCGCCTGTCCGTGCCCGAGCTCGTGCAGGCCCGCAACTCCGCTGCGGCGCAAGTGCGCGCGCTCGAGTCGGCGTACGAGCGCACCACCGCGCTGGCCGAGCGAAGCTCGGTCACGCAGAAGGCGCTCACGGAATCGAGGAGCCGGCTCGACGCCGCGCGCGCCGCACAGGCCGAGGCGGAGGCCCAGATGGAGTACGCGACTATCGAGGCGCCGTTCGACGGCATCGTGACCGCGCGCGCGATCGATCCCGGCGACATGGTGTACCAGGCGAGCTCGCCGAAGGGCAGCGGCCAGCCGCTCCTGCGCGTGGCGCAAGTGGACACGATCCGCGTGAAGACCTATGTGCCGGAGCGCGACACCCTTTGGGCCGACGTGGGCGATCCCGCCACGATCGCGTTCGAGGCGCTGCCCGGCAGAACGTTCGCGGGCAAGATCGCACGGCTCTCAGGGGTGCTCGATCCGCAGACTCGCACGATGCTGGTCGAGATCGATCTGCCGAACGCCGACGGCAAGATCAGGCCCGGGTCTTACGGCCGTGCCGAGATCACCCTCGAGAAGCACGACCGCGCGCTCGCGCTGCCGAGCTCGGCCGTGCGCGACGACGGCGGCAACGCGTTCGTGTACGTGGTGGGCGGCGGGGACAAGGCGCAGCGTGTGGACGTAACGCTCGGGCTGCAGGACGGCGGCTGGACCGAGATCGCGAGCGGCTTGAACGGCGACGAGCGTGTGATCACGGGCGCGGTGAACGGCCTCGATGCCGGAGCGGCCGTGCGGGCGGTTGCGCCGTGAGCGAGCGCGTTCGCGCGCGGGGCTTCGGCGGCGTCGTGCGCGCGGGCTTGCTCGCGCTGGCCGTCGCGGCGGTTGCGCGCGAGTCGCCGGCTCAGCCGCCGGCGCCGGATTCGTTGCGAATCGACTTGCCCACGGCGCTGCGCCTCGCCGACGAGCGCAATCTCGACGTCGCGATCTACCTCGCGCGCGCCGACGAGGCCGCCGCCAAGGTCGCTCGAGCACGCACGCTCGCGGTGCCGACGCTGCGCGTGGGTGGCAGCGCCAATCGTCACGACGGCAATCTCCAGGAGACCGGCGGCAACGTCGTCGACGCCGACCGCGCCGCTCGCTTCACCGGGCTTGGCGCCGGCGCGGTGGGCGCGGGAGAGCTCGCGGCGCCCGGTCTGTCGCTCGGCGTGGACGTGGCGGACGCGATCTTTCAGCCGCTCGTGGCGAAGCAGAACCGCGCGGCCGCCGAGGCCGCATCGGTTGCGAACCGCCATGCCGTGCTCGTCGACGTCGCGGCGGCCTATCTCGACTGGATCCGCGCGCGAGCCGACAGCCGGATCGTCGCCCGGGCACTGCAACGTTCGGTCGAGCTCGCGGCGCTCACCGCGAGCTACGCGGAGAGCGGCGAGGGCCTGCGCGCCGATTCGGAAATGGCCGCGAGCCAGCAGCTCGTCTGGGAGCAACGCCGAGCCGCGAGCAGCGAGCGCGCGGAGCTCGCGGTTGCGGAGCTGATCCGCTTGCTGCACCTGGACGGCGGTGTGGTGCTCGAGCCGGTCGACGACGACGTGCCGCGCATCGAGATCTTCCGCGGCGACGAGAACGTGGAGGAGCTCGTGGCGCGCGCTGTGCGGGGCCGGCCCGAGACGGAGCAACTCGAAGCGCTCGTCGCGGCGGCCAGCGACGATCTCACCGCGCAACGCTACGGCTGGTTCATCCCGAGCGTGGCGTTGAGCTACAGCAACGGCCAGTTCGGCGGCGGGCCGGGGAGCGCGATTGCGAACACCGGGCACCGCGACGATCTGTCGGTGCTGCTCTACTGGCAATTCGACGGGTTGGGCTTCGGCAATCGCGCGCGCATCGACGAGAAGCGTGCGCGGCTACAGCAGCAGACGCTCGAGCGCGACAAGCTCGGCGATGCGATTGGGGCGGAAGTGCGGCGCGGCTACGCGCGCGTGCGGAGCTTGCGCGAGCAGCGGCCGTTCGCCGCCTCCGCGGTCGAGCGCGCGAGCACCGCGTACGAGCTCAA
Organism: Gammaproteobacteria bacterium; assembly: GCA_036274615.1. Taxonomy (GTDB): domain Bacteria; phylum Pseudomonadota; class Gammaproteobacteria; order Steroidobacterales; family Rariloculaceae; genus FEN-1219. The sequence goes on along the minus strand of DASUFK010000191.1, from coordinate 3,557 downwards.
TCGCGAGCGGGTCTACGACCAACAAGGGCTGCCGCTCGAGGTGCTGGCCGCGATGCAAGCCCTTGCTGCGGCGGAGATGGGCGTCATCGACGTCGAGGCGGAGCACAGCCTCGCACAGCTCAAGCTGCATACCGCGATCGGCAACCCGGTCGAGTTGCCGTGACGCCAGCGTTCGCCCGCGCCGGTGGGCGGGCCGCTACGCATTCGAGGGAAGGGCCGCGGCGCGAGCGAGCGCAGAGTTGCTCGGGCGCCGCGGCCGTGTGGCTGTTCTAGCCGCGCGGTTTCAGCGCTATCGCAGACGCGAACTCTTCCGGAGTGACGCTCTGATTCTTGTCGGCGTCCATGCGGTTGAAGTCCAAGCCCTGCACGGCGAGCGCTTCCGCCGCTGTGATGCGGCCATCGCGGTTAGTGTCCACCTGCTCGAACGTCGGGCGCGAGGATTGCGCGACTTGAGCGGAGCCGTTGCCCGGCCCGTTCGCTCGGTCGCAGCCCGCGAGGGTCAATAGTAGTGCCGCGCTCGAGAGCGCCGCGAGTGTGAGCTTTTGCATCGCTGCCTCCTAGTGCCTCTTTCGGCGTTCTAGACGGTGCAAGACGTATGCCACGTGCGAGCCAGCGCGGGCGTGCGCGGCGATTGCACATCGTGGATCCGAAATCCAAGAACGGGACTCGCACGGCCGCGGGCCGCAAGCCGCGACTACTCGACGCGCAGCACGGTCGCCGGATTGACGCGCGCGGCGCGTACGGTCTGAGCGCCGACGGCGAGCCAGGACACGCCCAACACCAGCACGAGACTCAGGCCGAACGGTCCGGGGGTTAGCGGTATCCGATGCATGAACACGCTCAGGTACTGCTGAGCGGCGAAGTACGCGAGGGGCCATGCTATTAGGTTCGCGATGAGCACCGGCTTCGAGAAGTCGCGGATCAGCATCACGACGACTTGGCTGGTATGCGCGCCGATCGACTTGCGCACGCCGATCTCACGTACGCGCCGGCCGGCCACGTGGATAGCCATTCCGAACAAGCCGATCAACGCGATCGCCACGGCGACGAGCGCGAGCCCGCCGAATACCTGATTCATTCGGGCGAAGTTTTCGTAGCTCCGGTCGAACAGCTGGTCCATGAAATCGCGGCTGATCGGAATCTTCGGCGAGATCCGCTTCCAGGCGGCGTCGATCGCTTGGAGCCCGCCGGAGACGTCGTTCGCGGCGACGCGCATGATTTGAAACGCCTGGCCGGGCTGTAGCCAATAGACGTTCGAAGTGCTGCCGCCGCCGCGCAGGTGCAGCGGCTTGTCGGCCACGACGCCGACCACGCGGACCTCCACCGCGCGGCCACCGAACGCGCGCACGAAGGTGTCCGGAATGTAGATCGTCTGGTCGACGGCTGCTTGCGGAGACTCGAACCCGAGCTTGAGCGCGAGCGACGCGTCGATCACCGCGTTGATCGGCCGGCCGCCGTTGACCGGTCCGCCGTTGAACCCCGAAAACCCGTCCTCGCCATGGGCGCGGTCGAAGCCGCGCCCGGCGAGCGTCGTGAAGCCGAGCGTGGTGAAGAAGTCGTATCCCACGAAGTTCAAGTAGGTCGGGACGGCGGTTGCGTCCGCGTCGGGTGTGCGCGCAAGCGCCGTTTGGTTGATGGTGGGCGACCACGGCGGCGTCGAGAGCTCGCTCACCCCGCGGACTTGCGGTAAGCGCGCGAGCTCGGTGCGGAGCAACTCGTTGTCGACCTCGCTGAATTGGGGCGCGTTGGCGATCACCACCAATTGGTCCGTGGTGCCGCCGAGCCCGGTGCGCTCGAGCTCGTCGTTCTGCGTATACATCACGAGCACGACGATCAGCAGGAAACTGGCGGCCGCGAACTGAACCCCGACGAGAATCGTCCCGGCGAAACGCGGACCGATCCGCGAGCGTCCCGCGCTAAAGGCCTTGACGGGCGCGATGCCCGACAACACGAGCGCCGGATAGGCCCCGCCGAGCAGAGTCACGGCGCCGAGCAGCGAGCCGAGGAAGAGCCAGAAACCTGTGCCGTCGAAAAGCGCGAGACCGAGGTCGATGCCTACGGCGTTACGGAGCAGCGGCGTCACGAGGCGCACCGCGGCGAGCGATAGCAGAATCGCGAGCACCGTCGATACCGCCGACTCGGCCAAGTACTGGACCATTACGCCGCGTCGGTTGGCGCCGAGCGCCTTGCGCAGGCCCACTTCGCGAGCGCGGCGCGCCGATTGCGCGGTCGCGAGGTTCGCGTAGTTAACGCACGCGACGACGAGCACGAGCGTGCCGAGCACGAGCAGCAGCGTGGTGATCGAGATCGGCGCGCCCGACAGGAGCTGAGAGTCCAGCTGAGCGGTCATGAGGCTCGTGACGGGCACGGCGCCGATCGTGAGCGAGACGATCTCCGTCTGGGCGAGCGGGATGTGCGCTTGGCCGAACGCCTCGAGGCGCGCGTTCAACTCACCCGCAGTGAGCGTGCTGTCGCGGGAGAGCATGACGTAAGTGGTGCAGCAATAACCGCCGAGCCAGTTCTCCGGCTGCGGCGGCGCGTTCGGCGGCGGCTGGGTCCGCGCGGCTGCGGCCGGATCGCGCGCCGCGGCGCGCGCGCGTGCGGCGGCCTGCACGCCGTCGAGCGTGTCCCACGACGCAAGCACGTCGAAACGCAACGACGCGGACTTCGCGCGGCCGAGGTGCGACGGCTCCGGGACCGGCGCGACCACGCCGGTGACCGTGACGTCGAGCACGTTCGCGAGCGTAATGGTCTTGCCCAGCGGATCCGCAGAGCCGAAGAGCCGCGCGGCCGCCTCTTGGGTGAGCACGGCGCTATTCGGCTGGCTCAGGGAGCTCGAGTCGCCAACGACGAACGGCAGGTCGAAGATCTTCAGGAACTCCCTCTCGGCGCCGACGACCGACATCTCCGCGTACACGTTGCCGGCGGCGACCCCGGTCTCGTCGTACATGGACTGCGCCCGCGCCACGGCGTCGAGCTCCGGAAAGTCCGCGCGCAGGTAGTCGGCATAGAGGCGATTGGTCATCGGCAGAGGCGTCGCCCGGCCGCCGCCCCGCCCTTGAAACGTCGCGGTCATGACATAGGTTCGATCCGCGTTCGCGAAGTACCGTTCGCTGCGCTCCCAATAGCTCACGACGCCGTAGGCGATGACGAACGCGCTGATCCCGAGCGCGAGCGTTAGGACGTTGACGGACGCGGTAAGCGGCCCGCGCCGAAAGGCGCGCGCGGCTACGGTGAGATAGTGGCGAAACATGGGCACTCCCTACGCCAGGCATAGGTGAGATGCGCAGCGGGTGAAAGAGGTTACTGGCAACGTGCCGGGAGGCGGTTGGAGCGCGGCGTGCTGGCGGCCGGCGGCCGGCTGTCATTATTATCCGAGTCGTCGTATTCGCGATCCCCTGGGGACTTGAGCCGACGTGGACTACCGCAACCTCGGCCGCACCGGCGTCAAAGTGAGCGAGCTGTGTCTCGGCACGATGATGTTCGGCCGGCACACCAACGAGCACGACTCCGTCGCGATCGTCGAGCACGCGCTCGAGCACGGCATCAACTTCGTC
>DASUFK010000190.1:0-14766 GCA_036274615.1 Gammaproteobacteria bacterium | reverse complement strand
AAAGCAGAGTGCGCGCGAAAAAGTAACCAGTCCCCAATTTGCCAGTGGGTGGCGAGTATTCTACGCTGCGCGCCGAAATGCACGGCATGGTAAACATTGCGATTCGCGCGGCGCGGCGCGCCGGGGAGCTGATGATCCGTCAGCTCAACCAGCTCGAAGCGCTCAAGGTCGCGGAAAAAGCCAAGAACGAGTTCGTGACCCAGGTCGACAAGGCGGCGGAAGCGGCGATCATCGAGATCATCCGCGACCACTATCCCGACCACGCAATCCTCGCCGAGGAGAGCGGCGCCGCCGGCGAGCACGAATATCAATGGATCATCGATCCGCTCGACGGCACCACGAATTACGTGCACGGCTTCCCGGTGTTCTCGGTGTCGATCGCGGTGGCGCGCAAGGGCGAGCTCGAGCACGGCGTGGTCTACGATCCCCTGCGGCAAGAGATCTTCAGCGCGAGCCGCGGCCAGGGCGCCCAGCTCGACGGCCGCCGGATCCGGGTGAGCAAGCGCACGACGCTGCAGCAGTCGCTCGTCGCGACCGGCTTTCCGTACCGCGCGAATCTCGTCCATCTCGACCGTTACCTCGAGATGCTGCGTGCGGTGATGCTCGAGTCGTCGGGAGTACGGCGGCCGGGGTCTGCGGCGCTCGATCTCTGCTACGTGGCGGCGGGCCGCGTCGACGCGTTCTGGGAGCTCGGCCTGTCGAAATGGGACATCGCGGCCGGCGCTCTGATCATCCGCGAAGCGGGCGGCAGGATCAGCGACTTCCGCGGCAACGACGCGTACCTCGATTCAGGCAACGTCGTGGCCGGCAACCCGAAGGTCTACGCCGCGCTCTCGAAGCTGCTCGCCCCCTACTCCGCCGACATTCCCTAGCCCCGAGCGAAAATGAGGACACGCAAAAATAGGGACAGGTTACTTTTTCGTTCGGTTTTCTCGGCCGGCGCTGCTAACGGTTCGAAAAAGTAACATGTCCCTATTTTCGCGGGGCGGGCCGGCTATTTGCGGCGGACCTCGATCTCGAGCAGCTCGAGAGGCGCGGTGCCCAAATTTCGCACCGAGTGCTCCACGTCGGAGTCGTAGAACGCCCAAGCGCCCGGCTCGTTGAAGTCGAACCTCATCGGCCCTGACGCCGACCCCTTGCCGTCGGTGGCCTGAATGATGGCCACGGGCGCGTGGTGCTTGTGCGGCGGGGTGCGCTCGCCCGGCGCGAGCGTGATGCGGTAGGCCCGGAACCAGCCGTTCGCGAGCTCGGGCGTGCCGGCGAAACCCGCGGCCTCGACCGACGTGGTGTCGTCGCCGCGCGTCTCGTTCACCACCACCATCGCGCGGAACAGCCCCGTACCGATGTTCTCGAGCCGGTGCGTGCTCGGCTTGTCGGCGTAGCTCGTGGTGCTCGTGGCGCGGGGCGTGCGGGGCGGCGCGGGGGGTGCGGCGGACGGCGCTCCGGCGGTTGGCACCGTGCCGGCGGCAGACGCGCCGGCGGCGGGCGCGGTACCCGCCGCGGGAGCCGTCCCGGCGGCCGGCGGCGGGCCCCCCGCCCCGGTGCGCGGCGAGGCGCCGCCGCCTCGCCAGTCCTCGCCGAGCTCCTGCGTGCGCACGGCGGACCGGCCGAGCGTCACGTACAGGACCGGCCACTCGTGGGTGTGGAACCACGATGTCTCACCCGGCGGAACCTGCAAGTCGAGGATACGCGTCGTGCCGTACTGGAAGACCTGTCGATGGTGCGGCTCGTGGTGAACCGGCACCACGACGGTGTCGCGGTCGATGGTGGCGGAGTTGCGCGGATCGCTGCCGGCCGCCGGTGCCGGGGCAGGCTGTTGCGCGCTCGCGAGCCCGGCCGCGAGCATCGCGCCGATGCAGACGAAAGCCCGCCGGGCCGACGAGCTCACGATTGTCCTCGAGCGGAAGGCCGATTGTTGACGCACCGCGTTTCCCCTGCGCACCGCGCGCGGAGTCGATTATGCCGCGCTCGGCCGGCGGCGGAAGCCCCTCTCAGCGGGCCGCGGGAGCGGGTTTCGCCGCGCCGGGCGCCTTGACGCCGCCGATCGACAGCGTCTTCAGGTGCTGGCGGCTGCCGTAGGCCAGATTCACGAGGCAGCGCGTGACCGTGACGGCCGTGAACATCGACGTGGCGATACCGATCGACAGCGTGATCGCGAATCCCTTGACCGGCCCCGAGCCGAACGCGAACAGCACCAGCGCCGCGATCAACGTGGTCAGGTTCGAGTCGACGATGGTGGTGTACGCCTTGTCGAACCCTGCCCTGATACTCGCTTGCGGCGAGTTGCCGATGCCGAGCTCCTCGCGGATACGCTCGAAGATCAGCACGTTCGCGTCGACGGCCATGCCGAGCGTCAGCACGATACCCGCGATGCCGGGCAGCGACAGCTGGAAGCCGAACAGCGACATCAGCGCGATCAGCATCACGAGGTTGGCCGCGAGCGCGATGTCCGCGAGCACGCCGAATACACGGTAGTAGAGACCGATGAACGCCACCACGAGGAGGTAACCCACGATCGTGGCCAGGATGCCGCGGTCGATATTGTCCTGTCCCAAGCTCGGACCGATCGTGCGCTGCTCGACGGGCTCGATCGGCGCGGCCAACGATCCCGAGCGCAGCAGCAACGCAAGGTCGCGGCCTTCGACGGCCGAGAGACCCGTGATGTTGAACGAGTTCGAGAACACACCGTTGATTCGCGCGCTGTTGATCACCCGCTGCTCGCGGACTTGCACCTGCTTGCCGTCGACGATCTGCGGCTTGTACTCGATGTACAACACGGCCATCTGACGGCCGAGGTTGTTGATCGTCGTGTCGAGCATCTTGCTAGCGGCCGAAGAGTCGAGCCTGATCGAAACGCCGGGCGTACCCTCTTGCGTGGTCGGCATGAACTTCGCGTCGACGAGCTGGTCGCCCGAGGCGATGATGTCGCGGCGCAGCAGGATCGGCGACTTGTCGGCGAAGTGCTCCAACATCGAGCCGAGCGGTGCGCGGCCGCGGCGCTGCGCCTCGAAGGCGTCGTTCTCCATGTCGACGAGATGGAACTCGAGGGTGGCCGTGGACCCGAGCACGCGCTGCGCCTGCGCCGGGTCCTGCATGCCGGGCAGCTGCACGAGGATCCGGTCGAGGCCCTGGCGCTGCACCACGGCCTCGGCGACACCGAGCGCGTTGACGCGGTTGCGCAGCGTCAGCGTGTTTTGCTCGATGGCGGAATCCTGCCGTTCCTTGATCGCCGCGTCGCTCAGCCGTACGCGAAATCCGGGGCGGTCGTCGATGGTCGCCGGCTCCACGAGCAGCGGGCTCGTGAGCTGACCCAGCCTCAAGACTTGATCGTTGGAGCCGAGCTTGCGCACGATCTCTTCGGCCTTGACGAGGTCCTTCGCCTCGACGATCGAGACCTCGAGCGCGCCGTTGGCCACGCGGACGTCGTTACGGATGTTCGCCTGCCGCAGCTGGGCGCGCAGGTCCGTCTCGTAGGTGCGCAGGTACTGGTCGATCGCGTCCTTCAAGTTGACCTGGAAGAGGAAGTGCACGCCGCCGCGGAGGTCGAGACCGAGCGCCATCGGCTTCAGACCGACGGCGCGGAGCCAGTGCGGAGTGCGCGACGCGAGGTTCAGCGCGACGACGCTGTTCGGCAGCGCCTCGAGCAGGATGTCTCGGGCGCGCAGCTGGTCTTCGGCGCCCGCGAAGCGCACGAGCACCGCCTTGTTGTCCAGCGCCGCGGACTTGAAGGCCACCTTCTGATCGTTGAGGACCTTCTCTACCTGGGTGAGCCCCGCCTGGTCCATCGCCGCCCCGTCGGAGCGCGTGATGTTCACCGCCACGTCGTCGCCGAATATGTTCGGCAGCGCGAGCAGCAACGAGACGAGCACGATGCCCAAGACGAACAGGTTCTTCCACAGCGGGTATCGATTCATCTGACGGGCTTCAAGCGTTCTTGATGGTGTCCTTGGGAACCACGGCGGCGATCGAGCCTCTCTGCACCTTGACATGCACGCCGTTCGACACCTCGATGGTGACGAATTGCTCGCCGACCTCGGTGATCTTGCCGAGCACGCCGCCGCCCGTGACGACCTCGTTGCCGGCGGCCAGGCTCTCGATCATCTTGCGATGCTCTTTCTGCTTCTTCTGCTGCGGCACGAACAGGAAGATGTACATCACCACGATCATCGGCAGCATGATCCAGAGGAAATTCGGGCCGGCAGTGCCGGCGCCGGCGCCCTGGGCCGCCGCGTCGCTGATGAAGAAGCTCAATAGGGAATGCATCGTAGGTCCATGAGTCGGGTCAACGGCCGGCGCCGCCGACCAAGGAATCGCCGGTCATTATGGCATACCCGCCGGATCGGTCGAGGCTTGCGGTAGGCCGGCGGCGAACGCCGCGAAGGTCCCCGCCTCGATGGCCGCGCGCATTCGAGCCATGAGATCGAGGTAGTAGCGCAGATTATGGATCGTGGCGAGCCTCGCCCCGAGGATCTCGTTGCACTGCTGCAGGTGGCGCACGTAAGCCCGCGAGTAGTTCCGGCACGCATAGCAATCGCAGGCCGGATCGAGGGGCCCGAGATCGGACTGAAACCGGCTGTTGCGGATGTTCAGCGTGCCTTCGCTCGTGAACAACTGCCCGTTGCGCGCGTGGCGAGTGGGGATCACGCAGTCGAACATGTCGATGCCGCGCGCCACCGCCTTGACGAGATCGGCCGGCGTGCCGACGCCCATGAGATAGCGCGGATTCTCCGGCGGCAGCTCGGGCGCGAGGACCTCGAGCACGCCGAGCCGCTCCTCCTCGGTCTCGCCCACCGCGAGCCCGCCGACCGCGTACCCCGGGAACCCGATCTCGCGCAGGCCGGCGAGCGACTCGCGGCGCAGGTCGCCGTACACGCCTCCCTGCACGATGCCGAACAGCGCCGCATCGCTGTCGAGCGGCGCCTTGAGCTCGTCGAACGCCGCTCGGCTCCGCTTCGCCCAGCGGAGCGACAGCGCCATCGACTCGCGCGCCGCCTGCCGCTCCGCCGGATACGGCGTGCACTCGTCGAACACCATCACGATGTCGGAGCCGAGCGCGTGCTGCATGTCGATCGAGCGCTCGGGGGTGAGCTCGAGCAGGTCGCCGTTCACGGGCGAGCGGAACTGCACGCCCTGCTCGGTGATCTTGCGCAAGCTCGCGAGGCTGAAGACCTGGAACCCGCCCGAGTCGGTGAGGATCGGCCGCCGCCAGTGCATGAAGCCGTGGAGACCGCCGTGCGCGCGAATGACCTCGATGCCGGGCCGAAGCAGCAGGTGGAAGGTATTGCCTAGAACGATCTCCGCGCCCAGGCCCTCGAGCTCCTCGGGGGTCATCGACTTCACGCTGCCGTAGGTGCCCACGGGCATGAAGGCCGGCGTCTCGATCGTGCCGCGGCGAAACGTGAGGCGGCCGCGGCGCGCGCCGCCGTCGCAAGCGAGCAGCTCAAAGCGCATGCGGCTGCCGTGGGGCCAGAGCGCCCGCGCGCGGGGTCACGAACATCGCGTCGCCGTAGCTGAAGAAGCGATAGCGTTCGGCCACTGCGTGCCGGTAGGCCGCGAGAGTCTCGCGCACTCCGGCGAACGCGGCCACGAGCATGAGCAGCGACGACTCGGGCAAATGGAAGTTGGTCACGAGCGCGTCCACGACGCGGAAGCGAAAGCCCGGATAGATGAACAGGCGGCTCTCCCCGTCGAACGGCGCGAGCACGCCGCCGGCGGCCGCCGTCTCGAGCGCGCGCACGCTCGTGGTGCCGACAGCGACCACCCGGCCGCCCCTCGCCCGGCAGCGCTCGACGGCCGCGCAGACGTCCGCCGGCACGCGCAAACGCTCCGCGTGCAGCTCGTGGTCCTCGATTCGTTCAGTGCGCACGGGCGCGAACGTACCCGCGCCCACGTGCAACGTCAAAAACGCGCGCTCCACGCCGAGGGCGTCGAGGCGTACGAGCATCTCGCGATCGAAGTGCAGCCCGGCCGTCGGCGCGGCCACCGCCCCGGCGGCGCGCGCGAACACGGTCTGGTAGCGCTCTCGGTCGAGCGGGTCGGCCTCGCGCTCGATGTAGGGCGGCAGCGGCACCTCGCCGTGCGCCTCGAGCAGCGCCGCGACGTCGCAGTCGAAGGTAAGCTCGAACAGCTGCCCTTGCCGCCCGTCCACACGCGCGTGCGCGCCGCCCGGGAGATCGATCGTCGAACCGGCGCGCAGCGCGTGGCTCGCGCGGAGCTGCATGAGCGCCCGATTCGGCGCGGTAATGCGCTCGAGCAGCAGCTCCACGCGCCCGCCGGTCGGCTTGCGGCCGATCAGCCGCGCCGGCAGCACCCGCGTGTCGTTGAGCACGAGCAGGTCGCCCGGCCGGAGCAGGCGCGGCAAGTCGGCGAACAGCCGATCGGCCAGGACGCCCGTTGCGCCGTCGAGCACGAGCAGGCGGCTCGAGCCCCGCTCCCGCGGCGGAGTCTGGGCGATGAGCTCCGGCGGTAAGTGGTAATGGAATTCGCTCCGATTCATCGGAGCGAATTCTAGGAGCCCGCGGCGCAGGCTCCTATCCTTTGCTGGCCGTCTCGTCGGGCAACTTGAACTCGAGCGTCTCGCGGCGCTGCTTGCGCATGATGGTCATTTTGAGTGTTTCGCCGGGCTGGAAGCTCGCGAGGATGCGCAGCGCGTGCTCGGGCGTCGTGGGCTCGCGGCCGCCGATGTCGAGGATCACGTCGCCGTCTTGCAGACGCAGCGAATCACTGCCTGGGCCACGCACCACGAGCAAGCCCTTTTGCGCGCCGAAGTAGGAACCGAGCTCGGGCGTCAACGCCACGAGCTGCATGTCGGACCAAGGATTACCGCCGAAGAATACAAACGAGCCGGGCTCGCCGAAGTTGAACACGCGCGGCGCCGGCTGTGGGGAAGAGCCCGGCGTGTGAATGAATATTTGCGGCGTGACCTGGCGCGCTCGAATGGTGACGTCGCGTTCCGCGCCATTCTCGGCCATCACGCGCAACTTCACCGAGTCGCCGGGGTCGACGTTGCCCATCTGCGCAAGGAGCAGCTCGGTGGGTGACTGCGACGCACCGGCCGCGGAGCGCGGCGCCGCGAGATCGGCGCCGTCCATCGAGATGATCGTGTCCCCCACCTTGAGGCCCGCGTCCGCGGCGGGGCCGCCGGGGCTCACCCCCGCGATGCGCGCGCCGCGCTCGGTGTCCTCGATGTTCACGCCGAGCATCGCGCGTTGACCGGTGTAGCGGAAGCGCCGCTGGAAGTCGCGCACGATGGGCTCGACTGTCTGGCCCGAAAGCGTCGCCACCTTACGGGCCGCCGCTTCCAGCTCTCTCTGCGCGGCCGCCATGTCCTCCGCCAGTGCGCTGCGCGCCTTCTGGGCTTCTTCGTATTGGACCTGGGCTTCTTCGTATTGGACCTGGGCTTCTTGCTTCTGCGCCTCGAGCGACCGCAGCTGCTGCTCCTGCGCGCGCGCCGACTGCTCGGCGCCGGTGCCGGGTTGCGCGACGGCTACCGGGGCCCCGCCCACGGCGCCGAACAGCGCCGCAGCCGCCGTGCTCAATAAGAATGAGTGTTGCATGGTGGTTCCTCGCGAAATGATGTGCTTCGTTGCGGGATCGCGCACCGGCCCGATCCCGACCGATTCAAAAACCCGGTTTCTGCGACTGCGCGAACCGGACGTGCACGAGCGCGTTCAGCAGATCCACGCGCTCGGAGAGCAGCGCCTCGCGCTCCGCCGGCCGAAGGCCGCGAGCGCTGCCATACGTCGACAGCTCGTCGATTGCGGCGATGCGGTCCTCTAGGCCGGCAATCGTGCCCGCCGTGCCGCCCGTCATCAGCGGCCGCTGATAGGAGATCTGCGACAGCACTTGCTCGAGCCGCGCCGACTCCTGCACCAGCGACGTATAGGTAGGTGTGGGCGTCTGCACCAGGGCGGGAGCGCGCCAAACGGCCGCAGGTGTGATAGCGGCCGGCTCGGGGCCTGCCGGCGGTCCGCCTTCGCCGATCAAGAACACCGCGACCGCAGCAACCGCGGCGGCGACGCCGAGGCCTGCCAGGGCGCGCGGCCACATCGAGCGGCGGGACACGCGCTCCGCCTCGACGGCACGTTGCCATACGCCGGGCGGCGGCGCGAGCTGGGGCAACGCGCGCAGTGCGTCGCGCGTGCGCCTTAGCCGGTCGAGCTCGAACGTGTGCTCCGGGCGCTCGCAGGCCGTGGCCCGCGCGGCATCGAGCGGCTCGCCGTCGCGAACGCTCAACAGGTCTTCAGTACTGGGGTGCATAGCTCCGTCTCACTTTCTTCCTCGCTTCCTTGCAGCAGCGACCGTAAACGGTCGTGCGCCCGCGCGAGCTGCGACTTCGAGAAGCTCGCGGTGCGGCCCATCATGCGGCCGATTTCTTTGTGCGTGTGGCCCTCCACGTCGTGCAGCCAAACGACCACGCGCGCCATGTCCGACAGCCCGTCGAGCGCACGCTCGAGCGCGATCTCGTCGTCGAGCGCGGCGGCACGCGCCGGTGCATACGACAGCGTGTCCTCGCCGTCCTCGGTGCGCCGCGACGTCCAGCTCGAGCGCAGGTGCATCAAGCACTTGTTGATCGCGATCCGCTTGATCCAGAAGCCGAACTCCGCCTCGCCGCGATAGCTCGCGACCTTGCGGATCACTTCGACGAAGGTCTCCTGGAGCACGTCCTCGGCCAGCGCCCGTGACGCGAGCATCCGGCGCGCGATCGTGAACACGGGAGACGCGAACAGCTCGTAGAGGTGGGCATGCGCCTCGCGGTCGCCGTGTTGGGCGCGTGCGAGCAGGGCGGCATCGACTTGCGGTAGTGGTTTGGGCATGGCGCTACGACAGACATAGATGCGACGCGCTGCGCGATGGTCGCGCGTCAGCTCACCGTCAGCAAACAAGGACCCGTGTCGCATAGAAGCGGCGTATCGGAACAAAGTTCCGTTGGACAAAAGTCGCATTGTTGCGGCCTGGCGGCCCTCCTAGCCTTCCGCACCGGGGAGTGGGCTACATAACGAGGGACGGTTGGTGCGAAGGATCGAAGTCGCGGCGTGGCTTGTGGCCGCATCGCTAGCGTGCGGCCGCGCGTACGGTCAAGACGACAACCCCGCGAACGGCAACGACCAGCGCGACCCGGAGCCTTCGGCGGCAGAATCTGCGGAGCTTGCGAGCCCCAACTACTTTGGCGAGTTCACGGCGGGCGGCGCGGGCTTTACGCTCGCGGAAACCCCTCACGGCAACATGAACTTCAGCGCCTGGGGATACGTCCGCTACCTCAACCAGAAGAACCTCGACGAGACCTACACCGACTCATTCGGTAGAACCAAGACGCTCGATCTCCGCAACGACCTCCAACTGAATAAGGTCAACCTGTACTTCAAGGGTTGGATCTACAACCCAAAATTCACCTACCTGTTCTTCGTGTGGACACAGAATGCGAGCCAGGGCGAAGGCGCGCAGGTCGTCGTCGGCGGCGCGCTCGAGTATCGCGCGATGAACGGATTCAACGTCGGGGCGGGAGTCACGCAGCTACCCGGCACACGCAGTCTCCGCGGCACGTTTCCGTATTGGAACCGCGTCGACACTCGCGTCATCGCAGACGAGTTCTTTCGGCCTAGTTACACGCAGGGCGTCTACGCATTCGGCCAGTTCGACAACGGGCTCCAGTACAAGATAACCGTCGGCAACAACCTGAGCGCGCTCGGCGTCAGCGCGACGCAGCTGGACGGTAACTTCAACAGCGTCTCCGCAGCGGTGTCGTGGGCGCCGAAGGGCGAGTACGGTCCGCGGCGCGGCTGGGTCGACTTCGAAGAGCACGACACGCCCGTGTCGCAAATCAGCATGGCCATCACACGCAGCCGCGAGGACGCCCAATCGCAGCCCGGCACTGACACGATCGAGAACTCGCAGATCCGGCTGTCGGACGGCACGTTGCTGTTCAGTCCCGATGCGTTCAGGACCGGCGGCCAAGTCAGGCGCGCGTCCTACCTCATGGCATCGATCGACGCCGGCTGGAAATACAAAGGATTCGAGATCGCGGGCGATTACTACAACCGCAAGGTCGACCGGTTCGAGACGGTCGGGTTGATTCCCGTTACGCAGCTCAACGACTGGGGCGTGCAGATGCAGATCTCGAAAATGGTCATACCAAGCAAGCTCGGCGTGTATGTCGGTGTGTCGAAGATCTACGGTCAGTACGGCGAGCCGCATGACACGGTGATCGGAACGAACTTGTACCTATTCCAGAGGCGCCTGCTGCGCCTCAATACCGAGCTCATGCACTTGAAGAATTCACCTGTCGGTTATCCGTCCGTACCTTTCCTACTCGGTGGCAACGGCACGGTCGTAAGCACGACCTTGGAAATGGTCTTTTAAACGTCGCAAATCTTCTCTTGAGGAGTTACGCAATGAACAAGCACTTACGGACCGCCGCTCCGGTCCTTGGCGCGCTGGCGCTTTGCATCGGTTGGCAGCCGGCCATGGCGCAAGGAGCGAGCTTCGAGGTTTACGGCTTCGCGATGCTCGACTACACGCAGAACTTCACTCGTGCGAACCCGGATTGGAAGGACGCGCTGCGGCCGTCGCGAATTCCGACCGACAAGGACCAGTTCGGCGACGACGGCGAGGCGAGCCTGAGCGCGAAGCAGAGCCGACTCGGCGTGCAGGCCACGCTGCCCACGAGCAACGGCGACGTGTACACCCGGTTCGAGTTCGACATGTTCGGCGTCGGCGACGACGCGGGCCAAACCACGATCCGGCTGCGACACGCCTACGGCCAGTGGGGCCGCTGGCTCGCCGGCCAAACCAACACGCTGTTCATGGACGGCGACATCTTCCCGAACACGCTCGAGTACTGGGGTCCGCCCGGCATGGTGTTCCTGCGGCCGCCGCAGATCCGTTGGTCGCCGAAATTGAAGAACGACAAGAGCAGCTTCGCCGTCGCGCTCGAGCATCCGAGCAACGACATCGACTCGGGCACGTTCCGCACGATTCCCGATTTCCCCGGCGCGCAAGGCGACCAGGAGTATCCGGACATCACGGCGCAATTCCGCATGGGCTTCGCGGACCGCAGCCATGTGCAGATCGCGGCCATCTTGCGGCGCGTGGGCGCCGAGGTGATCGGCGACGTCAACCCCGGCCCGGGAGTCGACCAAGGCGTCGTGTACCAGGACCACGACCAGGGTTGGGGTCTCGACCTCACCACGGTGATCGGCATCGGTGAGATGGACGCGCTGCGCGCCGGCATCGTGCACGGCGACGGCATCGCGAGCTACATGAACGACGGCGGCATGGACGCGGCGCCCGACCGCCCGCCGGGCTTGGGGGGCACGCAGATCGAGGCCGTGCCGCTCACCGGCGTGTCGGTGTACTACGATCACTACTGGAGCTCGCGCTTCAGCAGCTCGCTCGGCTATTCCTACGACGAGGTCGACAACACCCCGGGCCAGGCGGCGGACGCGTTCAAGAAGGGCGAGTACGCGTCGGTGAACTTCCTCTACTACCCCGCCGACAAGGTCACGATCGGCGCCGAGGCGCTGTGGGGCCAGCTCGAGAAGAACGGCGGCGCCACCGGCAACGACCGGCGCCTCCAGGTCTCGTTCAAGTACAACTTCTCGAGCAAAGACTTCTTCAAGTGATTCCGACGATCAACGCCGCCCGCGAGCGGCTAGGAGCCAACATGCGTACTCAACTAGGAGCCGTTCTGACCGCCGCCTGCTTGGCGCTGTCGATGCCGCTGGCGCAGGCGCAAAGGGCACCGAACCCGACAGCGAAGGACTTCCAACGCGTCGTCGACGAGGCCTATGCCAAGTTCAAGGATGTGAAAGAAGGCAAGAACGCGGACTACATCCCGATCCTCACGACGGTCCCGAGCAACTTGTTCGGCGTCGTGATCGTCACGCGCGACGGCAAGATCTACAAGGCGGGCGACGTCGACTACAAATTCTCGATCCAGTCGGTGTCGAAACCGTTCACGGCGGGCCTGATCATGGCGGAGCAAGGTCCGCAAGTGCTCGACGACAAGATCGGCGTCGAGCCCACGGGTCTGCCGTTCAATTCGCGGCTTGCGCTCGAGCTCTATCCGAAGAAGCGCTCGGTGAACCCGATGGTGAACGCGGGCGCGATCGCCGCGGTGAGCCTCGTGCAGGCGACGTCCGAAACGGAGCGTTGGAACAAGGTGCTCGCGAACCTGGAGGGGTACGCCGGGCACCCGCTCACGGTGCTCGAGGACGTCTACAAGTCGGAGTACGAGACGGCGTTCGGCAACCGCGCGATCGCCAACCTGCTCTTCAACTACGAGCGGCTCTACAGCGAGCCCGAGGAGGCGCTGCGCGTCTACACGCGCGAGTGCTCCGTGGGCGTCAGCGCGCAAGACTTAGGCATGATGGGCGCCACGCTCGCGAACCAGGGCGTGAACCCGCTCACGAAGAAGCGCGTGCTCCCGGCCGAGCACGTGCCGGAGCTGCTCGCGATCATGGCGACGGCGGGCTTCTACGACGAGTCGGGCGAGTGGATGTACACGGCGGGATTGCCGTCGAAGACCGGCGTCGGCGGCGGCATCGTCGCGGTCGTGCCGGAGAAGTTCGCGATCGCCGCGTTCTCTCCGCCGCTCAACGAGGCGGGCAACAGCATCAAGTCGCTGCGGTCGATCCGCTACATCGCGGGCAAGCTCGGCGTGGGCGTATTCGGCGCGAACCCGGAGTGATGCGGCCATGCGCCGCGGCTTGCTGAGTCTCATCGCGGCGTTGTCGGTGCCGGTCGTGCTCGCGGGCACGACCGGCACCGCGCTCGCGCAGCCGTACGAGGTCAACGACTCGCACTTCCACCTCACCAACTACATCCAGCGCGGCACCGACATCCACAAGTTCCTCGAGATCATGGGGGACAAGGTCGGCCGCGTGGCGCTGTTCGGCATTCCGCTGCAACAAACCTGGTCGCACGAGAACTCGGGCGACTTCGCGCCGACGTACTACCTCCAGACCGACGCGCCGCTCTATTACTACTCGTTCACCGACGCGTACATCGCGATGACGTACAAGTCGCTGACGCAGCAGCAGCAGGCACGCTTCGACCCGATGATCACGGGTTTCAACCCCGCCGACATGTACGGCGTGGACCACATCCGGCGAGTGCTCGAGACGTTTCCGGGTGTGTTCACCGGCATCGGCGAGTTCTCGATCCACAAGGAGTTCGTATCGTCGAAGGTCGCGGGCGACACGGCGAGCCTCACCGATCCCGCGCTCGACCGCATCCTCGACTTCGCCGCGGAGTCCGGCCTCCTGGTGCTGATCCACAACGACATCGACATGCCGTTCGCGAAGCAAGGCGCCGAGCCGGTGTACCTCACGCAGATGAAGGACCTGCTGAGGCGGCATCCCAACGCCACGATCGTCTGGGCGCACATGGGCTTGGGCCGCGTGATCCGTCCGGTGGAGACCTCCGCGAGCGCCGAAACCACCGAGCGCAGCCCCGAGCACGTGGGCGTCGTGGCCGAGATGCTGGCGGACCCGACACTCGCGCACGTGAGCTTCGACATCTCGTGGGACGAGGTGGCGAAGTACATCGTGGCGACGCCCGATTCGGTGAAGCGCAGCGCCGCCGTGATCAACAAGTATCCCGATCGGTTCCTGTTCGGCACCGACGAGGTGGCGCCGCAGGACCAGCAGGGCTACCTCAAGGTCTACCGCCAGTACGACCCGCTCTGGAAGGCGCTGACGCCGGATGCCCGGGACAAGGTGAAGCGCCTGAACTACGAACGGCTCTTCGACGCGGCACGCACGAAAGTGCGCGCGTGGGAGCGCGCCAACGTTCACTGAGCCGGGCGCGTCCGATATACTCCGCCCCTCGCGATGACGCACTCGTTGCCCGAGTGGCGGAATTGGTAGACGCAGTGGACTCAGGCGAAATTGAGCCCTCCGGGGGAAACCTCGAAGGTGAAGCCCGTCAAAGTCGGTGAAGGCCCTGGACGCGAGTCCGAGCTAACGCCGAGCCAAGCCCCGAAACGAACGTTGCGGGGAAGGTGTAGAGAGCAGACGGCGGGCACCTAAGGCCTCAAGGGCTATGGTGAAGGCGTGCTCCAGACTACGAACGTTGCTCGCTTGCGAGCGGCGGCGGCGAAAGCCGAAGTAGGAAGAAAATCCACCGCCTAAACAGCGTGTCGGTTCGACTCCGACCTCGGGCACCACCCTCCCTCACGTCGCGCAGCTCAGGTCCGCTCGCTCGCTACCGCGGACGCCCCGCCGACTCGAAGAGCTCGATCGGATTGCCGTCGGGATCCTCGAGCTGAATCTGCTTACCGCCGGGTCCGGATTCGAGCGTGTTACGGAATCGCACGCGCGCTTTTCCGAGCGTATCGATACACGCCTCGAGGTCGTCGACCCTCAACACGACTCGGTTCCATCCACCCGGCTCTTGGCGCGCGCCCTCGGGCATCGGGCGGGAGCCTGATGCGCCCGGGCCGCTGAGAAGTATGTTGAGCCCGTCCAGCGACACCGCGGCAAACGCCGGCAGCTGCTGATGCCCGAGCTTGAAGCCGAGCTGCTCCGTGTAGAAAGCGACTGCTCGCGCGACATCGCGTACTTGATAGCGAACACCGTGAAATTGCATGGCGGTACTCCCTTCGCCCACCGGGCGGCGCTATAGGTGTGGACCGACGCAAGGGCGGGGAAGTTGCCAACGAATGCTCTGCAGTGCCGCTCTCAGGCGCAGCGCCGGCGTCGGGAGGGCGAGGAACTTCCGTCGCTTAGTGCGCCGGGAACAGCCAAGCCGGCCGGCTTGCGTCGA
>DASUFK010000189.1:0-15546 GCA_036274615.1 Gammaproteobacteria bacterium | reverse complement strand
AGATTAGGTTTCCCTGAGGACTCGATCCTCCTAAAGGGCCCTCGTAGACTACGAGGTTGATAGGCTGGGTGTGGAAGTCGAGTAATCGATGAAGCTAACCAGTACTAATTGCCCGTGAGGCTTGACCATATAACACCCAAGTGGTTTGGGTTGTCGTCGATCGATGCTGGATCGACGTGAGTGCGACGAGACGGATCATTCCAAATTGCGCGTCAGCGAACTCGGCATTGCCGAACTCGCGAGCGCAGAACGGTTTGCCTGGCGGCAATAGCGGACGGGAACCACCCGATCCCATTCCGAACTCGGAAGTGAAAACGTCCAGCGCCGATGGTAGTGTGGATCCGTCCACGCGAGAGTAGGACATCGCCAGGCTCTTAACGCGAAAACCCCGGTCCAGTGGACCGGGGTTTTTTTTGGTAGTGCGCCCGGCAGGGCGCACCGACTTGGAGGTGAAGGTCCTCTACACACCCGACATGGGGAAGTGTTAGCGGAAGGCACGCGAGCGCGAATGTCCATCGTGGAACGCGGGAGCGTCCCACATGCATCAGGCGCTCCCGGCTCGCTACTTCACGCACATGGGTCTAGTCTCGCTGCTGCCCGCGCTGCAGCGACTCCAGCGTGTCCGTTGAACCGCCGGATGCGGAACCGCACGTCCGGTGGTGTGAGAGGGCCGCGGGGGTAACCGCGCCCGACTCGATCGCCCGCCCGAGCGTACTTTTTTTGGTTGCAAGTCGTCTGCACGCCCGACGCGCAGAAGTACTAACGGTCCGCTTGGGATAACCCCCACGCCGTACTCGCTTA
This sequence comes from Gammaproteobacteria bacterium, assembly GCA_036274615.1. Taxonomy (GTDB): domain Bacteria; phylum Pseudomonadota; class Gammaproteobacteria; order Steroidobacterales; family Rariloculaceae; genus FEN-1219. Next base: position 14,745 of record DASUFK010000189.1, on the reverse strand, counting down.
AGGGCTGGAGCAGAGACTCAGCGGCGACTGTGCCTAGGAATCGGATAGACGCCGCTGTCGTACGGATTGCGGCCTTCGGCTTTTCGATGGTCGTCTTCGAGCTCGAGATCGGGTACATCGAGGCGGTTGAGAAAGTCGTACGTGCGGGCGAGTGGGTCCGACTCTTGCCGCGTCGCGGCGCGCTGGTCCACCTGCCACTCGAGCACCGCTCGGCCGGCGTCGTCCTTGCCTATGACCCAATTCTTGCGTGGTGTTTTGCGCCGTTCCATGGCCGCTGTTCTTCTTTTGAATCCGGTGTCTTCAGTGAGACACGGCACTCACTCTAAACACTCAGGCAGTTAAAAGGAACGCGCTTATGTCACAGTAGCGCCAGCAAAAAGCTCGAAATGTGTGGTCCGTCACAACTCCGCGCCTTCACGCTTCCCGAACCCCGCCTTCAGTAGCCCGCCAGCTCTAGATAGCCCTCGGCCTCCGGCTCACCGCCAGCGCCCGACGCACCCACGGCCCCCTCCCAATAGCGCACGCTCAGCACGAGCTCTTGATTCGGAATGTAAGGCTCGACATCGAGATCGACGCCGGCGCTGGGCACTCGCAGTCGCCAACGAATTGGATAGCGGACGGCCGTCTGCGGACTCGTCCACCAGCCGAGCGCCTCCGCGTCGACGTCGGCCGCGTGCAATCGCCGCCTCGTGATGCCATCGGACTCGACGAGCGAGCCTCCGCTGAACTCCGAAGCGCTGCCGTCGCTGCGCCGTAGCCTATAGAACATCAGATCTCGCCCGTCCCTCAGCCGCAGCGCGAACCAATCCCACCCTACGATTCCCTCGCTCAGCGCGCTCGTAGACCATTCGCGGTCCACCCAGACCGTCCCCGAAACCTCCGCCGATCGGCCATTCGTCGTGAGCTCGCCCTTCGCGGCCACTCGCGGCATCGAGTAGTAGTAGGAGGCGTTGCCCGGCTCGGGACCTTTGGCATCGAGGCCTCCGTCACCTTGCAGAACGGGGGCGCCCGTTCCTTCCAAACGCAAGTCGATCGCCAAGCCCCCGTCCCGAGCCCGAAGATGAAAGTCGGTCCGTCCTTCGGCAAACGTGCCCTCCGCGGACCAATCCTTTACCCAAACGCGGAAGGGAGCCGAGCTCGCGCCGGCCAGACCGAGCGCGTCCCGGGCGAGCCGCTCCACGGCTGCGAACCTGTGGCCGTCCGCGTCGGTCACAGCGAAATGTGCCATCCACATCTGGCTCGCTCCCCACGCGGATTGTCGAGCCGCCGCTTCCGCCGCGAGGCCGATCCGGAAGAAGGTGAGCTCGAATCCGTAGCGTCGCCCGTCCGCATCACGCAGGTTTCCGGTGAAATACCACCACTCGGTGCGATATTCCGAATGCTGCCCATGGTCTGCCGGAAAACTGAACTCGCGTGGCCCCGTCGCCCGCGCGAACCCGTTCGTGGCCGGGTCGCCGAGGAATCGTGTTCCGCTGAAGCTTCCGGAGCTCGGCGAGTCGCCCGCGCGGTGCCCGGCGCTGCCGCACGCGGCCAGGGCGAGCAGCGCCGCACCGGCAAACGCCAGCCGCCTCGGCCACCCTGATCGCGTCGTCATTCTTCTCGCAACGCGCCGCCGAGCTCCACGCGGCTCGCGCGTAACGCCGGGTAGATACCGGCGAGCAACGAAGCGACCACGGCCAGCGCAAGCCCGGTCAACAGCGGGCCAGGCGTCAGAACGAAGCTCATGCTCCAGCCGAACGAACGACGATTGATCACATGGACGAGCAGCGCTGCCAAGGTCGCACCGAGCGGCAGGGCAGCCAGACCCGCCGCGGCGCCGAGCAAGCCGGTTTGCGTGAGCAGCGTGGCGAGCAGCTGCCGCGGTGCGAACCCGAGCGCGCGTAGCACGGCCAGCTCTCTCGCGCGATCGAGCTCTATCGAGAGCAGCGCGCTCAACACCCCGAGAAAAGCGACGACGGCAGCGAGTACCCGCAGCACCTCCGTGATCTTGAAGGTCCGGTCGAACACTTCGAGCGACAGGCGTTCGATCGTCTCGCTCGACCGAAGCCGGAACGGCGTCGGAGCGGGAAGCGCCTCGCGCACCGCGCGCTCGACCGTTGCTCGATCCGCATCGGATATCAGGTGGATCCCGATCCCCGTGAGCGACGTGTCGCCGAACGCCTGGCGATAGAGCTCGAGGGCCATCACCACCGAATAGTCCCCGGTGTTGAAGTCACGAAACGCGCCCACGATCGGCAGGCGCCGCTCGCCCTGCGGCGTCGGCAGCACGAGCTGATCGCCGACGCTCAACCCGCGGGCGAACGTGAACCTCTCCGACGCTACTAGCCCCCGTCCCGCCGCAACTTCCGCGAGGGCAGACTCGGCGTCGCCGCTCACGATTTCGAGGCCCCAGCCGCGCGGCCCCGGCCGTACGCCCCGAACGGCGAGCTCTCCGTAGTCCGTAGGCAGCACCACCGATCGGGTGAGACTGACCCCCGCAACGCCCGGGATCGCTTCGATCGCGGCGACGTCCGCTGGACCGAGCGCTGCTCCTTCCGCGTCGAACCCAACGTAGAGGTCGGCCGTCAGCGTCGTCTCGAGCCAGTCGGAGAGACTCGCGCGAAAGCTCGAGATCATGAGTCCGACGCCATTGACAGTGGCGATTGCCACCGCCAGCGCCGCCGTGGCGACGCCCGTGCGGCTCAGCGACGCGCTCACGCCGCGCACTGCCAGCACCGCCGGGAGCTGCAATACGCTGCGGCCGGTGATCTCGATTGCGCGCATCAGCAGCACTGTCGCCGCGGGCGTGAGGAGGGCGCCCGCCGCGAGCACGGCGAATAACGCGGCGAACGCCATGTACAGATCGCTCGAGCCGAGCAGGAGCAACACTGCGCTGGCCGCCAGCAACGGCGCTGCCGCAAGGGCCGCTATCCGCGTCCCGCGCCGGGCGCGATGCTCGAGCTCGGCGCGGCGCAGCACCGCCGCGGGAGCTGCGCGCGCCGCGTCCAACGCGGGCTTGGCGGCTGCAAGCAGCGTCGCCCCGAGCCCGAGCGCCCCGCCTTGCGCATAGATGCTCGGCGACGGGGGCGCGGCGCGCACGGAGGCACTGAAGTACAGGTCGCCGATCGTGCGCAGCACGAGCTCCACGAGCTGCGTTGCAAGCACGTGACCGAGCACGAGGCCCAGCGACGTGGCCACGACCGCGAGGCACAGCGCCTCGATCAGTACCCCCCCGAGCAGCTCCGCGCGCGTGACGCCCACGGCGCGCAGCATGCCGAGCGTCGCGCGTCGCTGCACGATGGCGAACGACATCGTGCCGTAGATGAGAAACGTTCCGACCACGAGTGCGAGCAGCCCGAGCGCCGTGAGATTCGTTCGAAAGGCACGCGCGAGCTCGTTGAAGGCGCCGCCGGCGCGATCAAGCGCGACGAGCGCGGTCCCCGCGGGAGGCTCCGCCGCGAGCTCGCCGGCCTGCTCGGCCGAGAGCCGCAGATCGACGTAGCTCAACACGCCCGGCCGCCCCAGCAGCTCTTGCGCGGTGGCGATGTCGGCGACGATCGGCGGCTCGACCTGGACGTCGCCGCCGATGGCCGGCACGGTGCCCACCACCTCGACGGGTTGGCCCCTGCCGCCCACGAGCAACGTCACGGTGTCGCCGGCGGCCACGCCGAGCCGCGCCGCGAGCGTGTCGGGCAAGAGCACCGTCGCGGGCGAGGTGATGAGGCGCGCGAGATCCGACGAGCCGCCCGGCGCGAAGCTCGAGAACCCGCGCAACCCCGTCTCCTGCAGCGGATCGATTCCGAGCAGCGGATAGCGCAGGCCCTGCCGGCCGGCGATGACCACGTCGGCGGTGACGACGGGAGCGGCGGTAGGGATTCCGCGTCGCACCACCAGATCTACGTATACGGACTCCTCGAGAGCGCCGCCGATCGGCAACAGCCGGTGGGTAGTCGCACCGCGCACTGCGGCGGACGAGAGCTCGAACGCGCGCGCGGCGCTATCGTTAGCGAGCGCCACGCCGACATACACCGCCACGCCGAGGCTCACCCCTACGATCGCGAGCGCGAGTTGCCAGGGGTGCCGGAGAAAGAAACGCAGCGACGCCCGCCGCAGCAGGCGGTTCATGCAGGTTGTTCCACGAGCGCCGAATTACGGATGGCGAGCACGCGATCCGCGAGCCCCGCGACCTCTCGGCCGTGCGTCGCCATCACCAATGTTGCCTGGCGCCGGCGGCAAGTCGCCTGCAGGAGCTCGAGAACGTGCCCGGCGGTCTCGAGGTCGAGGTTGCCGGTGGGCTCGTCGGCGAGCACCAGCCTAGGCTCGTGCACGACCGCGCGTGCGATCGCGACCCGTTGCTGCTCTCCGCCCGAGATTTCGTCCGGGAAGCGCGGCGCGCACCGTTCCACGCCGAGCTCGGCGAGAAGCTCCTGGCTGCGACGGTGCGCATCCGCGCGCGGCACACCGTTCAGCGAGAGAGGAAGCTCGACGTTCTCGGCCACCGTGAGAGTGGGAATCAGATTGAAGAACTGGAAAACGAAGCCGAGCTCGCTCCGGCGCAGCAGAGCGCGGCCGGCCTCTCGGAGGGCGCCGAGGTCCTTGCCCGCAACTCGAACGACGCCGAGATCGGGCGACTCCAGGCCGCCGATGAGCCGCAATAGCGTCGACTTTCCCGAGCCGCTGCGACCCATCACCACGACGAACTCGCCGCGGGCGATTGCCAGGTTCGCGCGGTCCAATACGACCTGCTCGCCGTAGCTCTTGCTCACCGCGCGGAGCTCGATGTCGCCATCCGCAGAAGTCATGATGCGATCGTACGCGCTCCGGGCGCCCTGTTGGTGCAGGCGCGGAAACCTTCCCGCGGCAGCGATCACCGGTTGACTTCATCATGGCTCCCACTACGATTGGCAATCTTGACTAAGCCAGAAGTTCCAATGTCATCGTATGAAGCGATCCGCGATCGCCTCGATCGCCATCGCGATCAACCGTCGTCACCGGAATTCACCGAGAACGAGAAGCTGCTCCTCGACGCTCTGCGTCAGCTCACCTCGGTGCTCGAGTCGGATCTCACGCAGATAAAAGTTGCGCTCGGTCACATGGCGAGGCTGCTCGAGTCAGGCCGCGATTGATCCCGAGCGGGGGCGTTGCGGCATTATGTAATTGGTCGACTCGCCGCGGGCATTCCCTAAAGTTTCTTCCTTTCCCGGCCGATAAACGTCATAACGCCGGCGTGCGCTCGTCGCCCGCTGCGGCGCGGACGTGTCTTCTTGAACGGAGTCGGCATTGCTAACGCCAGAGCTCAGGCGGCAGCTCGAAAGCTGCCACAATCTTCCGAGCCCTCCGGGCGTTGCCGCTAGGATCATTCAGCTCGCGAGCGATCCGGACGCCGACATGACGAAGATCGCGGACGTGCTCGCGCTCGACCCCGCGATCACCGCAAAGATCCTGCGGATCGCGAACTCGCCGATGTACGCCCGCCAGCGCAAGACCGAAAACTTGCGGCAGGCGCTCATGGTCATTGGGCTCAACGCTACGATTTCGCTCGCGCTGTCGTTCTCGCTGCTCAAGACTTGGCAGATCCACGACGAGCGGGGCGGCCTCGATTACCCGCTCTACTGGCGCCGCGCGCTGCTCGGCGCGGCGGCGAGCCACGTCGTGGCGCGCACTATCGGAGTGAAGGATCAGGAAGAGCTGCTGCTCGCTTGTCTGATCCAGGACATCGGGCTCATGGCTCTCGACCGCACGGTGCCCGGTCTCTACGACGGCCTCGGCAGCGAGCAAGTGCGTCAGGCCGCGCTGATCAAGCGTGAGCGCGAGCAGCTCGGCGTCGATCATGCCGTAGTGAGCGGGTGGCTGCTCGAGAAGTGGCAGTTTCCGGAGCGCACGCAGCAAGTCGTAACCGCGAGTCACGAGCCGGAGCTCCTGCCCAAGCAGAGCCCGAACGGCGTGTTCGCGCGTTGCGTCGCGTTATCGAGCTCGATCGCCGAGGTCTTTCTCGACAATACGGGGGAGCGGGCCTTCGGTGAGCTCGCGGAGCGGGCGCAGAGCTATTTCGCCATCGACAAGCAAGTACTTGGCGAGCTGCTGGCCGAAGTCGGCAAGATGATTCCCAACGCCGAAGCGATCTTCGACACGCAGATCCTTTCCGCGGAGAGCTCGGAACGGATTCTCGAGGAGGCCCGCGACGCGTTGATGTTGCGTAACCTTCAGGCGATGCAAATCTTGGACGTGCTCAAGGCCAGCACCGACTCGCTCGAGCAGCGTACCCGCCGGCTCGAGGAGTCGAGCAAGCGCGATCCTCTGACCAACCTCTACAACCGCGCCTATCTCGATCAACATCTCGTCGAAGCGTTTCAGGCGAGCGGTGAGACCGGCGGCCCCCTGAGCGTCGCATTCGCCGATCTGGATCGTTTCAAGGCGGTGAACGACACCTTCGGTCACGCCACGGGCGACCAAGTGCTGGTGACCACGGCGAACATCCTGAAGGCCAACGTCCGCGCCGCGGACGTCGTGGCCCGATACGGCGGCGAGGAGTTCATGTTGGTGTTTCCGCACACCGACTACGGCCTTCTCAAGACCATCTGCGAGCGCATCGTGCGTGCGTTCCAGGAGACCCGGCACGACGTCGGCGTCAAACGCGACCTGAGCGTCACGATCTCGATCGGCATGGCGACGCACAACGACGGGCGCCGGTTCCGCAGTGTCGAGGATCTGCTCAAGGCCGCCGACAAGGCCCTCTATACCGCCAAGCTGCAAGGCCGCAACCGCAGCGTGCCGTTCGATCTGGTCGCGAGCAGCCAGCTCGCCTACATGTAGCCGGCCGCTCAGTGCGGCATGGCGGGATGCACGCCGCCCGCGGTGATGATCTCCCAGTCCTTGGCGAGCGCCGCATCGAGCAGCCGGCGATCGGGCGACACGGCAACGGGCTCGCCCACGGCCTCGAGCAAGAACAGATCCTGCGCGGAATCGCCATACGCCGTGGCCTGCCCCAGGCTGGCGTCGATCTGCTTGGCGAGCTGCTTCGCGAGACTCAGCTTGGCGGCGCCATAGGGATGGGTTTCCGGCGGCTGGGCAAGATACACGCCGTGCCGCTCGCTGCACAGCGTGGCGCAGACGTGGCGAACGCCGAGCTCGTCGCCGAGCGCGCGCGCGATCGGCTCCAAAGTCCCCGACATGAGCACCACCGTGTCGCCGCGGCGCCGATGTTGCTCTAGGCGCTGCACCGCCGGGCCGAACAACCGTTTGCGCAGCCGCGTCCGCACGAAGTCGCGCGCGAGCGCGGCTACCTCGTCGGCGCGCAGTCCGCACAGATAGGCCTTGTTCTTCTTCGTCGTGACGATGCCGCCGGTGGGGAGATAGCGCACCAGGAACAGCAGATACGCAAGGATCTGGCGCGGCCCTTGCCGGCCGCGCATCAAGAGGTAACGCCAGAACGCCCGTTCCGAGCTCCCCCGGACCAGCGTGCCGTCGATGTCGAAGATCGCGAGCTTCATGCCTTGTTCCCTGGCCGTCCCAGGATATCGTTCTTTTGTGCGTAGACGAACTCGGCGATCACCGGGAGGCCGCGCGCGATGCAGAGCAGCACGGACAGGTACACGAAGAAGTAGGCGAGCCCGGTGGTGAGCCAGCCGATATAGCCGTAGAGCTCCGGCAACACCGCCTGGAACGGGTGAATCAACGCGAGGCCGGCGAACGCATGACCCTTCACTGCCGCGTAGAAGCCGCGCATGAACTTACCGGCCACGAGCCACTTGCCCAACGGCGATCGCATCAGTGCGAACGGCGTGACGCCTTCGGCCACGGCATTGTGCGAACGAATCGTGTCCACGATAACGCCGCGAACGATGAATACGAGCGGCACCCAGATCGGCACGAGATCGTTGTCCGCGGCCACGATCCACAGCGTAAGCTCGGTGATCCGGTCGCCGGCGATGTCGAACAGCGCGCCGAACAGGCTCGTCTCGTTGCGCTTGCGCGCGACGTAGCCGTCGAGGCTGTCGGAAACGAACAGAAAGATCACCAGAAAGAAATTGACGAGGCCCCACGGACCGGGCGGAAGGTAGAACATCCAGGCGACGATCAGGAGAAGGATCAATCGCCCCAGCGTCACGAGATTGGCCATGCAACCAATTATACGGACGCGCCGCGCGTGTACACTGCGCCGCCAAGCCGTCACACGGCGCGCCGAGCGAGATACGCCATGAAGCTCTACGACTATTCGACAGCCCCAAGCCCGCGCAAGGTTCGCTTTTTCGTCGCGGAAAAGGGCCTCACGATTCCCACCGTGGAAATCGACCTCAGGGCGCAGGCGCAGCAAGCCCCCGAGTTCCTTGCGAAGAACCCCGGCGGCACGGTGCCGGTGCTCGAGCTCGACGACGGCACCTGTCTCACGGAGACGCTCGCGATTTGCCGCTACCTCGAAGGCGTGCATCCCGAGCCCAACCTGCTCGGCGTGGATCCGAAAGAGGCGGCGCTCGTGCTGATGTGGCACGACATCGTGACGCTCGAGGGTTACCTGGGACTCCAAGAAGCGCTGCGCAACGGTCATCCGGCGTTCAAGGGACGAGCGCTCGGCGGTCCGAAGCCGTACGAGCAAATTCCCGCGCTGGCGGAACGCGGCAAGCAGCGTGCCGCGGCGTTCTTCGACCGGCTCGACGCGCACCTCGGCGCCCAGCGCTACGTCGCGTCAAATCGCTTCACGTACGCTGACATCGTCGCGTACGTGACGCTCGAGTTCGCTCCGCGCGCAACGCGGTCCAACCCCACGGAAGGCCGTCCCGCGCTGGCGCGCTGGCGCGACGAGATCAAGGCGCGTCCCGCGATCGCCGCCGCCGCCTGAAAATAGGACACGCTACTTTTTCGAAGATGCGCGCAACGGCTCCGGCGCGAGTCGCCGAAAAAAGTCTATTTTTCGGAGCCGAGCCGCCGCCACGGCACGATGACCGGCTCGCCGTCGTGGCTCGTGATCAGCGGCTCCACGCGATAGTGCTTGCGCACGGCGGCTGGGGAAAGCGCGCGCTCCGGAGGGCCGTCGTCGACCACCGCACCGCGGTCGATCAGCAGCACTCGGTTGCAGAATCGGGCGGCGAGCGCGAGGTCGTGCAATACCGCGATCACGAGGGCGTCGCGCGCGTAGGCGCGCAGCACCGTCATGATCTGGAGCTGGTGATAGGGGTCGAGCATCGCGATCGGCTCGTCGACGAGCAGCACCGGCGCCTGCACGGAGAGCGCCCGCGCGAGCAGCACGCGTGCGCGCTCGCCTACCGATAGCTGGTCGGCGGCGCGATCCGCGTACGCCGACGTCTCGCTCTGCAGCATCGCCCAGTCGATCGCCTCGTCGTCCGCGGAGCTCGGCGCCGCGCCGTAGCCGCGATGCGGCAGACGTCCGAGCGCCACCAGGTCGCGCACGCGCATCGGCCAATGCAGCACCGGCGTCTGCGGCAGGAAGGCCACGGTGCGCGCGCGCTGCCGCGCGTCGAAAGCCGCGAGCGATGTGCCGCGCCAACTCACGTTGCCCGAGCACGGCAGCAGCCCCGCGAGCGCTTTCAGCAGGCTGCTCTTGCCGGCGCCGTTAGGGCCGATCAGCGCCACGAGCTCCCCCGATTGCGCGGCAAACGATGTCGGCGCGAGCGCGACGTGCGCGCCGTACCGGACGCCCACGCCTTCGACCGCCAACGTCATGCCGCCGCCCCCGGCCGCGGCCGCATGATGAGCTGCAGGAAGAAGGGCGCGCCGAGCAGCGCCGTCACCACGCCGAGCTTCAGCTCGGGGCCGGGCGGCATCAGCCGAATCGCGATGTCGGCGACTGCCGTGAGCACCGCGCCGCCCAAGAAGCTCGGCAGCAGCAGGCGGCTCGGGTGATGCCCGACCCACGGCCGCAACAGATGCGGCACGACGAGCCCCACGAAGCCGACCACGCCCGTTACGGCTACCGCGCCGCCCACTGCGAGCGCCGTGCCGCCGACCACGAGCCACTGCGTACGCCGCGGGTCGAACCCCAAGCTCGCGGCTGTCTCCTCGCCGAGCGTGAGGGCGTCGAGCCCGCGCGACGCCGCGATCACGAGCAGCCATCCCGGCACCATGAGCGGCACGGCCAGCCATACGTGCGCGAGACTCCTATCCGCGAGCGACCCCAGCATCCAGAAGAGAATTTCGAGCGCTGCGTATGGGCTCGGCGCGAAGTTGAGGGCGAGCGACGTGAGCGCGGCGGTGAACGCATTGATCGCGATACCCGCGAGCACGATCGTCAGGAAGTCCCCCCGCCGTGCCGCGAGCCCATAGAGCACCGCGAGCGCGGCGAGCGAGCCGAGCACGGCGCCCGCCGGCAGCGCGAGCGACTCGGCGCCCGCGAGCCCGAAGTAGAACACGAGCACTGCGCCGAACGCGGCGCCGCTCGAGGCGCCCAACAGGCCCGGCTCGGCCAACGGATTCCGTAGCAGACCTTGGAGCGCTGCGCCGCACAACCCGAGCGTGCCGCCCACGAGCAGCGCGAGCAGCGTTCGCGGCAGCCGGATGTCGAACAAGATCGTCGACGCGAGCTCCGGTGCGCCGAACCCGAACGTCGGTCCGCCGCTGCTGCGGCCGATCACGAGCGACGCGCCCGCCGACACGAGCGCGAGCAGTGCGAGCCACGCGGACAAGCGCCGGCGGCCCGCGGCCGCGTCGTCCGGCGCTGCGTCCCCGGCCACCATCATGGCTCGAGCGCCGCCGCCTGCAGCAGCGCCACCGCGTCCAAGCTCTGCGGCAAGCCGCACGCCCAATACGAGCCCGATACGAACGCCGTCCGCTGGCGCGCGCGCAGCCGCGCAAGAGCGGGGTGATCGAGCACGGCGTTCGCGAGCGACGGCTGCGTGCTCCGGTAACCGGTGAGCACCACGAGCTCGGGTGCGCTCGTGAGCAGTGCCTCCATCGACAAGCTGCCCCAGCGATCGAGCCCTTGCTCGGCCGCGACGTTGCGCAGGCCGGCGAGCGTCATGAGCTCGTTCGCGAGCCAGTGCTCGCCCACCGTGAAGCTGCCGGGCTCGATCACGACCGCGGGCAGCGGGTGAGCCGGGCGGTGCGTTGCCAGCTCGTGCAGCCGCGCCTGCATCCCGGCGACGATCGCGTCGCCGCGCTCGGTGCGGCCGACCGCATCCGCGACCCGCCGCACGTTCGATTCGATCTCGGCCACGGTGCTCTCCGGCTGGAGCTCCACCACGCGGTAGCCGAGCCGCGCGAGCAGCGTGCGCGTGAACGCGTTCGTGTAGGCGCCCGCGATCACCACGTCGGGGCGAAAGCGCAGCAGCTCCTCCGCCGAGCCGTAGTTCAGCGGGTAGCGCGCGGCTTCGGCCGCGAGCAGCGACTCCTCGGGATCGGCGGACAGCCAGCTCACGGTCGCGATCTGCTCGGGCGCTGCAACCGTGAGCACGAGCTGGTCGGCGCAGAGATTGATCGACGCGACCGACGGCAACGAGGCGGCGAGCAACAACACGAGATCCGGCACTGCTCCAACTCCTGCGGTACAACTGGAGTCGAAGCCGGAGCTCGAGAACGAACGCCGCCACGACCCCGTTACAGGGTTGTCGCCACGACGGGATTCCGCACCGCGCGCTTTCCCGGCGCGAGGAAGGACGACATCGGCGGCAGGTCTCCTGGCTCACGGCTCGAGCGGCTGCGCGTGCCTTCCCGAGATGCTCGATCTCAGTGGCATTCGACGCGCGGCCTCGCCGTTTACAGTTGCGGGAACAGCCGCAGCTCTTCGACTGCGTTCCCTGTTAGGCCCAATGGGCACCGCCTGCAACCCACGATAACAGAAAATAGCGACGGGTTACTTTTTCGGCGCGCCTGCGTTGTCTCACTTTGGCCGCGCGATGCCCGCAAGGCAGCGGCCGCTGCCTCCTCGCACTCAACGGCCAAAGCGAGATAACTCCGGCGGCGCACCGAAAAAGTAACCCGTCCCTATTTTCTGCGACAATGCGCGCCACCCTAGCGCGGAGAAGCCGCCCTGATCCGATATCGCGTCCGTTTGGCGGATCTCGACCGCCATCATTTCGAGATCGAGTGTCGAATCGACAATCCCGCCTCGGAGCAGCGCTTCTCGCTGCCGGCCTGGATCCCAGGCAGCTATCTGCTGCGCGACTTCGCCCGCTTCGTCGTGAGCATCGCGGCAGCGAGCGGCCGGCAGGCGCTGCCGCTCGAGAAAGTCGAGAGCGGCACGTGGGTGGCGCGCGGCGCGCAAGGCGAGCTCGCGGTCACCGCCACGATCTACGCGCTCGACCAGTCGGTGCGCGGCGCCTACCTCGACCGCCGGCGCGGCTACTTCAACGGGCCGTGCGTGTTCTTGCTGCCCGAGGGCCGCGACCACGAGGCCGTCGAGGTCACGCTCGAGCTGCCGCGCAATCCGATCTGCGAGGGCTGGCGCGTCGCCACGGCGCTGCAACCGGCGGACATCAACGAGCAGGGCTTCGGCCGCTACACCGCAGCCGACTACGACGAGCTGCTCGATCACCCTGTGGAGATGTCCGACTTCGAAAGCGTCGAGTTCGAAGCAGCAGGGGTGCCGCATCATCTGGTCGTGGCGGGCAGGTTCGAGTCCGATCTCGAGCGCGTGGCCGCGGATTTGAAGCAGATCTGCGAGGCGCAGATCGACCTCTTCGGCCGCCCGGCGCCGTTCGAGCGCTACTGGTTCCTGGGTCTCGCCGTCGGCGACGGCTACGGCGGGCTCGAGCACCGCGCGTCCACGAGCCTCATCTTCAGCCGCGACGATTTGCCGAAAGCCGGCGACCAAGGCGTGCCGCGCGACTACCAGCGCTTCCTCGCGCTCGCGAGCCATGAGTACTTCCACACCTGGCACGTGAAGCGCACCAAGCCCGCGGCGTTCGTGCCGTATCGCCTCGACCGGCGGGTGTACACGCGCCAGCTGTGGATCTTCGAAGGCATCACGAGCTACTACCAGGACCTCATGCTGGTGCGCAGCGGCGTGCTCGGCGTGGCCGCGTTTCTGCAGCGCACGGGCGAGCTGTTCACGCGGGTCTATCGTCTGCCCGGCCGCCTCAAGCAGAGCCTCGCCGAGTCGAGCTTCGACGCGTGGGACATCCTTTATCGCCCCGAAGCCAACCATCCCAACACGAGCATCAGCTACTACACCAAGGGTGCGCTCGTGGCGCTCGCGCTCGATCTCACGCTGCGCGCGGAGACCGCCGGCAAGACTTCGCTCGACACGGTGATGCGCGAGCTCTGGAATCGGTACGGCGCGCGCGGCGTCGGTGTGCCGGAGGACGGCTTCGAGCAGCTCGCCGCCGAGGTGAGCGGCGTCGACCTCCGTGCTTTCTTCGACCGTGCCGTGCGCGGTAACGAGGACCTGCCTTTCGCCGAGCTGCTCGCTCACTTCGGCGTGAAGCTCGAGCTCCGCGCGGCCACGGGTGCCGAAGACAAGGGCGGCACCCCGCGCCCGGCCAACGGCGAGATCGTGTCGCTCGGCGTGACCTTTCGGCCGCGCGCCGACGGCCTCGAGCTCACGGCCGTGATCGACGGCGGCGCGGCCCAGCGCGCCGGCTTGAATCCCGGCGACGTGCTGATCGCGGTGGATCGCCTCAAGGTGAGCGACGGCAACTTGAAGCGCCGGCTCGGCCGCTTCGAGTCCGGCGAGCGCATCACCGCGAGCGTGTTTCGCGGGGACGAGCTGCTCGAGGTGGGCCTCGTGCTCAAGGCCGCGCCCCTCGATACCGGCTACCTCAGCTTCGCGGACGCGCCGCCCGACGACGTGCTCGCGCGCCGGCGCGCGTGGCTCGGCGAATGATCGAGCCGTAACATTGCGGAACGCGCCGGGGCGAGCCGAGCAGCCGCCACGCATTCGTCACGGGGGTGAGGATGATCGAGCTCGGGCTCAAGTTCACGTTGGGGTATCTGCTCGGCGGCGTGCTCGGCAGCCTGGTGGTGGGCTGGTTCCGCGGCGGCGTCGACATCCGCAAGCTCGGCAGCGGCAATGCGGGTGGCACGAACGCGCTGCGCACGCAGGGCAAGTGGTTCGCGCTCGGGGTCATGGTGATCGACATCGGCAAGGGCATTCTCGCCGCGATCGTGATTCCGCCGCTCGCACTGCCCGGCATCGTGCCCGATCCCGGCCTCGACCCCGAGCTGCTCGTCTACGCCGTGGCGTTCGCCGCCGTGGTGGGCCATGTCTTTCCGGTGTGGTTCGGTTTCCGCGGCGGCAAGGGCGGCGCGACCGCCGCGGGGCTGCTCGTGTACTTCGCACCCGTGGTGGCTCTGCCGGTGCTGGTCTCGTGGATCGCAATCGTGCTGCTCACGGGCTATGTGGGGCTCGCCACCATCAGCGCCGGCGTCGTGTCCGTGGTCGTGGTGGGTATCTTTCATCTGCCGGACCAGCCTGGCCTGTTCGTGTTCGACTTTGCCACGGTGGCGCTGCTGATCTTCGCGCACCGCGGGAACATCAAACGGATGCTGAACGGCACGGAGTCGAGGTTCACGCGTCCGGTCTGGGCGAGGCTCACGGGCGGCAAGTGAGATCGAGTGACACCTGAGCTCATACTTCGCGCGTTGGCGGACGGCGAGCCGCATTCCGGCGAAGACCTCGCGCGCGAGTTCGGCGTCACCCGCGCGGCCGTCTGGAAGCAGATTGCGCGTCTCGCGGAGTGGGGCCTCGACGTCGAGGCGCTGCCGGGCGTCGGCTACCGTCTCGAGCGGCGCCTGGAGCTGCTCGACGCCGCGGCGTTGCGCGCCGCCCTGCCGGTGCCGGTCGCCGCGCGCGTGGGCCGTCTCGAGGTGTTCACC
>DASUFK010000188.1:0-3111 GCA_036274615.1 Gammaproteobacteria bacterium | reverse complement strand
GAAGTCCACCCAGAACGGCAGCGCGCCGCCGAGCTCCGGGATGCGGCGGATGGCCGCGCCGATCTGCGCGAGGATCGGACGTGACACCGCGAGCGCCACGCCTCCCGCCGCCGCGGCGAGCACGAGCACCTCCACGCAGAGTTGCGCCACGATGCGGCTGCGGCTCGCGCCGAGCGCGAAGCGCGCGGCGAGCTCTTCCTGGCGCGTGACCGTTCGCGCGTAGATCAGGATCGCGATGTTCAGGCAGGGCGGCACGAGCAGCAGGCTCACGAGAAGAAGAATGAGCCGCTGCCGCAACGCCAGCTCTCCGACCTCGACGTCGTCGGTGAAGGCGAACGTGTAAGGGACGAGGCGTGCGCGGCGCGCGTCTCTGCCCCCGAGCTCGCTCGCCGCCGGCAGCAGTCCGATCACCGCAAGCTCCGCCTGGGCCGCTTCGAGTGACACGCCTTGCGCGAGCCGCGCGAACACGGCGCCTTCCGGCGCCGGCTTCAGCGCGCCTAAGAAATCCGAGCGGAGCGGGATCCAGTAGCGGTGGTTCACGGGGAACGCGAAGCCCTCGGGCATCACGCCCACCACGGTGTGCGCGACGTCGCCGAGCCGCACCGTTCGGCCGATCACTCCGGGATCCGCCGCGAACCGCGACTGCCACACGTCGTACGCGATCATCACCACCGGGGGAGCGTCGGGGCGCTCGTCGGCGGGGGCGATCCACCGCCCGAGAAGCGTCGGCACGCGCGCAAGCCGGAAGGCGGACCCGGTGATCTCCGCGACCTGCACCCATTCGGCCGGGGCGGCGCCGCCGGCGAGCCGGCGCTCGACGGTTTGAAAGGCGCCGATGTCCTCCACCGATTTCAACGTTGCGCCCCAGCGCTCGAGGTCGGCGCGTGGCGTCTCGCGCCTCAGGTGCGCGTCCGCGTCCCAGATCTGGAGGGCCACCACGCGCTCGCCTTCGTCGAGCGGCGGCGCCACGCGCCCCATGAACTGGTGGAGAAAGGCGAAGACCACCGCGGCGACCGTGATCACGATCGTGAGAGCCAGCCCACCGGCGAGGGTGAGCCCCCACGACCGACGCAGCATGCGCAGCCCGAGCTTGGCGTCGAGCGTGAAGGCGTCGAGCCACGGCAGCCCCCACGCCTCGCGCCGCGACTCGCGCAGCTGCGCGATGCCCCCGAATCTCACGCGCGCGGCGCGGCGCGCCTCCTCAGGCGTGAGCCCGCGTTTCACGCCGTCTTCTTCCGCCATTGCGAGGTGAGCGGCGATCTCCTCGTCGAAGTCCTGCTCGTTGGCCGGGCGGAAGAACCCGCGAATGCGCGCGGCAATCATGTTGAAGAAGGCGAGCACGGCTTCAGCTCTGGGTTTGCGGATTCAGGAGGCGGCCCATCACGGAAGCGATGCGCTCCCAGTTCTCGGTTTCGGCCTGCAATTGCTTGAGGCCGGCCTTGGTGAGGGAATAGAACTTGGCCTTGCGGTTGTTCTCCGACACACCCCACGCCGCCTTGATCCACTTCTTCTGGAGCAGGCGCACCAGGCAGAGGTAGACCGTTCCCTGATTCACGATCAAGGCGCGCTCGCCCACCTGCTCGATGCGAAGCGCGATGCCGTAGCCGTGCAGCGGGCCCAAGTCTCGCAGCGTCTTCAGCACCATCAGGTCGAGGGTGCCTTGGAGAATGGACGACGACTCGGAGCCCGGCATGCCGCTTCCTCTGGGATGGTTAGAGGAGCCTAGCCGGACTCCTTTGGGATGGCAAGAGGAGCGGACGCGGGCGCGTCACTTCGTCGGCTTGCGGAATTTGTAGACGAATTGGTCCGTTTGGCCGCGGATCGCGCGATTGAACACGTTGGCCTTGCGGTCGTCCGCCGGATTGCGCAGCACGTCGCTTTCGCCGACGAACTCGAACCCCGCGGCGGTCACCTGCGTCTTCACGATCGCCTCGTCGATGCGGTGCAAGGTGTCCGTGTCGCGCATACCCGAGCCCGCTTCGCCGGAGTGGTCCACGATCACGTAGAGGCCGCCCGGCTTGAGCGCGGCAAGGACGGCCGCGTTCAAGATCTTGGGATCCGTGGGGCCCATGAACTTGTCGGGGTAGTCGTGATAGTTCTGCGACGTGAACACCACGTCCACCGGCTGCGGCGTGGTGAGCTTCGCCGCCGGTTGAATCAGCAGGTCGACGTTGCCGTACTCGGCGGCGACGGCTTGCACCTTGTCGTACTTCTCGTCGTACTCCATGGGCCACACGGCGTAGACGCGGCCCTGCGGTCCCACGACCTTGCTGAACACGCGCGTGAAGTAGCCGCTGCCGGGAATCAGGTCGACCACGCGGTCGCCGGGCTTCGCGCCGGAGAAGGCGACGAGCTCCGCGACTTTGCGGCGCGCGTCGTTCGCGGCGTCTTGCGCGCGCGCGGGGTCGGCGACGGCTTTGGTGACGTAGTCGGGAATCTGCGCGAGCGCGGGGGTAGCGACTGCGAGCGACGAGGCGGCCGCAAGGGCCCATACGAGGTGTTTCATGGTTCGAGCTCCGTTGCTGCTGGCAGTGTTGCCATTCCGGCGTTGTGTTGCAAGCTGCGGAATAAATCCGCCGAATCGGCGGTTTCGCGCGTCGCCGCGGGAAGGGGCGTTCGACACAATGTCCGCGTTGACTTTCGACGTACGCGAGCCGTTACCATCGTGTCGATGCAAGCCGAGTCGTTGGAGATTCTCGAGAAGGCGGACGTACCGCCCGCGCAGGCGCGCGCGATCGTGCGCGCCATCGATGTCGAGATCGGCGCCCACGACACGCTGGCCACCAAACAGGATCTCGCGGTGCTGCACGGCGAAATGGCCAATCTGCGCGTCGACTTCGCGAAGCTGGAAGGCAGGGTTGCCGAAAGCGCGAGCAGCATCACGCGTCAGATGTACATGGCCATCCTGGGTCAGATGGCCGTGCTGCTCGGCTTCGCCTACTTCTTCGCCACGCACGTCCGCTAGCCGGCGGTTTTCGTCACGCCGCCGCGACGGCGAGCCGTGGCGGCGACAGCGAGTTGTCTGCCATAGTCGTAGCCGGTGGCGAAGCTCCTCCTCAATCTGCGTTACGTTCCCGACGACGAAGCGGACGAGGTGCGTGAGCTGCTCGA
>DASUFK010000187.1:0-2398 GCA_036274615.1 Gammaproteobacteria bacterium | reverse complement strand
GACAAGCAGGGCGTGTTGAGCACGTTCACCGAGTACGTGCATCTGATCCAGCTGCAGGGGCAGCGGCTGAAGAAGTGGCATTACCCGACGTACTGGGTGGCGAAGAAGCTGATCCTCGTCGGCGTGCTCTATCTGATCTTTTTCTGATGCGCTACCTCGTCCGCGCCAAGCTCAAACCCGGCCTCGCCCGCGCGGCGCTCGACGCGATCAACCGCCGCACCTGCCGCCACGAGAACGGCACGGAGCCGTGGTCGTGCGACAGCTGCGACTGCACCCGCCGTCTCGAGCGTAATCTAGCGCGCAAAGGCCACTCGTTCCTCGACTGGCTCCGCCGCGAGGCGGCGTCAACGAAGACGTAGCAGAACAAAGAGAAGGGGGAGCCCAATGTCCAGTCGCAGACATTTCCTGCACGCGGCCGGAACCATCGCGGCCACGTATGCCGCGCTCGGCATCGCGCCAATCGCCCAAGGCCAAACCGCCCGCAAGGAGATCCGCGTCGGCGGCAAGAAGATCAAAGTCGTCGACATCCACGCGCATTGCGTCTTCCCCGAAGTCACCGAGCGCGTGCCCGGCGTCAACGCGCCGCGCGTCGCGCCGCCTACGCTCGTGCTCGGCGCCGAGCGCTTCAAGTCGATGGACGAGCGCGGCATCGACGTGCAAGCGCTCAGCGTCAACACCTACTGGTGGTACTCGGCCGAGCGCGAGGCCGCGAAACAGATCGTCGCGGTCCACGACGAAGGCTTGGCGAAGTGGTGCAACGCGAACCGCGAGCGCTTCGTCCCGCTGAGCTCGCCCGCGCTCCAGTTCCCCGACCTCGCGGCCGAGCAGCTCGAGCACGCCGTGAAGAGCCTCGGCTCGCGCGGCGCGTCGATCGGCGGCCACGTGAACAACGAGCCGCCAACCGGCCCGAAGTACGACGCGTTCTGGGCCAAGGCGCAGGAGCTCGGCGTGCCGGTCTTCATGCACCCGAACAACGCGCAAAACATCGCGCGCGACGGCGCGCTCGACGGCCGCGGCAGTCTCCCGAACATCGTGGGCAATCCGCTCGAGACCACGGTGTTCTTGAGCCACCTGATCTACGACGGCACGCTCGACCGCTTCCCGCGACTCAAGGTCTGCGCGGCGCACGGCGGCGGCTATCTGCCGTCGTACCTGGGCAGGAGCGACGCGTCCTGCTCTTTCCGCCCGGACGCCGACTGCGCGAACAAGCGCAAGCCGAGCGAGTACTTCAAGGATCAGCTGCTCGTCGACACGATGGTCTTCTCGTCGGAGGCGCTGCGGCATCTCGTGGCGGAGACCGGCGTGAGCCAGGTCGTCTACGGCTCGGATATGCCGTATGCCTGGCCCGACACGATCGACATCGTCGTGAACGCGCCGTTCCTCCGCGACGCCGACAAGGAGGCGATCCTCGGCGGCACCCTGAGCAAATTGCTGCGGATTCCCGCTTAAGCAATCTCCGTTGGGCAGCGTCTGCGGGCGTAGGCGACAATACGGCCGATGAACCTGCCCGGACCGCTTCGTTACGTCGCCACCGCGGCCGTCGCCGCGGTGCTCGCGTTCGCGTTCTTCTACGTGCTCGACGTGGTGTACAGCGCGAGCCGCGAGCCGAGCATCGGCCTCATCGAGCGATGGATCGTGAAGGCCACGTGCCACCAGTACGAGCTCGCGGGCTCGGTCCGCGATCCGAAGGGCGTGCCGATACCGTTCGCCGTGATCGAGGCGGCATATCTCGACGAGCGCCTCACGACGCGCAGCGGCCCGGACGGCAAGTACCGCATCCTCGCCGACATGCCGCTCTGCGACCGGCAGCCGCGCGGCGCCGCGATCACCGTGATCGCCGACCTGCACCGTCCCGCACGTCAGGTGCTGCCGTTCGACCAGACGACGTTCGACGTGGTTCTCCAGCCGTCGAGCTTCTGAGTCCCCGCAACCGAGGAGCGCGCCATGCGATACACGGGAAGCTGTCACTGCGGCCAAAACACCTTCGAGGTCGAGGCCGATTTCGACCAGGTGATGGAGTGCAACTGCTCGCACTGCAGCATGAAGGGCTACCTGCTGTTCTTCGTGCCGCGCGAGCAGTTCAAGCTCGAGACGCCCGAAGCGGGTCTCGCGGTCTATACCTTCAACAAGCACGTGATCCAGCACCACTTCTGCAAGAAGTGCGGCGCCGCGCCGTTCGGGCTCGGCATCGGGCCCGGCGGCAAGCCGATGGCGGCGATCAATGCGCGCTGCCTGAGTGGCGTGGACATCGCGACGTTGAAGCGCAAGCCGTTCGACGGCCGCAGCATGTAGCCGGAGGCGCGCGACGGTGACGCTCGACACGTGGGTCGCCTTCGTGATCCTCGAGACGCTGCTCTGCTTCACGCCGGGCCCCGCGGTGCTCTACGTCGTGTCGACG
>DASUFK010000186.1:0-13456 GCA_036274615.1 Gammaproteobacteria bacterium | reverse complement strand
TCTTCGGTGCCCGGCCGGAACTTGATCTCCTTGACCTGAATCTGCTTCTGCTTGCGACGCGCCGACTGCGCCTTCTTGTTCTGCTCGAACACGAACTTGCCGTAGTCCATGATTCTGCAGACCGGAGGCTCGGCACCCGGGGCCACTTCCACGAGATCCAGTCCTGACGACTCCGCGCTTCTAAGCGCCTCTTGGATCGTCATGATTCCCATTTGGTCGCCCGTCGGGCCGATGACACGGACTTGCGGAGAGTTGATCTCCGAGTTGCGTCTTACGCGCTTGGGTTGAGAGATTCGGTGCTCCTTACGCTAATCAAAAACAATTCGGCCGTGGCTTGCGGCGACGACGCGGGCTCCCACCCACTCGTCCTGCGCTCGCCAACGGCCGTCCGTCGCGTTCGTCCCGGTGATCGGCCGTAGCCGCCATTCGGGACAGGGCGGCATTGTACGGGCACGTCCGTGCGCGCACAAGGCGGTGCTCGACGGCAAACGCCTTTGTTTTCAGGGGGTTCGCCCCCGAGTGGGCAGGAAAATAGGGACATGCTGCTTTTTCCGCGTGAGCGCGTCGCAGCGCTGCGAGCCTCTCTCGGCGGAAAAGGCAGCATGTCCAAGCATGTCCCTATTTTCGGCGGTAGAGGTCGTGGAGGTGCGCGAGGTCGCCGGCCGAGAGCCCGGAGACCTTCGCGATGTCGTTGCGGGACTCGAGTGCCCTGCGATAGCGGCCGAAGAACTCGGGGATGTCGCCGCCGAAGCCGAAAAAGTACATCACGTCGTCGAAGCTCGCCGTGTGGCGCAGGCCGAGCGCATGGCCGAGCTCGTGCAGGCAGGTGAGATAGACGATGGTGTCGCGAAACAGCGCGTCGACCCGCGCACGCGACGCGATCTCGGGGCCGAGGGCATCGGTGTCGGGCCGGATGAAGACTTCCGCGCCGCGCTGACCGTCGACGCGGATCGCCCGCATCTCGCCGTACTGGCCCGCATCGGCGGCGTCCGCCGCGATGAAGTGCACGCGCAGCAGCGCTTCGCTCTCCGGCGCCGGCGTGAGCTCGAGCGCGCCGCCGAGCGCCCGTTGCCAGGCGCCGAGTGCCCAGCGCGCGAGGTCCACGTCGCCCGGCCTGAACTGGGAGCCGGCTTCGCCCGGAGCGATGTAGTAGCCGATCGTCGGATGCGCCGCGCTCGGCTCGAGGCGCTCGAGGTTTTGAGCGCCGGCCGTGCCTGCGCCGAGCGCGAGCGCCGCGGCCGCGAGGAAGCGGCTCAGAACGATCAGCAGCCGAGCTGCTGAGACCTTTTGTTTCGCGCCGGCCATGCGTGTCCCTTGCGTGTCCCCCGTCCGGAGACGGGGGTCGCAAGTTTCTGAAAGCTGGTAGGCGCGATAGGTTTCGAACCTACGACCCCCACCATGTCAAGGTGGTGCTCTACCACTGAGCTACGCGCCTGAGGAACGCGCACGATAACCAGTTCGACCACCCAATCTCAAGTGCGCGCACCGCGCCGCGTGACCGGGCTCACGCCGGCTCGACGGCGCGCTTCGGAAAGCCCATGCCTTGCTGACGCAAGTCGTTGATCTCGTCCCGCAGCCGCGCGGCCTGCTCGAACTCGAGGTCGCGCGCGTGCTGATACATCTTCTTCTCCAGCTGCTGGATGCGTGCGACGGCCTGCTCGGGTGTGAGCCGCGCGTAGGTCGAGGGTCCTTCGTCGCCGCGGCCGCGCCGGCCCCGCTCGCCCCGCTTGCCGCGCGGCGACTGGCTCCGCGCGCCTTCCATCACGTCCTGGATCGCCTTGGTGATCGACTTCGGCTCGATGCCGTGCTCGGCGTTGAACTCGACCTGCTTCGCGCGCCGGCGGTCGGTCTCGTCGATCGCTCGCTGCATCGAGCCCGTGATCTGATCGGCGTACAGGATGGCCTTGCCGCGCACGTTGCGCGCGGCGCGGCCGATCGTCTGGATCAGCGAGCCTTCCGAGCGCAGGAAGCCTTCCTTGTCGGCGTCGAAGATCGCGACCAGCGATACCTCCGGCAAGTCGAGACCCTCGCGCAGCAGGTTGATGCCGACGAGCACGTCGAACTCGCCGAGCCGGAGGTCCCGCACGATCTCCATGCGCTCCACGGTCTCGACGTCGGCGTGCAGATAGCGCACGCGAACGCCGTGCTCCTGAAGGTAGTCGGTGAGGTCCTCCGCCATCCGCTTCGTCAGCGTCGTGATCAGCACGCGCTCGTTGAGCGCGACCCGCGCGTTGATCTCCGATAGCACGTCGTCCACTTGCGTGCCTGCCGGCCGCACCTCGACGTCCGGATCCACGAGGCCGGTGGGCCGCACCACCTGCTCCACGATCTGCGCCGAGTGACCGCGCTCGTAGGGCCCCGGCGTCGCGGACACGAAGATCGTTTGCGGCGCGATCTGCTCGTACTCCTCGAACGACAGCGGCCGGTTGTCGAGCGCCGACGGCAAGCGGAAGCCGTACTCGACGAGCGTCTCCTTGCGCGCGCGGTCGCCGCGGTACATGCCGCCGAGCTGCGGGATCGTCACGTGGCTCTCGTCGACGAACAAGAGCGCGTCGTCCGGCAGATAGTCGAACAGGCACGGCGGCGGCTCGCCGGGGCGGCGCCCCGATAAATACCGCGAGTAGTTCTCTATGCCCGAGCAGTAGCCGACTTCGAGGATCATCTCCATGTCGAAGCGTGTGCGCTGCTCGAGCCGCTGGGCCTCGACGAGCTTGTTCGCGGCCCGCAGCTTCTCGAGCTGGTCCTTCAAGTCCACGCGGATCTGGTCGACGGACGCCACGAGCGTCTCGCGCGGCGTCACGTAGTGCGTCTTCGGATAGATCGTCGTGCGCGGCATCGTGCGCAGGATCTCGCCCGTCAACGGGTCGAACACGCTGAGCTGCTCGATCTCGTCGTCGAAGAGCTCGATGCGCACGGCGTCGCGGTCGGAGTCCGCCGGGAACACGTCGATCACGTCGCCGCGCACGCGATAGGTGCCGCGCGCGAGGTCGAGCGGGTTGCGCGTGTACTGGAGCTCGGTCAAGCGCCGCAGCAGCTCGCGCTGGTCGATCGGCGTGCCGCGCGCCAGGTGCAGCACCATCCGGTGATAGGCCGCCGGGTCGCCGAGGCCGTAGATCGCGGACACGGTCGCGACGATCACCACGTCGCGGCGCTCGAGCAAAGACTTGGTCGCCGACAGCCGCATCTGCTCGATGTGCTGATTGATCGACGCGTCCTTCTCGATGTACGTATCGCTCGACGGCACGTACGCCTCGGGCTGGTAGTAGTCGTAGTACGAGACGAAATATTCGACGGCGTTCTCGGGGAAGAACTCGCGGAACTCGCCGTAGAGCTGCGCGGCGAGCGTCTTGTTGTGGGCGAGCACGAGCGCCGGCCGCTGCACGGCGTCGATGACGGACGCCATGCTGAAGGTGTTGTGAACTACGAGGCCTCCCCGTCCTGCGAGGAACGTCTCCGCTCCCGGGACCGAAAGATCGTAGACGTGCTGATATGCGTAGGGGACTTCGCGTACTTCATCCACTCGTGTCCATCGCACTGCGCACAACCCCTGCAAGCGTTTCCATTGCCCCCACCACTCGATTTGGATCGGCACTCTTGTCCGGCCTTCGGCTGCCAAAGCATCCAACAGGCGCCGTAAAAGTCTGCGGCTAGGTCGCCGTCGGCCGGCTTCTATCATGCTAACCATAGGGCGCGAGCAACCCGCGAGGCGAGCAAGTTGCTTCCTCGAAAGATCAAGTTGTTCCCGGAGGGCAGTCATGGCCGCCGGTGCGACAGGAACGATGTCCACGTTGGTGTCGCAACGCCGACCTAGCAAGACGCTCAAGCGAGCGCTCTTTTCAGGGTGTTCGAATCCGATGCCCGCCGCGTAACGCAGGACATCTTCCTGGCCAGAAACGGTCACGTTGAAATATCGGCCGCCCTCGTGACTCGAGTTCGTGGCGCGTTTCCAAGTCTCCCGGATTCGCGCGTGGATGCTGAAGCGCTTGAGCGCGTAGGCCAAGTCGGACGCGAGTTGTTCGCTCGCAGTCGTGGCGATTACTTGGCCGCTTCCGTCAACGGTGCCGTCGCCGTCAAAATAGGCTCGAAGCATAGTCGCTAGGGACCTATTGGAGAGTCGCGGCCAAAAATCTGGCAGGTGCTTTCGGGCGGCCCTGCTGCCGCAGAGCCTGCCAAGTAGTGCCGTGAACGCAGCGGAGGACACGACGTAGTCGGTGTTTTCTCGTGTTGCGAAAGGGATACCGAGCTCGTTGAGCGCAGCTTCGACCCGAGCTCTAAGAGTCGGATGACGGTTAGAGACGGTGAAGAATCTCTGCTGGCAATTCCCTTCCGCCACATACAGACCGAACAGGGCTAGTAGGTTCTCAGATAGCGGCAACCTGGCCGGCAATCGGCAGTGAGTTCGTTTACCGCCTACCGAGACGCTCCCGGAGCGGCACAAGTCCGCGAGCGCTGCGTCCGAAGCAATCATCTGAAGATACTTTGCGACTTTCAGTCCGCGCCCTCTCAGACCGCGCCGCATCGCGTAAAGTTTTTTTGTTGGATGCAGGCCGGCTGCTTTGAGCGATGTGCTCAAGTACGCTTGCCCCCCGGCTGCCGCGAATTGGAGTATTGGTTGTTCAGCGAACACCGATAGATCAGTGTCGGCGAGATAGGGCAGCGTTTCGAGAGCGAGCAGATTCTCCGAACCGACTAGTGCATCTGGAACGGGTACGTAGTCCGTATCTCGGATCTCGGCCGTTCTCGCGAGCGTCAGATCACCGTCCCGGAGAATCCAGACGTTGTGGTCTCCAGTGAGCGTTGCAGCGTGACCGCAGGAGGTGGTCAGCCGAAACATCTTGCCCGGTGCCCGATGCCTCAGGAATGCCGCGACTCTATATCGCGCGGAAGTGCCGCCGGTCGGATCATAGGTCTGAGTAAAGAAAGTACGATTGCTGCTCTCGAAACGCTCGGTTTCAGCGCTGTCGTTCAGTCCCCCGATAGCGATGAGGGAATCGATAAACGGTCCGGCTTGTACCACGCGCCCGGAAAGAATGCCGTCGACCTCTTCTTCCACAAACAGTGGATCGTCATAACCGACGCTCTTGCCCGACCCTGTCACTCCCAGCAGAGTTTGTCTCGCGAGACCCGTTTGCAGTCCATCAACGAGAGACGCGATTGCCTGCGGCTGGTCGCCGGCGGGAGCAAGCTCGGAGGTCAGTTTGAGAGCTTTTTCACTCATCTCAGCGCTCCCTGCGGTTGGTCGTTCAAGCGCCACGTCTTAAGATAAGCGAGCCGCCCTGTCCGCAAAAGGTTCCACCTTTGACCATCCGCCTCGCGCACCGTTTGCAGCGCATTCGTCCCTCGCCCACCGTGAGCATCACCGCGCTCGCGGGCCGGCTGCGCGAGCAGGGCCGCGACATGATCGTGCTCAGCGTCGGCGAGCCCGACTTCCCCACGCCGGAGCACATCAAGGCCGCCGCGCGCGAGGCGCTCGCCCGCAACGACACCAAGTACACGGCCGTCGACGGCACCCGCGCGCTCAAGGAGGCCGTGGTCGCGAAGCTCGCGCGCGAGAACGGGCTCGCGTACGCGCCCGAGCAGGTCCTGGTCTCGAGCGGCGCGAAGCAGTCCTGCTACAACGCGTGCCTCGCCCTCCTCGACCCCGGCGACGAGGCGATCGTGCCCGCGCCGTACTGGGTGTCGTATCCCGACATGGTGCGGCTCGCCGACGCCGAGCCGGTGATCGTGCATGCGGGCGCCGACCGCGGTTTCAAGATCGGCGCCGAGCAGCTCGCCGCGGCGATCACGCCGAAGACCCGGCTGCTGTTCCTGAACAGCCCCTGCAATCCGACCGGCGCCGTGTACACGCGCGACGACTGGGAGGCGTTCGGCGCCGTGCTGCGCGAGCACCCGCGTGTCGTGATCGTGGCCGACGACATCTACGAGCACATCTACTGGGCGGGCGCGCCGTTCGCGAGCTTCGCGCAGGCGTGCCCCGATCTCTACGGCCGCACGCTCACCGTCAACGGCATGTCGAAGGCGTACGCGATGAGCGGCTGGCGCTTGGGCTACGCGGCGGGGCCGTTGTCCGTGATCAAGGCGATGACGAGCCTCCAGAGCCAGAGCACGACTAGCGCCTCGACGATCTCGCAGGCCGCCGCGCGCGCGGCGCTCGACGGCGACCAGCGCTGCGTCGCGGAAATGTGCGCGGAGTTCAAGCGCCGGCACGACGTGGTGTTCGAGCGCGTGGCCGCGCTGCCGGGCGTGAGCTGCGTGCGCGCCGACGGCGCGTTCTATCTGCTGCCGAACGTCGAAGGCGCGCTGCGCGCGAAGGGGCTCGCGACCGACGTCGAGCTCTGCGAGCGGCTGCTCGAAACCACCGGCGTCGCCCTCGTGCCGGGCTCCGCGTTCGGCGCGCCGGGGCACGTGCGGTTGTCGTTCGCGGCGTCGCTGGATCTTCTCGAGGAGGCCGTGCGGCGGATGCACGGGTTCCTTGCGGCTTGAGCCGGCATCGCGCGCGCCGATCGCATCTAACTTACTGAGATTCAAAGTAAATCGCCGCTGGTTGCCTTGACACACCGCGAGGCATCTTCCAGAATGCCGCCCTGCCTTGCGGGCCCATGTTCCCCGGTAGCTCAGTTGGTAGAGCGACGGACTGTTAATCCGTTGGTCGCTGGTTCGAGTCCGGCCCGGGGAGCCACCTCCCATACACGATAACCGCGGTTTCCTGACAGCGACTGTCAGGATTAGGCGCCGTACGCTTCGAGCCGCCCTCACCGCCGCTCGACGTTGTAGATCACGTCTCCCCCGCTCGCCTCCGACGACGACTCCGTCACGAGCCGCCAGCGCCGCGCCAGCGCGTAACGCAGCCGCACGGTGTTGACGGGCTCGAACAGCCCGATGCCGTAGCTCACGTAGAGGCTCGGCGTCAGATACTTGCCGATGACGAACTCGGACTTCTCCGCCGGCTGGCCGGTATCCGCCTCGATGCCGAATGTGTCGAGGCCGAGATTCTGATTGATGCGCTTCGAGACGAAGTTGCCGCCCTTGAGCGCGAGCGCGAGCGCGGCGCGCGACATTGCGGAGGACTCCGAGGCCGACGCGTTCTCGAGCGGCCGGCCGAGCACGAGGTACGAGAGCTGCTCCTGTTGCGGCATCGACGGCTCCGAGTACAGCGAGAGCTCGGGCGCCGTGAGCAGCCCGCGCACGCGCGCGCCGACGGTCACGTCCTCGGCCGGGTGGCGGACGGCCTGGATGTCGACGCCGGGCTCGTCGATCGGTCCGCCGGCGAACACCACTCGGCCGCTCTCGATCTCGAGCTTCTGGCCGTAGGCCTCGTAGACGCCGTTCTCGACGCGGAGCGTGCCGGTGCCGGTGGCCGGCTCGCCGGGCTTCTGCCCGATCTGCACCGCGCCGGCCAATCGCCCCGTGAGGCCGTACCCTTGCACGCTGACGTCGTCGCCGAGCGCGAGCTGCACGTTCGCGGAGAACGGCCGGGCGTCGGCCCGGTCCGCGCCGTCGCCGGAGCTGACGATCCGTTGATCGCGCGACGGCGCCACGGCATCGGTGCCGGTGTCGCGCGGCGTGAGCCGCGCGTGCGGCACCGTCACGGTGCCGGTGAGCGCAAGGCCGCCGGGCGTCAGCGTCAGCGCGAGGTCGGGCGACACGGCGATTTGCGCGTCGGGCGTGTCGAAGACCTCGAACGCGTCGCCCTCGACGGTGATTCGGCCCTCGGAATCGCCGCCAGAGAGCGACAGGCGGCCCGCGGCGTTCATATTGCCGCCGCCGCTGCGCGCCCGCGCGTCGACGGTGAGGCCGTTCGCGCCGTCGCCGGTGAGCTCGACCGACACGTCCTCGAGCTGGACGTTGGCGTCGGGTAGCGTGGCCTTGCCGTCCGCCAGCGCGAGCGTGCCGGCGAGCCGCGGCGAGCCGACCGTCCCGGACGCGCGCAGATCGCCGTTCACGGAGCCCTGGGTGTTCTGCAATTCGGCGACCAGGTTGCCGACGAAGCCGAGCGACGCGGCTGCGATCGACAAGCGCCCGTCGAGCGAACGCTTTTCGAACGGCGCGCCGTCGCCGGTGCCGATCCGCGCGCTCGCCTCCACCGAGCCGTCGTCCTCGAACGGCACCCGCAGCGAGGCTTCGAGCCGATCGTCGCTCATCGCGACGCGGCCTTCGGCCGGACCGAACGCGAGCGTGACCGGTGGGCCGCCGGCCACTACGGTGCGGCCGTCGCCGGCAGCGCCGCCGCCCGACGCGATTCGGCCCGGAGACGTGGAGAGCCGCGCGTCGAAGCGCGGTGTCGCCTTCGCAAGTTGCTCGAACGTGCCTTCGACGCTCAGGCCGCCGTCGATGCTCACGGGCATCGCGAGCAGCGCGGCGAAGTAGTCGAACGGCAACTGCGATAGCGCGAAGCGCGATTCGAGCCGGCCCGGCACGCGCGTGCCTTCCACGCAGAGCTCCGCTCCGCTGCTCTGCCAGCAGCTCCGCTCGAGCTCGGCCTCGGTTCGCGTGAGGCGCCCCGACGCGGGCTCGCGCAGCGTCCACGGCGCGAGCTGTGCGTAGCCGAAGGTCGCGGTGCCGACGTCGAAGGTCCAGGCGAACGCACGCGTCCAGGGATCGGCGAGGCTGCCGGTGAGGGCCAGCTCCGCATCGCCGGCGCTCGTCGCCGCCGACAGCGAGAGCTCGTGATGTGCCGCGTTGCCCTTGCCGTCGAGGCGCAGGCGCTCGGCTGCCACGCCCGGCAACCGCGCGCCGGCGACGGCGAGCGCGAGCGACGACGGCGCCTTGCCGGCGACGTCGACGTCGGCCGCGAGATCGAAGTCCTTCACCGCCGACGTTTCGAACGCGAGGCCGCTGCCGTGCGCCTCGACGCCGATGCGCGGTCGCGCGCGCGGGCCGCTCAGGCCGCCGTGCGCCGACAACCGTCCCGCGAGCCCCGGCCAGAGATCCGCGAGGTCGGGGCTTTCGACGCGCCATTCCAGCGCGAGCGACGAGCCCGCGGTGCCGTGGGTGCTCGCGCTGCTGGCGCCTGATCGGAGCGCGAGCGAGTCGAGCCGCAGCGTGTCGCCCGCATAGCCGCCGCGCGCGTCGAGATCGACGGGGCGGTCGCGCAGACGGCCCTTCACGGCGAGCTCGTGCAGCGCAACGGAGAGCGCGTCGCCGTCGAGCGCGGCATCGGCGCGCACGTGCGCACCGAGCTGCCCCGGCCAGCCGGGAAGCAGCACGCCGGGATCGATGCCCGTGGCCGTGACCTCCGCCGCGCCGGCGAGCTTCGGCGTCCATCTGACGTTCGCTTGGCCGGCGATCCGTCCGCGCAGCGCTTCGATCTCGACTCGCTCGAGCCGCAACGCGTCGCTGCCGCCGGTCCCGCTCGCGCTGACCTTGCCGTCGACTTCGTCGGCGAGCGCGAGGCCGCCGTCGAGCGCAAGCGTGTAGTCGTCGAGCGTGCCGCGCAGCGTCAGCGTGCCGCCGTCGGTGCGGACCTGGCGGTCGCCGCGCAGCGGCCAGCCGAAGTTCGACCAGCGCGCGGTGAGATCGAGCGCGGGCTGCTCCCCGTCCATCGTGACGCGGCCCGAGGCGTGCAGCGCGGCCCCCGACACCGGCTCGGCGAGGTCGAGCGCCCGGACCTCTACTCCGTCTCCCGCATAGCGAGCTGCCAGGTCGGCGGTGACGCCGTCGACTTCTCCGCCGGCGAGGTCGAGATGCGCGGTGACCTCGAGCGCGTCGAGCGGGCCGCGCACGGACAGTCGCGAGTGGACGGCGTCGACGGGCAGCTGCGTCACGCCGAGCGCCGCCGGCTCGATCGTCAGCTCCGCGTCGCCGTCGATGCGCGGCGCCGTCAGCGGCTCCGCCACTCGCACGGTCGCGCGAGCCTCATAGGGCTCCGCGGCGCGCGGCTCGATCGTCACCAGGCCGCTGTCGCCCGACAACTGCGCGCTGCCGCGCACCTCCGGATAGCCCGCGGGCCGCACCACCCACTCGAGCCGCCCGGAGATTACATACGGAGCGCGCGGCACGACGCTCACGGCGGCCGAGACGTCGAACAGCGGCGCATGGACGGAGAGCTCGCCGACCTCGAGCGCGTCGCCGTCGAGCCGGCCGGCGGCGCTCACGTGCTCGATCGCCAACGGTTCCGTGCCGGGGCTCGCGAAGTAGCGGATCGCATCGATCGAAGCGGCGGCGACGCGGACGTCGACCGGAAGCTCGATGCCTTCGGGCAGTCGCAACGGCTCGGCCGGCTCGCGCGGCTCGACGCCGGCAAGCGCGACCACGTCCACGCCGCTGACGTCGAGCCCCTCGACGTCGAACGTCCGGTCGAGCAGCGCGCGCGGATTCCAGCGGAGCTCCGCCCTCGCGACGCGCAGCTCCATCGTGTCCGTGCGCACCGCGATGCCGGCAAGCTCGAGCGGCCCGGCGAGCCGCCCGCTGACCGTATCGATCGACACGCCCGCGGGCAGCCGCGGCAGCACGCGAGCCGCGAGGAACCGCAATCCGCTCGGGGACAGACAAGCCCAGATCACGATGCCCGCGGCCGTGACGAACGTGAGCGCGGTGATTGCGCCGAGCGCGACAGCGATCTTGCGGAGCGCGCGCTTCATAGGTCGGAGCCGATGCTCAAGTGCAGCCGATAGTCGGTGTCCGGATCGTCGAGCGGGTGCGCGATGTCGATGCGGAGCATGCCCACCTGCGATTTCCAGCGCATGCCGATGCCGACGCTGCGGTCGAGCTTGGGCCACGGCTCGTTGGCGGCGTTGCCGGCGTCGAAGAACATCGCGGCGCCGTAGTTGCGGAAGAAGAGATAGTCGACCTCGGCGCTCGCGGTGACGAGATAGCGGCCGCCGACCACGGCGCCGGCCGCGTCGGTGGGGCCGAGCTTCTGGTAGCGATAGCCGCGCACGCTGCGGTCGCCGCCCGCGAAGAACCGTTGTGACGGCGGCACCCGCCCGAGGTCGTCGGCGCGCATTGCGCCGTACTCGGAGCGAATCAGGAAGCGCATTCGCTCGGCGAGCGGGCGCACGAGATTGCCCGTGACGTGCAGCCGCAGGAAGCTCTCCGCCGATCCCAAGTTGTCCGAGCCGCCGCGAACGTCGGCGGACCACGAGTGGCCCTGGCGCGTGAACAGCGAATCGACCGTCGGCCGCGAGCTCAGCTGCATGCCGGGATAGAGCACGTCCTCCGTGCGCGTCTCGCCGCTCTCCGTCCAGCGCTCGCGCTCGGCGATCAAATACGTGCGCCGGCGCAAGCTGCGCCAGGCGTCGTTCAAGCTCATGCCGAGCGAGATCTGGTCGGTCTCGAGGTCGCCGAAGTCCTGAGTTCCGATCGCGGCGCGATAGCTCAGCGTGTCGGTGGTCACGTTCTTCACGGGGACCTGGTACTCGCCCGCGGCCGTCGTCGCGATGCCGGACACGCGCAGGTCCGCCTTGAACCGGTGGCCGTGCTCGTTGAGGCGCCGGAGCTCCGTGCCGAGCCGCAGCCGCGGCCCCGTGTCCGTGCCGTAGCCGATTCCGACCGTATATTCCTGCGTCTGCCGCGGCGAGGTGTGCACGTTGATCGGCACGTGCCGGTCGACGGCGTTCGCGCGCGCGGGGTCGACAGTGACCTCGTTGAAGTAGCCGCTGTCGCTCAGCGCGAGCTGCAGCTCGATGAGCCTGCTGGAATTGAACGGCTCGCCCGGCTCGATGCGCACGAATCGATCGACGAACCTCGGGTCGAGGATGTCCTGCTCGATGTGCACCGGCCCGAAGTAGTACTTCGGGCCCGTGTCGAGCACCAGGCGGATGTCGGCCTCGCGCGCGTCGCGGCGCACGAGGATCTCCGCGCGTTGGTACTTGGCGTCGATGTACCCCGCGGCGTAGGCGGCCTCGAACAGCCGTTGCTTGGCGGCTTCGTACTTGGTGTGCAGGAGCACCTCGCCCGGCATGAACACGGCGGAGGCCACGGCGTCGCGCACCGCGGGCTCGCCGTTGCCCGCGCCTTGCGCGCGCACCTCCACCGCGCCGATGACGGTGGCCGGGCCGCGGTCGACGTCGTAGCGCGCGATCCAGCCCTCCTTCGCGTGCTCGAGCGTGGCGCGCACGGTCGGCTCGTAGTACCCGAAGGGCTGCAGCGCCTCCGCGATCTCCCCGCGTGCGGCGACGTGCAAGCGCTGCACGTCGCTCGCGTCGAGCGGCTGCGAGGCTTTGCCCCGCTCCTTGCCGAGCTTGGCGATGCTCAAGAACGCCAGGACGTTCTTCCGGAGCTCGTCGTCGAGGCCGCCGACCTCGACGCGGACGGTTTCGGCCAAGGCGCCGGCGCACCAGAAACCGCACGCGAAGACCCATAGCCACACGGCGGACGGCCGCAGCCACGAGCTCCTCCGTGAGCGCTGCTCGTTTCTCCTCCTTGCGACGGCGACCACGGCCTGGCTCCCATTCCGGACGGCGGGACCTCGACGCACGAGACGCGCATCCGCCGGGTCCTGCGGGATCACCGGCGTGTTGCAAGCCGTGTGCCACGCGGGAAACGCGCAGTGCGGGCCGGCGCAGAGCCGCACGGTGTCCGTTTCCTGACATCCGTTGTCAGGATTTTCTGCTACGGTGCCGTCCCATGCGCGCGGACCGGCTCCTCTCGATCCTCCTGCTGCTCCAAGCCAACGGCCGGATGACGGCCAGTACGCTGGCGAAACGGCTCGAAGTCTCCGAGCGCACGATCCTTCGCGACATGGATGCGCTCAGCGGCGCGGGCGTCCCGGTCACGGCCGAGCGCGGCGCCGGCGGCGGCTGGCGCCTCATCGACGGCTATCAAACCAAGCTCACCGGCCTCACGGCCACCGAGATCCAGACGTTGTTCCTCGGCCGGCCGCCGAAGGTCCTGGCCGACCTCGGGCTCAAGGAGGCGGCCGAAGGCGCGTGGATCAAGCTCCAGGCCGCGCTGCCGAGCGAGGTCCGTGCGCAAGCCGAGTTCGTGCGGCAGCGGATCCTCATCGACCCGCGGGGCTGGCGCGATTCCGGTGAGAGCATCGCGTGCCTGCCGATGGTGCTCGAGGCTCTCTGGCGGGGGCGCCAGCTGCGCTTCGTGTACGAGCGCTCGAGCGACGGCGGCGAGCGGCTCGTCACGCCGCTCGGCCTGGTCGCGCGCGCGAGCGCTTGGTACCTCGTCGCGGACAAGGGCGACCAACGGCGCACCTACCGCGTGTCCCGGATCCGCGAAGCCGCGGTGCTCGACGCGCCGTGCGCGCGCCCCGCCGGCTTCGATCTCGCGTCGCACTGGGAGCGCGCGTCGAGCGAGTTTCGCGAGAAGCTGCCCCGCCAGGACGCGACCTTTCTCGCGAGCGCCGAGGTGATGCCATGGATCCGCTACCGGGCGTGGCGGTTCCAGGGAGAGGAAGCCGCGGACGGCGGGCGTTTTCTCGTGCGTTTGCGGTTCGACGTCGAGGAGGAGATCGTGCAGTTTGCGCTCGCGCTCGGCGCCGCCGTCGAGCTCGTCGAGCCCGCCG
>DASUFK010000185.1:0-20502 GCA_036274615.1 Gammaproteobacteria bacterium | reverse complement strand
GATCCGCCGGTCCCCGACGCGACTGCGATTGCGGAGCACTTGCCGAACGCGCGTCTCGTGCTGTTGCCCGACGCGGGCCATATGCCGTGGTTCGACAAGCCGGACGAATGCGCCGCGCTGATAAGCGAGTTCCTGGAGACGGCGTGATGAGGAGAGCACGGAAGACGCTTCGAAGACTTGCCCAAGTCGCGGATCGAGGCGTTTGAGGGACTTCAACCGGACCTCAACATCGTGATCATCGACGGCGCTACGCTCGCGGATCCGGTTCCGCGGGCGGAGTTCAGTGACTCATTGCGAAGCTTCTTGCGGAAGCACTCCAGCTCGGCAGTCCGCTGATCACCGGCCGGAGTCCGCTTGCAGCGGCGTTTGCCAATTCACGATGACGTGCACCGTTTGTTCCGCGGCGTCGGCGGGCGTCGAGCCGGGCGCGTCGGCGATCGGCTCCGCGACGAAAAACTGCTGGCCGTCCGCGGTGACGTCGTAGAAGCCGTCCGGCGGCACGTCGGAGCCGGTGATCGTGAGACCGGTCGCAAACAACGCCCGCGGCTCGCCACGCTCGAATGCCGCGCCCGCCGTCTGCGTCTCCGCGGCCATGACCGTGCCATCCGGCGCCAGGTAGAACAGCTCGCGACCGTCATTGCGCCAGCGCGGCTCGTAGCCGCCGCCCGTGCTGACTTGCCACGAGCCCGCACCGACGTTCGGGAAGGGCTGCACGACGACTTGATCGCGTCCGGACTCGTTCGTGCTGTAGGCGATAAAGCGGCCGTCGGACGAAAGCCGAGCGGCTCTCTTGCGGTGCGGAGACTCGAGCAGCGCGAACGCGGATTCGCCCGGCGCGAGCGGCAACACCCAGAGATCGCTTTGGTTGCGCCACGTGGCGTAACGGCCGCGCGCGAACAACAGGTAGCGTCCGTCGCTCGACCAATCGAGCGGTGAGGCGAACTCATCGAGCTCGGCGGCAAACAGCAGCTCGTCCGCCCCGGTGCCGTCCGCGGCGCGCCGGTAGATTCGGCTCGGGCGATTGGCGATCGCACCGCGTCCGGAGGTGAACGCCAAGTAGGCGCCGTCGCGCGACCAGACGGGCGTCGTGTCCCCGGCCTCCTCCGTAGTGAGCGGAACGGCTGCGCCGCGTTCGACGTCCACCGTCCAGATATCGTCGGTCTCGCCGATCGCGCCCCGCCGCATCGGCGCCGTGGCCGCGATGCGGCGGCCGTCCGGCGACACCCGGTGGAGCCGGTAGCGCGCGGGCGCGCGGACCTCGCCGAGGCGTTGACCGCTGCGGTCATAACGAACGAGCTTGCGCGGCGGTGCCGTCGGGTCTTCGGTAACCAGGGGCCGTGCTTCCCTGTAGACGAGAACGCCGTTCTGCGACACCGAGAACTCGCCTACCTCCTCGGCGACGGAAACCGCTTCGCCGCGTAGCTGCAAGGCGTCCGCGTCGAGCCGCTGGGCCATCAGGGTGCCGTCGAGGAGCCAGAGCAGGAATCCGTTGGCGTAGTCGATGTTCTGGATGACCACGCGTGGCCGTTCGGCCGGTTTCCGCGTGAGCGTGGCGACGCGAATGCGCTCGGCGCTCGTCAGCGAGGCGGAATAGATCACGAACCCCGGCCCCGTCGTCCCGCAGACTTCCTCGAGATAAAGGAAACGATCGCCGCCGGGCAAGACTCGCGGCGCGATGTGCCGAGCGGCGCCCGGCGGACGTTGTGCATCACAAGCCTCGCTGGACGGCACGGTGGCCTGCTCCACGACGCCGCCCTGCGCAGAAACACGCGCGATGTCGTACTGCTCGCTCGCAAACAAGATGACGTCTCGGGCGGACCACGTTCCGGCCGTGAATCCCCGTATTCGCGGAGTATCCGCCAGAGCGAGCACGGCCCCGCCGTCGATCGCGACCCTCCGGAGCTTCAGGTCGCCGGTGAATGCGATCTGACTGCCGTCGGGCGACCAGAAAGGCGCCACGCCCATCTCAGTGCCGGCGAGACGCCGCACGGAACCCGCGTCGAGCCGTCGTAGCCACAGCTCGGGCACGCCGTTGCGAAGCGTCCGATAGACGACATGGCGGCCGTCGGGAGAAACGGCGAATCCGCTCGCGTTGCGCGGGGCGTGGAATTCGAGGTGGAGCGTGGGCGGCTGCGCTGCGGTTGGGGACTTACGCAACACCCATGCGGCGCCGATGAAGGCCCCGCCGGCAACGCCGATTGCCACCGTGAGCAGCGCTCCGCGCAGCCATCGATCCCGCATGGTGGGCACCGACGCTGCCGAGGCGGCGACCGCTCGGGCACGGTCTCGATTGGCCGATTCCACGGCGGTTTCGTTCGCCGTTGCGCCGCTGTTCCGCGGCAAAGCCGGCGCTTCCCTCGTGCGAGACGGCAGCGGTTCCGCCGCAAGACGCTCGACCGGCACCCTCAAGCGGTAGCCTCGCTTCGGAATCGTCTCTATGTAAGCGGTGTCGTCGCCCGGCCGCGACAGGGCCTGGCGCAGTTGCTTGATCGCGAGATACACGGAGCCGTCGCCGACCACTACGCCGCGCCACACGTTCGACAGCAGCTCGTCGACCGACACGACCTCGCCGGGTCGGTCGGCCAGATACGCCAAGACGTTCATGGTGCGCGGCTCGAGCTTGACCGAGCGCTCCGCGCACTCGAGCACGTTTAGCGCCGGTCTTGCGGTCCAGCCGCCAATTCTTATCGGCGTGGCGAGATCCATGAGCTGACAGCGCCCTCACGCTCGAGCGGATTCGCGGGCGGTTAGGTGAGTTCTCGTCAGTTCCGCAAACGCGCTCGGAAAAAAATTATACCGACTGCGCGGAGGAGACGTCGATCACGGACAGATCCTGAGGAAGCGCGCGGTTGCTCCTCCGCCTTGACCCCGACGGTGGGGCCTGCAATCCGGCGGACGTCTTCGTGACGCCGCGGCCGTGCCACGACCTGTTCTACAGCAAGAGCCGCGTGAGTGGCATGCGCTCTGTCGGCCGATAGCCTCGCTACGGCTGCCCGGGCTTGGGCGGGGAGCTCACGCCGCCATGGATGAGACTGCGGAACTCGTTGACTCCAATGTTGACGCGAGGGTCTGGCGGCTGCCGCCGGTGAGCGGCTCTTTTGAGCGCCGCCGGGCTCACCTTCGCGGGCCGGCCGGCAAGATCGAACACCTCCTCGTAGGTCAAACCGTTGAGCTGCCGCACATAACTGGCGGCGGTGTACTGGCCGTTGCCGGTCGCGCGTTTCTCGATCGCCGGGAGCAAATCGCCGCGTTGGATGTCGGGGAGGAGGTCCATCGTCTCGTCCGTCAAAAGGCGGAGATCCGCATGATCGACGTCGCCGTTGCCGTCCAGGTCGAGGCCGGCGGAGCCGTGGCTCTCGCTGAGCCAGATCACGGCGAGCGCTATGTCGAAGTCTTCGCGGCGGCGCGGTGGGAGGCTGTTCTGAAGTTGCGCGACCGATGACTCGAATTTCGCCTCGCTGCTGCCGTCGATGCGTCGATCGCGCCAGTCGTCCGATTGCGCGAAAACCGCCGAGCAGCTGAGCGCGAGCCAAAATCCTGCGGCGACTCCGGCCGAGTCGATCGAGCGCGACATTTCACTTCCTCCGACGGTTCGCGTGAGACCAGAGGGCGCTACGCGCAGTAGGGTAAGCGTCGAGTGGTTCGCAGTCCATGGATTGCCCGTCGGCCGTGCCGACGTTCGCACTGCCGGTCCGAGGCGCGGTTGATTCCACGCGGCCTAGCCTCAACGTGCGTTTGATGCGGTCTCTTCTCGTACTGCTGCTCGCGGCGTCTCTGCTCGGCTGCTCGTCCGGTTCCGGCGACGACGCGGGTGCGGGGAACGGCGCTCCCACGCCGCCGCCCGCCCCGCCTGCACCCGTCTCGGCGGTGTTCGTGCTCGGCGACAGCCTCTCGGACGTCGGTAATGCGGCCGGCGCCGCCGATAATCTGCTGGGTGTGACCGTGGTGCCGCCGACCGTGGGCCTCTGCAATCCGGCGGACGTCTTCGTGACGCCGCGGCCGTGCGACGACCTGTTCTTTCGCCGGAGCCGCGTGAGCGACGGTCCCGTAGCCGTGGAGCAGCTCGCGACGCACTTCCAGTTGCCGGAGCTCGCGCCCTCGCTGCACCTTCTGCCGCGCCGCCCGGCCGCCGGCACGAACTACGCGGTTGCGGGCGCGACCGCCCGCGGATCCGGCCCCGGTGATCTCGCGCGGCAAGTGGACGCGCTGCTGATCGATCACGCGCGGCTCGCGCCGGACGCGCTCTACGTGGTGATGATCGGCGGCAACGACGCGCTCGACGCGCTCAAGACCGCGGCCGCCGGCGGTCCTGCCGCCACGGCGGCCGGCGAGGCCATCGCGACCGCAGCCGTCGTGGCGATCGGCGCCAGCGTCGAGCGCTTGCTCGACCTCGGCGCGCGCCGGCTCGTCGTCGCGAACGTTCCCGATCTCGCGTCGCTGCCGGGCGTCCGCACCCGGGCACGAGCGGCCGCCGACGAAGCCGCGGTGCTCGCGGCGGCGACCTTGATTGCGGACACCTTCGACCGTGAGCTCGACGCACGGCTCGATCAGATCGATGCCAAGCGGCAATGGGACGCGCCGACGGCGCCCGTCACGCGCTTCGACCTGCGTGCTGCGCTGCGCGCCGCGCAAGTCGCGATCGAGTCCGGAGGTGGTGATGCGACGGAGGCGTGCTTCTCGAGCGACCTCTACAGGCACTCGCCGAACGCCGAGCGTGTCTTCGATCCGGATTGCGCGCCGGAGGCGACCGGGCCGCCGCGCTTCGCTCGCTTCGTGTTCTGGGACGACATCCACCCCACCGGGGCGGCGCACGCGCGGATCGGCGCCGCCATGATCGACGCGCTGTAGCCGGATTCACTGCGCGGCGGTAAGCCGCTATCCTGCTCGACCCTGTGATTCCGTTGCGCACCCTGCCCCGGTCAACCGCTCGATGAGAAGCGCGCTCGCAGCCACGTCCACGCTTCTCTTCGGCATTCTCGTGTTGATGCTCGGCGCGGGCCTGCACGTCACTCTGCTCGGCGTGCGCGCAACCGCGGAGGGGTTTTCCACGTTCGCCACCGGCATCCTGCTCGCGTGTTACTACGCGGGCATGGCGGTGGGCTCGGTGGCGGCGCCGCGGCTCGTGCGGCGCGTCGGCCACATCCGGGTATTCGCGGGCCTCACCTCGATCGCGTCCGCCACGGTGCTGCTGCACTCTCTGTTCGTGAACCCTTGGGCTTGGGGCGCGCTGCGGTCGGTGTCGGGCTTCGGGTTCGCGGGCGTGTACGTCGTGGCGGAGAGCTGGCTCAATCATCAGGCGGACAACCGCACACGCGGCGCGCTCCTCGGCGTGTACATGGTGGTGCTGTACACGGGCCAAGGTCTCGGGCAATTCCTGCTGAACGCGGCCGACCCGCGCGGCTCCGTGCTGTTCATCGTCGTGTCGGTGCTGATTTCGACGGCCGTGGTGCCGATGACGTTCACCGCGCAACGCATGCCCGAGCTCGCCTCGCCGCGGCGCGCGGGGTTGCGCGATCTGCTCGATGCCTCACCGCTCGGCGTGGTGGGCGTGTGCGCGTCGGGCGCGGCATCGGGTACGGCTTTTTCGCTCGCCGCCGTGTATGCCGCAACGCAAGGCTTCGCGGTGAGCCGCATCGCCGAATTCGTGGCGCTCGGGATCTTCGCGGCGGTACTGATCCAGCTCCCGCTCGGCCGCTTGTCCGATCGGATGGACCGGCGCAACGTGCTCGCGGTCATGTCGTCGGTGGCGGCGGTCGCTGCACTCGCGGCGTGGCTGCTCGCGGAGCGGTCCACGCCCTTGCTGTTTTTCGCGGCTGCCACGTGCGCGGGCTTGTCGTTCTCCACCTATTCGATCGCCGCCGCGCACGTCAACGACCACCTCACGCCGGCGCAGATGGTTGCGGCGAGCGGCACGCTGCTGCTCGTGAATGCGGGCGGCGCCGTCGCGGCGCCGATCGTGGTGAGCGCGGCGATGCAATGGACGACGAACGAAGCCTATTTCGCGGCGCTCGCGGCCATGCACCTGGCGTTCGCGGGTTACACGCTCTGGCGGAAGCGGCGGCGGGCGCCGGTGCCCGCCGCGGAGAAGGCGCCGTTCGTGGCGCAACCGCGCACTCCGCAGATGGCGCCGCTCGCGGCGGATCTCGCGGCTGCTGCGGGCGGCTCGAACGCCGGAGCGAGCGGGCTCGACGGCGGCCCGCGCTGACGGCAAGTATCCGCGGACAGCGTCGTCGTCGCCATTTCAGGTGGTCGACAAGGCGGGGCTCGATCCGTCGGCGGCCGGCCGGCACGACGCGGAGCTCAAGATCGACTACGTGCTGCTCGACGGCAGGCAGTATCCGGTCAAGACCCTCGGCGGCATCGCCTTCAGTTACACCGTCGCTGCTCTGGGAGCACGGCCCGCGCAACTTCAAGACGAGATCGCCGTGGTCATATGCTTGAACCTCGGCGGTCAGATCACGCAGACCACCTTCAACGGCGAGACCGGCGGCGGCGACCTGGCGGCGCTCGCGGGCAAGACGGTCGATATCAGCGGCATCGTCGGCTGTCCGCTGTGCGCTCAGAAGAGCGCCGGGTTCGATCTCGGCGTGCCGGGTAACCTCAAGGTGGTGGGTGCTTCCGCCGGCAACGCTGCGCCGACGCGCGCGGGCGGTGCCGCGCGTTAACGGCCTGCTCGTCCGAGCTCGCATCGTCTCCCTTCGCAGACAGGTTGCTCGCTCGGGGATCGACCGGCAGACTCGCCCGCGCGCTGAAAAAAAATCACGATCCGTCGATAAAAGGCGGACGCGCAAAAACCACCACGAAACGGATCTTCACCGGGGGTTCAGTGATGCAGCTTCTCACTTCGCGTAAGGGACTCCGCCCGCTCGTTCTGGGCGCCGCGCTCGCGGTAACCACGTTTGCTCTGAGCGCCTGCGGGGGCGGCGGCGGCGACAGCGCTCCCGCTGCGAGCATCCCGGCGCAGACTTCGACGCCGGCCGCGCCGCCCGCCGGTCAGACGGTGTCGACGCCGAGCGCCGCGACTCCGCCGTCGATCGGCGGTGCCCCGCCCACGGCGGCGCAGCAGGACAAACCCTACAGCTTCACTCCGGTGGCGAGCGCCGCGAGCGCCGGCGCACTCACGTTCAGCATCACGGGGAAGCCCGCGTGGGCCACGTTCAATCCGGCGACCGGCGCGCTTACGGGCACGCCGAGCGCAGCCGACGTCGGCGTGTACAAGACCATCTCCATCAACGTCACGGACGGCACCGCGACCAGCGCTCTGGCGGCGTTCGACATCGAGGTCGTTGCGGCAGGCGCCGCCGGCGGAGCCGTAACCGTCTCATGGACCGCGCCCGTGGTGAACGCGGACGGCACGCCGCTCACCGATCTGGCCGGCTTCAAGATCTACTGGGGCACGCGCGAAGGCGAGTACTCGAATTCGGTGAGCATCGATAATCCGGGCACCACCACCTACGTGGTCGACCAGCTGCTGCCCGCGACCTACTACTTTGTCGTCCGCGCCGTGAACAAGGACGGCGTCGAGAGCAACGACTCGAAGGTGCGGTCGAAAACCATCGCCTGAACGGTTACGGCGGCAATACGCACGGGATGACTTGTCGCCCGTGGCGCCGGTAGAACGCAAAGTCCGAGTCCGTGGTGAGAACCATGGGCGACGAGAGCATCTCCGTCATCCGCACGAGGCACGCGTCGGCGAGGCTCGCGGGGCGGTCGACGTACTTCTCGAGCAGCTTGATCACCGGCTCGACGTTCGCCTCGAGATCGAATCGCGCGTGCAGCGCGCCCCGCCGCAGCAGCGCGTGCAGGGCAGAGCAGCCTTGCCGCCCCAGCAGGTGATGCGCCTCGCAAACCGCGGCTTCACACGTCGCCCACGGCGGCGGAAAGCGCTCGGCGGTTTGCACCGACCACTGGTGATGTGCGTCGCGGCTGCTCAGCAGTGCGACGATGAAGCCCGCGTCAACGAGGACGTTTTCGGTCACGAAGCACGCGTCTCAGGTGGTTGTCCTTCTTGGCGCTCAGGTCGGCCGGTAAACCGTCCACGGAGCCGACGAGGTCGGCGATCTCGCGCAGGGCGGAGCCCCGCGCGTTCTTCTTCGCGCCTTGTTCCAGTCGTTCACGAACCACGTCGGACCTCGAAACGTTGCGCTCGCGGGACTCGGCGTCGATTTCCGCGACCAGCGCATCCGGAAGCCGCACCGTGAGTGTTTTCACGAAGTCACTGTATTACGCAGGTGGCAGACGCGCAATACAAGCGGCAAATCGAGTGATTTCCGCGTAAATCGACCGTTGGCAAGCCGCGCGGCGCGCACTGCAAGGACGAAGGCGCCGGTTTCGGCCTTCTAGATGGGGCGGAAGAGGAATTGCTGCAGGAACGTGGACACCGCGAAATACCCCACGAACAACCAGCTCGCGGCGGTGCGCCTGCGCCGAGCGAGAAGCAGCCAGAGCGTGCCGCCCACGACGACGTAAAGGCCGATCCCTCCGACCAGCTCGACGATCCAGCTGCCATCGAGGCTCGGAAACGGCGTCAGATCGGCTCGCTCGCCGGCGCCCTCGCCCCAGGACCCGATGGCGCGTTTGCCGAGCACCGTGAGCACGATGGTCAGGTTGAGGATGACGAGCAGGCCGAGGAGCGCCAGCATGGCGCGAAACGGCGTCGACACCAGCCATGACAGCACGAGCACCACGGCGCAGCACGTCAGAGTCACCAGGAAGAACCCGAACGCCTCTTCGAGCGTTGCGGCCTTCACCAGCATGTAGACGAAGTTGCCCGCGATCATGGGCGCCACGATCACGC
Source organism: Gammaproteobacteria bacterium (assembly GCA_036274615.1). Classification (GTDB taxonomy): domain Bacteria; phylum Pseudomonadota; class Gammaproteobacteria; order Steroidobacterales; family Rariloculaceae; genus FEN-1219. The sequence continues at coordinate 11,705 of DASUFK010000185.1, read as the reverse complement.
AGAATATGACCGCTACCTTCGAGGCCACGAGCTCGAGCGGGGTGAGCGGCCGGATCAGCCAGTCGTGGCGCGTGTCGGACGCCACGTTGGTCTGCGCAAGGAGAATCACGAACACGGTGAGTGCGACCGGGAGGCCGATCCCGAACAAAGCGAACAGGTAGAGATCGAGGCCCCATCCCGAGACGCCGATGTCGGCCATGAGCGCGAAGAAGTCCTGTTGCGTGCGGATCAGGGCGCACACGGCGAACGTCCAGATCGCGCCGGCCAGGGCGAAGTAGCCGAGACCGTGCATGTCCTTGCGGATGATGCTGGCGACGGCCTGCCAGCGCAGCAGCGGTTCTGCCGGTTGCAAAGCACGGGATCGAGCAGTCATCAGGCGGCTTCCTTTCGATAAGCGCGGATCAACGCCTTCGACGTGTCGCGTAGCGACATGGGTTCGGCGCTGAGATGGGCGAGCGGGCCGACCAAGGAGGCGAGCGCGCGGCCAAGCTCCTCATCGCCCGCGTATGCGATGGTGGTGAAACGCAGCGTGCGGCCGCTCCACTCGGGCGTCAGCCATTTCTCCGGCAGTCGCGCCGGGACTTTCGGATCGCTGACGAAGCCCGCCGTCACTTCGCGAAAACGGGTGGCGACGTCCTCGAGGCTGTCTTGGATCACCAGCCGGCCCTTGTCCATGAAGGCGATATGCGTGGCGCAGCCCTCGATCTCGGCGAGCTCGTGCGAGGAGATCAATACCGTGGTGTCGGCCGAATGCGCGAGCAGACCGCCCATCACCTCGTCGCGGACGAGCACGTCGAGACCGCTCAGCGGCTCATCGAGCACCAGCAGCGCCGGCCGGTGCGGCAGGGCCGCGGCCAATCGCACCTTCATCCGCATGCCGTGCGACAGCTGGCCGAGCTTCTGTGCCGGCTGCAGCTCGAACCTGCGGCGCAGGTCGTCTTCGACGGTGCGATCCCAGGTGGAATAGAGCGGCCGCAGATAGGCGAAGAACTGCTCCGTCGTGAGACGGGCAGGCAACTCCTGGCTTTCCGACACATAGCCGATGCGCGAATATTCGCGAGCAGTGAGGCGCCGGCTGTCGACGCCCAGCACTCGCGCCTCTCCGGCATCGGCTCGGAGCAAGTTCATCAGCATGCGCAGCGTCGTGGTCTTGCCCGCGCCATTGGCGCCGATCAGAGCAAGCGTTGCGCCTTCGGGCACGCCGAGCGAGACGCCGCTGACTGCGTCGTGCTTGCCGAACCGCTTCGTCAAATCGTGGGTCTCGATGATCATGCCGCGTCCGCCTTCCCCGCCTCGTCGAGGCGCCTCCAGTGCGACGCCAGCGCGTCGGTTACGTTTTCGAGGCTGAGGCCGAGGCGCTTGGCCGCGACCGCCAGGTGTTCGATCTCGTCTTCGAGAAGCTGCTTGCGCGCGCCGGCTCGGGGCCGTGGCGCGCGGGCGACGACGGTGCCCTTGCCGGGCGCGGCTTCCAACCAGCCCTCGCCGATCAAGTGCTGCACCACTTTGGCTGCGGTGTTGGGATTGATCTTGAGCTCGGCCGCCAGCCCGCGCACGGACGGGAAGGGATCGCCCGGCTGAAGCCTGCCGGACACGAACGCCTTGGTCGCGGCGAACACCACCTGCTCGAAGATCGGCTGGCCGGGGGCAAGCGTGAGTCGGAACGTCGCCATGTGGTGTACTATGATCGATAGTACACAGTACAGTCAATCGGCTTCGGCGCGTCCGGACGCTGCGGGTGAGCTAGCGCAGGAGCAACCGCGCCTGCGCCGTGCAGTCCGACGCGGCGAGCCACGCCGTTGCCGCGAGGGAGCTGTCTGCCACGGTCGCGGGGAGCCAGAGTAGCCTGATCGCCGTCGACCGCTCGACCGCCTCGAACCGAATCAGATAGACGCCGCCGTCGCTCGGTTCGAGCCTTTCGGGCCAGGCGGTGCGGTGCGAGCCTTCGTCCCAGCGCACGGTTTCCGCCGCGCCCCCGCCCGCCGCCGCGACCTCGGCCGAGACGCTCCGCGAGGCTTCTTCGCGCCACAGCTCGAGCGGCCGCCCGCGGAGCGCACACTGCTGGCCGTCGATCTCCGCGTGGATGAACCAGGGCTGCGGCCGAGTGTCGGCGGCGTCGCTCCAATCGATTCCGCGCACGGCGCCGACGCCGCCAACCCGCGGTTCGTCCGCGGTCACCAGTCGCTCGATCGCCTTGCGCACGGCACTCGCGTCGGGCGCCGCCCCGGCCGCCGGCCCCGCGTATGGGCCCTCGAGGCGCACGATGCGCCCATCCTCCGTCACGACGACGAGCGCCTCGCCGGCTGCGAGCTCGATGCGCGCGGAATCACCCATGATGTTTCCGGGCGGCAATCGCGCCACGGTGCTCTCGAGCACCACGACGTCCGCCGCCTCTACCCAGGTGGCGCCCAGCATGCAGGTCGCGGCGATGAGCGCCGCGCTTTCGGACCGAGTCATCACTTCGTCTCCAGCACGATGGTGCTCCCTTGCTCGCCTCGCTCGAGCCGCCTCAAGTGGAACGCAGGGAGCCCGGCTTCCGGCGCCGTGCGGCAGATCTCCGCGAACGTCGCTGCGCTCGCCGCCGCGTCGCGGTCGAGTAGCGCGTATGCCTCACGGTACGCGCGAGTGACGGCCGCAGGAAGCGCTCGCGCGAACGTCACGCATTCGAGCGCCGTGCTCCTGCCCTTGAGCACGAGGCGCCCCACCGGCAAGAGGTCTTCTTGCGGATGAGCGCTTGCCACGTCGCGGCTCATGCAGACGCGCGTGCCGAGATGCCGGTTGGCGCCTTCGAGCCTCGCGGCCGTGTTCACGCTATCGCCGTGCGCCGTGTAGTGGAACCGCTCGGCGCTGCCGACGTTGCCCACGACCGCTGCGCCCGTGTGCGCACCGATTCGCGTGATACCGAGGAGCACGCCGCGCTCCCGCTGCGCTCTGCGAAACTCTTCGCAGCGCCGGTCCCAGGCCAGTGCGCAGCCGACGGCTCTCGCCGCATGATCCGGCTGCGCTGCCGGCGCGCCGAAAAACACCGCGATACCGTCGCCCACGAGCCTGTCCACCGTGCCGCCGTGCTCGAGCGCGATCTCGAGCATCCCGTCGAGATACGACTGCAGTAGCGCGACGGCTTCCTCCGGTGCCAGCTTCTCGCTCAGCGTCGTGAAGCCCTCGAGGTCCGAGAACACGAAGCTCATCTCGCGCTTCTCGCCGCCGAGCGCGAGCTTCTTCGGGTTCGCGAGCATCTCGTCGATCACGGCCGGCGAGACGTAACGGCGGAAAGTGTCGCGGATGAAGCGCTTCTCGCGCTGCTCGCCGCTGCGCGCATAGGTGCCGGACAGCACGATTCCTGCAACCAGGCCGAGCGTGGGCATCACGAGCGGCAGCAGCGGTCCGCCATGCGCGAACCATGCGAAGCCGGCTATCCAGTACAACGCGAGCACGCCCAAGACCGCGAGCGCCTGAACGGAGACGCGGATGGGCAGGAACGGGACCGCGATACCGATCGCCACCGCGAGCACGAGAATTCCGGCTTCGGCGGCGCCGCCGACGCCGGGATACTTGCTGCCGTCGAGCAGCTGCCCCACCGCCTGCGCGTGCACCAGCACTCCGGTCATGTCCCCGCTCCCCGCCACCGAGAGCGGCGTGCGAAACGTGTCCTGGTTCGGGAGATCGGCGCCGAGCAGCACGACCGCGCCATCGAACCATGCTTTCGGCAGCAGGGCGAGGTTGTGCGCGGGGAAGCTCCGGACGGGCGGGGTGCCGTCGACGGCCTTCCGGTAGTAGAGCTCGATGGGCTCGCGCAACGGAGGTGCGCCGAGCGCCGCGGCGATTGCAGCGGCGAAGCCCGGCTTGAAGCCGTCGGGTCCGGACGTGCCGGGATAGATGTGCCGCACCACGCCGTCCGTGATCAGCATGCCGGCCAAGCCGGTCGCGCGGTCAGCGAGATACTCGGCTTGAAATCTCAATTGACGGTCCGTGAGCCCATTCGACGCGTCGCCGGCCGCGATCACCACGGGGGAGGGGAACGCGTCGAGCGCCTCCAGCAAACGGCGGTCGTCCGCGGGAGTGGTCGGCTGATCGAAGATGAAGTCGAGGCCCAAAGCCCGTACGTTGCGCTCCGCGAGCTCGTTCACGAGCTGCGCAAGGAACCCCCGGTTGATCGGCGAGCGGAACGGGAAGCGCGACACCGTCTCCTCGTCGAGCGCGAGCACTATGACATCGCTGCGCTGGGCGCGCGGCGGGGCAAAGAAAGCGAGCCTGAAGTCGTCGACGAGCAGCGAGGCCTGCCGTACGAGCGCGATTTCGCGCACGCCCACCCACGCGACCGCTGCGGCGATCAGGCCGAGTCCGACGCACGCTGCGACCGTCCGGGCGCTATTGTTCATTGTTGACCGGCTGTGTCGGTGGCAAGGGGCAGACCCTTTGGGCTTCGTCTCCCCCCGGGGGTCTTCCCTCCGTTCGGAGGGTATGCTTAGATTTCGTTGCCGTCCATCGAACAATATCAACAAGGAGGGCACGGTGCGCCGCACTCTAGCCTCGGTCTTTTTGCCCACGCTTTGTCTCGCAGCCAACGTTGCGAGTGCGCAGGTCGCGTTCACGCCGCGCATTTCGCGGTACTACGACAACACCCTGCAGCGAGTCATCGCGTCGAATCTTGCCGTCGACGACGACATCGACGCACTGATGGCGGACTTGACGGACGGGCTACAGAACGTCTTCGGACCGAGCGCGTCGATCTCCACTACGGACACACAGGTCGCGACGAGCAGCGGTCAGGTCGACCTGTCACTCGGTGGAGCGTCCGTGACGGTCGGTCTGAAGAACGAAAAAACTCAACTGGCGTTCACGCTCCTCTCGGGGGACGGCAAGACCGATGCAAGCCAGCTCGTGCAACAGACGTTGAACTTCACGCTCGTCGGGTTCGAGACGAACGACATCAGCGTCGCTTCGGGCGTCGGTCACTACGAGTTCGATCGCACGGACTTCGAGTTCACGGTGCAACACCGGCTCAACGAAACGCTGTCTTTGATCGGCGGCCTCAGGGCCGAGAAGACCGACGCGCACTTTACGGTTGATACGCAGCTCCAGATGTCCAACAACGCCATCAACCTCGTGAATCTTCTGATCGGAGGCCAGTTCACGCTGGACCTGGCCGACCCGAGCACATTGTCGATGGCTATCGACTCCAAAAGCACCCTGTACAGCCTTCGCTTCGGCGCCGCGGCGTACGTACCCGCCGGCGAGAAAGGCCTCTTCTACGTGAGCGGGCTGCTGCAAGTTTCGCGCGAGATTGGCGAGGGTGGCACGGCTAGCGGCATCGGTGGCCGGATCGGCGTCACGCCAACCAGCACACTCGTTCCGGTTCCGCCCGCCGACGAGAATTACTACGGGCCGGACATCAGCGTGGGTTACGTTTTCCGATTCGGCGATCACGTGGACTACGATGTCCGCTATCGTGCCACGGTGTACTTCGCGGAAAGCGATTCGAACAATCCCCGGGTGAATCACGGTCTCTCGATGGGCGTGTCGTTCTGGTTCGGCAGATGACGGTGTAATCGATGTCTCCGGCGATGCGGCTGCTCGCGGCGGTCTCGGTTGCCGCGCTCTGGGTGCAGAGCGCGCCCGCAGCCGTGGTCGCGCTCGTGGTCGGAGCCGATTATCGGGCCGCCGACGAATCGCGGCTGGCGCTCGTCAACACCTTGATCGACGCCGCCGCCGTTACCACGCTGCTGCGCAAGATCGGCGCGGCGGACGTGCAGCTCATCGAGAATCCCAGCGGCGACGACTGGCAGGCGGCCGTCGCGCGTTTCGTGCAGACCTTGCGGCCGGACGACATCGCGGTGCTCTACTACGCGGGGCACGCCGTGCAGGTCAACGGCGAAAACTACTTCGTGACGGCGGACGGGGAGGCGTTGGTCTCAGCGGAAGAGATCCTTTCCGCCGTGATGCAGCGCGCGCGCGGCACGATCTTCGCGATCGACGCGTGCCGCAATAATCCGTTTCGGAAGGCGACCGCCTTCGAACGCATCGTCAAGGTGCGCGACGTCGGCCCGACAGACGCTCGTAGTTACCAAACCTTCGAGATGTCGGATCTGGTCTCGGTGACGGGGCTGAGCCAGATGAACAACGTGCGCGGGCGCAACGCCGTGGTTCTGTTCTCGACGGAGCCCGGCAACGTGGCAGTCGACGGCGCGCCCGGCGACGGAAGCCCGTTCGCGCACGCCGTCGTTCGCGAGCTCGGCCGCCGGCAGTCGTTCGATGCCGCCGTGCGTCGAATCACGGACGCGGTGAGCCAGGCGACACGCGGCACGCAGTCGCCGTGGCGTCAGGGAGATCTCGGCTTCCCGCTGTTCCTCGCCGGTCAACCGCGCTTTCCGGTGCCCTAGACGGGCGGGTCCGGCGATTCACGTCCGCGCGCCCTCCGGTCGCGCCCGCCGCCGCGCGAACGCCGCTCCGGCTTGGATCAACAGCGTGCCCGCCACGATCGCCGCGGCGCCGAGCCAGCCTACGGCCGAGAGCCGTTCGCCGAGGAGCGCGTAGCCGGCCGCCGCGGCGAACAGCGTTTCGGTGCTCACGATCACGGCAGCCTCGGCCGCCGGCGTATGGCGGAGCGCCGCGGTCATCGCGGTGAAGGTCACGGCGCTCGACAGCACCCCTACGAACGCGATGTCGATCCAGGCCGCGGCAAAGCCGTCGAGCGTGGGAGTTTCGAACACCGCCGCGCCGAGGGTGCCGAGGGCGCCGACGATCGCGAACTGGATCACGCTGAACGTGATCGGCCGGTCGTGCGCCGCGGCGCGCGCCGAGATCACGACGTGCAGCGCCCATAGAAACGACGACAGCGCCACGAGCCCGTCGCCGCGCGAGAACGCCGCGAGCGTGCCGCCGCCCAAGAGCCAGGTGCCGAGCGCCGATAACGCGGCGGCGGGCCACACGATGCGCGGCGGCGGCGCGCCGTACCACGCCCAAACGATGAACGGCGTGATCACCACGTAGAGTGCCGTGAGGAAGCTCGCGTTCGTGACGGTGGCGGTCTCGAGGCCGGCCTGCTGGAGCCACGCACCGCCGAAGAACGCACCGCCGCCGGCGAGCGCGAGCGCCGTGAAGCCGAACGACGCGCCGGGGCGCTTGAATTCGCGGACGGAGAACGGCGCGAGCGCGAGCGTCGCCACGAGGCCACGCGCGGCAATGAACGCGAGCGGCCCCACGTGCTGCATCGCGGACTTCTGGAAGACGAACGCCGCCCCCCAGATCACGGCGGAGAACAACAGCACGGCGTCGGCGACAAGCCGTGCTCGAGGGGACGATGCGGCGGTGCTCGACACGCGCGCGAGCGTAGCAGGATGCCTCTTCGCTTGCGCAAGACGTCTTCAGCGCCACGGAGCCATTACATTTCGCTCGCCCGCCCCGAATAATAGGCGCTCTGGCGCCGCCCCTTCGCGGCGCCGCCGGGCTCATGGACGTCACCGACATCATCGATCCTCTGAACGATGCGCAGCGCGCCGCCGTCACCGCGGAGGATCGCCCTACGCTCGTGCTCGCGGGCGCGGGCAGCGGCAAGACCCGCGTGCTCGTGCACCGGATCGCGTGGGTGATCCGCGTGAACGGCGTGGCCGCGCAGCACGTGCTGGCGGTGACTTTCACCAACAAGGCCGCGGCCGAGATGCGCGAGCGCATCGAGCGGCTGCTCGGTTTCCCCACCCGCAACCTCTGGATCGGCACGTTCCACGGCCTGTCCCACCGGCTGCTGCGGATCCACGCCGCGGCCGCGGGCCTCTCCCCCGACTTCCAGATCATGGACACCGACGACCAGGTGCGCCTGATCCGCCGGATGCTGCGCGGCATGGAGCTCGACGAGAACATCTGGGTGCCGAAGGAGCTCGCGTGGTTCATCAACGCGCAGAAGGACGAGGGCCTGCGGCCCAAGGACCTGCGCGACGAGGGCAACGCCGGCCGGCGGCAGATGATCGACCTCTATGCGAGCTACGAGAAGGCGTGCGCCGCCGCGAACCTCATCGACTTCGGCGAGCTGCTGCTGCGCTCGCTCGAGCTCCTGCGCGACAACGAGGACCTGCTGCGCACGTACCGCGCGCGCTTCCGGCACGTGCTCGTGGACGAGTTCCAGGACACCAACGCGATCCAGTACCGCTGGCTCAAGCTGATCGCGGGTCCGGCGGGCATCCCGTTCGTGGTGGGCGACGACGACCAGTCGATCTACCGCTGGCGCGGCGCGCGCGTCGAGAACCTCTACAAGTTCCAGCAGGACTATCCCGGCACGCACATCGTGCGGCTCGAGCAGAATTACCGGTCCACCGCCAACATCCTGAACGCCGCCAACGCGGTGATCGAGCACAACTCGGGGCGGCTCGGCAAGACGCTCTGGACGGAAGGTGCCGCGGGCGCGCCGATCAAGCTCTACTCGGCGTTCAACGAGCGCGACGAAGCGGAGTTCGTGATCAACCGGATCCAGGACTACGTCGCGCAGGGCAACCGGCGCAGCGAGATCGCCGTGCTGTACCGCTCGAACGCCCAGTCGCGAGTGTTCGAGGAAGGGCTGCTCGCCGCCGGGATTCCGTATCGCGTCTACGGGGGCTTGCGGTTCTTCGAGCGCATGGAGATCAAGGACGCGCTCGCCTACCTGCGGCTGCTCGCGAATCGCGACGACGATCCGTCGTTCGAGCGCGTGGTCAACACGCCGCCGCGCGGCGTCGGCGCGCGCACGGTGGAGCTCGTGCGCGACCAGGCACGCGCGGCCGGCACGAGCCTGTGGCGCGCGGCGGCCGCGGTCATCGCCGAAAACCGGCTCACGAAGCGCGCGGCCGAATCGCTATGGGGCTTCTTGAACCTCATCGAGCAGCTCGACAAGGACACGCGCAATCTCGCGCTCCACGAGCAGGTGCAGCGCGTCGTCGAGAAGAGCGGCCTGGTGGCGCACCACGGCAAGAACGCGGATGCCGGCGGCGATGCGCGGGTCGAGAACTTGGAGGAGCTCGTGACCGCCGCGCGCGAGGTGCTCACCGACGAATCGTCGGAGCTGCCGCCGCTCGCGGAGTTTCTGGCGTTCGCGGTGCTCGAGTCCGGCGACGGCCAGGCCGAGGCGTATCAGGATTCCGTGCAGCTCATGACGCTGCACTCGGCCAAGGGCCTCGAGTTCTCCCTGCTGTTCCTCTGCGGCATGGAGGATGGGCTCTTCCCCCATCAGCGCTCGCTCAACGACGCGGCCGGGCTCGAGGAGGAGCGGCGGCTCTGCTACGTTGGCATCACGCGCGCGCGCAAGGAGCTGTATCTGACCCACGCGGAGCAGCGCCGGCTGCACGGCGAGCAGAAGTACTCGATCCCGTCGCGGTTTCTCCGCGAGATACCGGCCGAGCTGCTCGAGGAGGTGCGGCCGGCGATGGTCGTGTCGCGGCCGATCTACCGGCGCACCGAGACGCTGTCGACAGCGCTCGCGGGCGGACTCAGGCTCGGCCAACGCGTGCGGCACGGCAAGTTCGGCGAGGGCGTGGTGCTCAGGAGCTCGGGCAGCGGCGCGCACACCCAGGTCGAGGTGAACTTCGAGGGCACCGGCACGAAATGGCTCGTGGTCGCTTACGCGAATCTCGAGGTGATGTAGCGGCGCGCTGCCGGTCCACCGCGGGCGGCTTCTCGCTGAGCTGCGCGAGCCGATCTTCGGCGCTACTACGGCGCGACTCCCGCGCTGCCGCCAACCAGGGGCCGCCGATCGAAGCAGCCGAAACGCGGCGCTCACGGGACGACGTTGGTCGCCGACCGAGCGGACGTCGTAACATTGCCACCCATGAAGATACTGATTCTGGGCGCAGGCCAGGTCGGCAGCACGGCGGCGTTCAGCCTCGCGCGCGAAGAAGCCAACGACGTCACGATCGTGGACAAGAACCCCGAGGTGCTGCGCGAGCTCCAGGACCGGCTCGATGTGCGCACCGTGGTCGGCCACGCCGCCCACCCCGACGTGATCGAGCGCGCCGGCGGCAAGACGGCGGACATGATCATTGCCCTCACGAGCAGCGACGAGATCAACATGATCGCCTGCCAGATCGCGTTCACGCTGTTCCGCACGCCGACGCGGATCGCGCGAATAAGGGCTCGGGCGCTCATGAACCGCGAGGCGCTGTTCGGTCCCGACGGCATCCCGGTGGACGTCGCGATCAGCCCGTCGTCGCTCGTTACCGACTACATCGAGCAGCTGATCCGCTTCCCGGGCGCGCTCCAGGTACTCGACTTCGCCGACGGTCGGGTGCGGCTCGTGGCCACGCGCGCGCGCCGCGAGGGCGCGCTCGTGGGCCATCCGCTGCGCGAGCTGTCGAAGCACATCCCGAACGTAGAGAGCCGCGTCGTGGCGATCTACCGCGGCGGCCGCGGCATCATCCCCGACGGCGACACCGTGGTCGAGGAAGGCGACGAGGTGTTCTTCATCGCGGCGCGCAAGGACATCCGCACGGTGCTTCGCGAGATGCGCAAGCTCGACGATCCGGTCCGCAAAGTGGTGATCGCCGGCGGCGGCAACATCGGCTTGGATCTCGCGCGCAAGCTCGAGATGTCGCACCAGGTGAAGGTCATCGAGCGCGACTGGAAGCGCGCGCGCGAGATCTCCGAGCAGCTCGGGCGCGCCGTGGTGCTGCACGGTGACTCCGCCGACGAGGAGCTCCTGCTCGAGGAGAACATCGACAGCGCCGACGTGTTCGTGGCGGTCACGAACGCCGAGGAGGCGAACATTCTGTCGGCGATGCTCGCGAAGCGTCTCGGCGCACGCAAGGTGATGGCGCTGATCAACAAGATCGCGTACGCCGAGCTCGTCGAGGCCGGCACGATCGACGTGGCGATCTCGCCGCAACAGATCACGCTCGGCACGCTGCTCGCGCACGTGCGCCGCGGGGACATCGTGAAGGTGCATTCGCTGCGCCGCGGCGCCGCGGAGGCGATCGAGGCCGTGGCTCACGGCAGCTCGCGCGAATCGCGCGTGGTGGGCCGGCTCATCGACGAGATCCGGCTGCCGCGCGGCGCCACGATCAGCGCGATCGTGCGCGGCGACGAGGTGTTGATGGCGCATCACGATACGCAGATCGTGGCCGACGACCACGTGATCCTGTTCATCGCCGACCGGCGCCAGATCGACGAGGTGGAGCGGTTGTTCGAGGTGGGCGCGGCGTTCGGCGGATAGCGCGGATAACCTCGCAAGCCGTGATTTGTCCGGCTCGACGGAGCACCGTCCTGCCCACCGCGGCCGTGCCCGAGGTCGTATGGCGAACGGGCCGGAGCGGTTGGATACTATCGGCTCGCCCCCACGGAGCACTCCGATGCACCTGTTCGACAACCTGGATTCCGGCAACGGCTACAAGGTCCGGCTGCTGCTCGCCCAGCTCGGCCTGTCGTACCGCTGGACGAACCTCGACCTCGACAAGGGCGAGACCCGCAAGCCGGAGTTCTTGAAGCGCAACCCGAACGGCAGGATTCCCACGCTCGAGCTCGACGACGGCACCCATCTCGCCGAGTCGAATGCGATTCTCTGGTACCTCGCCGAGGGCACCCCGTTAGTGCCGAACGATCGTCTCGGCCGTGCCCAGGTTCTGCAGTGGATGTTCTTCGAGCAGTACAGCCACGAGCCCTACGTCGCCACGCCGCGCTTCATCGTGAAGCACTTGGATGCCGCGCATCCGCGCGTCGCCGAGCTCCCCGAGCGGCTGGCGAAAGGCCGGGCC
>DASUFK010000184.1:0-4045 GCA_036274615.1 Gammaproteobacteria bacterium | reverse complement strand
GATCGTCTGCATCTTGTTCGAGTACTCGAACGCGCCGTGCACCATCCAGCCCTGGATGTTCGACGTCCAGGTGATCAGCGTGTCTTTGTCCCAGAAGCCGATCGTCTCGCCGTACCAGCGCGGCACGTCCTGGCCCAACCGCGGCACGCCGCCCGTCATGTTGAACTCGCGGCCGACGTAGATGTTGGTGATGAAGTTGCGCGCTACACCCGTGAGGATCTGCACGCGCTGCGGGGTCACCATGAACTCCCAGTCCCAAGTGGCGAACTCGTGCCAGCGGCGCATGAAGCCTTCCGGCCAGCAGTACTGGGACGGCCACTGCGCGCGGTCGGTGACACCCTCGTGATAGGCCTGCTGCACCATGCGCTGCTGGTAGGTGGGCGTGAGCAGCGACAGGATCGTGGACAGCTGGTTGTGCCGCATGCGGTACCAGTAGGCCTGCCCCGGCGTGTTGCCGGGGTGCAGGTAGCGGCCATTCCATTCGTTCGGCAGCGTCTGATAGGTCTGCTGCGTGGGACCGCCGCGCTTCTTGGTCTCCGCCAGCAATGCTTCGTAGTGCGCCTGCGCCGTCTTGAACGGATACGGGCTCACGATCGCCTCGCGCGGGTAGTCGCGGTCGCACCGGCCCCAGGCCGCGGTCGACGCGCCCTTCGCGCCGATCAGCCGGGGGCCGTTCGCCCCCCACTGCTCCTCGATCGCAATCGAGCTGTTGCAGCGGAAATAGCGCGGGTCGCTCCAGAGCGCCTTGTCCTTGTAGAAATCCTTGGTGGTGAAGAGATCGACCGGCAGCGGCTTCACGCCCTTCGGCGCCTCGCCGTTGCGGGCCGAGCCCACGAAGTCCTTGTCGTCGAATACCGGCCTATTGTCGACGAACGTGGTGGGGATGCTCGCGCCCACGATCTCGTACTCGCGGAGGTCCGCCTTGAGCGGCGCCGCCCGCCCCACGCTCTTGAAGTCGATCTTCGCGACTTGCTGGGCCGCGGCCTGGCCAGAGGCCGCGAGTGCCGCAACCGCGACCAACCCCGCAACGGCGCTCCTCGACACACCGTAGCTCATCGTTCCCCCACCCGTCTTTTCCTGAGCCGCGGGTTACTTACGGCGCGGCAGAACGCGATACTAATTTGAAACCGATCGACAGGCGAGTAGGGGGACCGGGGTACCGGGCACCCGGCGCGAACAGAAAGCGGCCGCGGTGCGCCCGGGTGAGCGCGGCCGCGGCCGAAAGGACTTGCTAGGGTCCTACGTTATTGGCCGTGAATCACGAAGCGGCTCGGATTGGCGGTCGCCGTGACGATGCCTTTGCAATCGGTGGCATTGGTGCTCACCACCCACACCGTTCCGACGGTTGCTACTGCCTGCGTCGTGGTATTCAGCGTCAAGCCGCTGAGATACGGGAGCGAGTTGACGTTCGTGCGCGCGCGGCCGCTCGCACCCATCACGAGCTGCGACACGATGAGCGGCGTGCCGACACCGCCGGGCGCGTAGTCGTTGACGAAGGTGATGCTGGCCGGGTCGGTGGTCGGCTGAATCACGACCTGCGACTCGGCGGCACAGTCCGCGTCCGACGACGTGAGGTTGACGTACGGATGTCCGGGCGGCTCGTCGCCGCTCGGCGCCCCCAGATCGACGAACGAGCTGTTCGACAAGTCGAAGCAGCTCGGCACGGCGGCCTGGGCGTTCAAATACGTGTCATGCAGACGATCCAGATAGAACGGCGCTTGCGCGATGCTGGTCCAGCTGTACAGAAGGTCGCGCGCGTCGTCCGCGACGTGCGGACCGCCGCTCGCGAGATGCGCCGGCGGAGCGCAGTACGGCGCGAACCCGAGCGGGTGCAACGTCTCGTGCAGCGCGCGGTATTCCCAATAGCCGGGGTCGGCGTCGGCGGCGACGAACGCAGCGGCCGGGCAGTCGGCGCTGGTCGGGTCGGCGGGATTCGCCTTGCCCTGCAGATAGACGACCGCGAGCGTGCCGGGGCTGTTCGGGGGCCAGTCGGCGCCGCCGCAACCGTCGCCGTCGCCCTCGTAGTACGCGAGATAGACCTTGTTGACCGCGTCGAACCCTTGCGCGAGCAGCAGCGCCTCGAGGCGTTGCCGCGCGTTGCCGGGCGCATTGATCGTAGCGTCGTCCTTCGTGGGCTGAAGCTGGACGAACGTCACGTCGAGCTTGCCGCCGCCGTAGGTGTCGAGCCTCAGGTTCTTGCCCACCTGGGTGTTGAACCACTTGTTCCAGGAGGCCACGGAGCCCTCGATCGCGCCGTTCATGTCGAACTGCCGATCCGTGCCTTGGTCGGGCACGACGTACAACACGTGGATCTGATTGCCGCTCGCCTCGTCCGGCGTGCGATCGGTCGTCGCGCGCTCGGGCGCCGCGGCGGTTACCGTCAGCGTGAGGTCGAACGTCGTGGAGCCGGCCGCGTTGGTTGCGGTGATCGTGTAGGGGGCTTCCGCGGCGGCGGTCGTCGGCGTGCCGCTGATCGCACCCGTGGTCGCGTCTATCGCGAGACCCGCCGGCAGCGCCGGCGAGACGGAGTACGAGGTGACGGTGCCGGTCACGGTGGGCGTCAGCGCCGTGATCGCGGTGCCCACGGGGTAGCTCTGCGGGCTCGCGTACGACAAGGCGCTCGGCGGTGCCGCGGCGGGATCGCTGACCGTGATGTTGAGCGGGAACGTGGTGCTGCCGCCCGCGTTGGTTGCCGTGACCGTGTAGTCGGCGGCGGCGGCGGCCTGCGTCGGCGTGCCGCTGATCGCGCCGGTGCTCGCGTCGATGCTCAATCCGGCGGGGAGCGCCGGGGCCACCGTATAGCTCGTCACCGTGCCGGTGACGGTGGGCATGATCGCGGTGATGGCGGTGCCGGTGGTGTAGGTCTGCGGGCTCGTGTAGCTCAGCGCGCTGGGCGCGGTGACGGTGGGCGGCGGGGCGGGTTGAGCGGGGGGCTGTGCGGGCGGGTCGTCTCCTCCTCCACCTCCGCACGCTTGCAAAACGATCAGGATGAACGAGAGCGAAAACCATTTGACAGTTGCACGCGCAAAGCTACTCATAAGAGAACCTCCCAGTCCCCGCATCGGCGGTCGGACACTTCGACCACATCTATTCCGAGAGCACACGAGCAACTTCCGTGCCACGGCCGAATGCGAGAAATCTCGGGGCGCGCGCAGTACGTGCGCTCTTCAATATTTTGGAAATTGCTGCGTTGTGGGCGGCAGACGATGGTCTCGCCGGCTACAAGCAGCGCGCGATCGCGCTCGCGTAGTAGTATCCGCGCATGAACCGTTCAGCCCTTCACGAGCCGCGCGTACGACGCGTGCTCGAGCGCATGCACGCGGACGCCGACAGCAACGATCCGCCGATTCTCGCGAAAGCGCGCGGCAAGACGGGCTCCGCCCGCACGGTGCTGCTCGACGACGCGTTCATCCCCGTGTCCGCCGAGGCCGGCCGCCTGCTCTACGTGCTCGCGCGCAGCGCGGCGCCCGGCACGTTCGTCGAGTTCGGCACGTCGTTCGGCATCTCCACGATCTATCTCGCGGCCGCGGTGCGCGACCGCGGCGCCGGCCGCGTGATCACCACCGAGCTGCACGCCGGCAAGGCCGACCGCGCCCGCGGCTACATCGAAGAAGCGGGCCTGCTCGATCTCGTCGACCTGCGCGTCGGCGACGCACTCGAGACATTGAAGGGACTAAAGCGCGACGTGTCGCTCGCCTTTCTCGACGGCTGGAAAGAGCTCTACCTGCCGCTACTCCGCGTGATCGAGCCGGCGCTCGTACCGGGCGCCCTCGCGATCGGCGACGACCTCGACCTCTTCCCCGACGCGCTCAAGCCCTACCTCGACTACGTCCGCGACCCCGCCAACGGCTACGTATCCGTCGCCGTCCCGCTCGGGGACGCGATGGAAATCTCCGTCCGCGGGTAGGGACAGGCTACTTTTTCGGCGCGAGCGTTGGTTCGGAGCGGTCGCTTCTCACTTTGGCCCCGGGCCTCGCGGTAGCTGCGGCCGCACCTCGAAGGGCGCTCCCGAGACACGCCGGAAGACCGTCCCTGGGGCTCCTCG
>DASUFK010000183.1:0-2943 GCA_036274615.1 Gammaproteobacteria bacterium | reverse complement strand
GGGGAAGACTTCATGAAAGACCGCCAGCTCGGCCTCGGGTGCTTGGGTCTCGCGCTCGTCCTCGTCCAGGGTTGCACGCAGCGCGAGCCCGTCGCGACGGCCGCGGCGGCGCCGGCGGCCGCGGCGATGCCCGCGCCCGCCCCCGATCCGCTCGTGTTCGATACCTGGGTGCCCGGCCCCTGCTCGCCGAACGGCCAACCGCAGGGGCAGTGCCCGCCCGGCGACCTGTTCCGCGTGCGGCTCGTGCCCGTTGCGGAGGGGCTGCGCAGCCCGCGTCACCTCGCGTTCACGCCGGACGGCGACCTCCTGATCACGGAGCTCGCGATGCCGGCGGGCGAGCCCGGCGGCGGCAATCAGGCGGTGCAGACCCGCACGGGCCACGTGCGGGTGGTGCACGACGGCAGGCTCGTGCCCGAGCCGCTCGCGGGCTGGCCGGCGCCGGGCATCGACTCGGGCGCGCTCTGGTCCGCCGTCCCGCATCCGCAATTCGCCGCAAATCGCCTCGTGTATCTCTACTACGTGAAGAAGCGCGCCGACGGCATGCTCACACGCGCCGTCGCGCGCGCCCGGCTCGAAGGCGCGTCGTTGCAGGACGTCGAAGAGATCTTCGAGGCCGACGCCGCGATCCCCGGCGGCCCGATGGCCGGCCGCGCCGTGTTCGGTCCCGACGGCTTGCTCTATCTCACGATCAACGATCACGTGGAGCACGACTTCAAGAACGGCGGCGGCGAGCCGCTGCTCGCCCAGCAGCTCGACAACGACGTCGGCAAGGTGCTGCGGGTGCGCGACGACGGCAGCATCCCGCCCGACAATCCGTTCGTCGGCCGCAAGGACGCGAAACCCGAGATCTTCACGTTCGGCCAGCGCAACGTGACGGACTTTTCGTGGCATCCCGCCACGGGCGAGCTCTGGACCACCGAGATCGCGCCCATGGGCGGCGACGAGATCAACGTGCTGCACGCGGGCCACAACTACGGCTGGCCGCTCGTGTCGCTCGGCAAGAACTACAACCAGAAAGAGATGAACGACAACCACTGGTACCGTCCGGGCATGGACATGCCGGCGATGTACTGGACGCCTTCAATCAGCCCGTCGACGCTGCTCTGGTACACCGGCGACAAGCTCGCGCCTTGGAAGGGCCATCTGCTCGTCGGTGCGCTGAACGGCCAGGCGCTCGTGCGCGTGGCGTTCGATCAGCCGATGCCGCAGATGGAGCGGCGCGACATGCTGTTCATGTCGCTCGGGCGCCGCTGGCGCCACGTGGTGCAAAGCCCGGACGGCTACGTGTACGCGCTCACCGAGAAGCGCACGCTGGGCGTCCCCGCTGATCCGAACGACGCGACCAGCGGAGTCGTTTACCGCATCGAGCCGGCGCAGTAGGGGTTACCCGGGGGACATCAATGTCGGTCGTTTTTTCCACACTCGACTGGGTCGTGGTCGGGCTCTATTTCTTGGTGCTTGCAGGCATCGCCGCGTGGGTTGCCCTCGAGAAGGAAAGGGACACCTCCGACTATTTCCTTGCTTCGCGCAACGCCACTTGGTTCTTGATCGGCGCCTCGATTCTCGCGTCCAACATCGGCGCCGAGCATCTGGTAGGGCTCGCCGGCTCCGGCGCCGGCTCCGGCATGGCGTTCGCGCACTGGGAGCTCCAGTCGTACTTTCTGATCGTGCTCGGGTGGGTGTTCGCCCCCTTCTATCTGCGCGCCAAGATCTTCACGACGCCGGAGTTCCTCGAGAAGCGCTACACGCCGGGCACGCGCACCGCGTTGTCGCTGATCTTTCTCGCGGCGTACATCCTCACCAAGGCCTCGGTCACGATCTACGCCGGCGCCATCGCGATCACCACCATCCTCGGCTTCAAGTCGATTCATCTGCCGGGGCTCGGAGAGGTCGACTTCTTCTGGTTCTCGGCCTTTGCGCTCGTCATCGTCACCGGCATCTACACGGTGGTGGGCGGCATGAAGGCCGTGTTGTGGACGGAAGGTTTGCAGGCGCCGCTGCTGCTGATCGGGTCGGTGGTCATCCTGCTCGTGGGCCTACACCGCATCGGCGGTCTCGACGCGCTGCGAGCAGCCAACGTGGACACGATCTCGTTGTGGCGCCCGCTGCAGCAGGCAAGCGGGCCGAGCTGGCTGCCCACCGATTCGAGCTTCCTCTTCGACTCGTCCCAAACTCCGTGGCTCGGCGTCGTGCTCGGCTCGCCGATCATCGGGCTCTGGTACTGGTGCACGGACCAATACATCGTGCAACGCGTGTTGACCGCGCGCGACCTGCCGCAGGCGCGCCGCGGCGCGATCTGGGCCGGCTACCTCAAGCTGTTCCCGGTGTTCGTGTTCCTGATCCCCGGCATGATCGCGATCGCCCTGAAGAACCTGGGCGCCGAAGGCTTCGCCGACATGGAGCGCCCCGACGAGGCGTTTCCGCGGCTGGCCGCCTACTTGCTGCCCAACGGACTGCGCGGGCTCGTGCTGGCCGGCATGCTCGCGGCGCTGATGAGCTCGCTCGCTTCGCTGTTCAACTCGACGGCCACGCTGTTCACGGTGGACTTCTACGAGCGTCTGCGGCCCCAAGCGAGCGAGGCGCACCTCGTGAACGTGGGCCGCGTTGCGACGGTGGTGGTGGTGGCGGCCGGCATCGCGTGGATTCCGATCATGCAGAAGATCGGCGGCGGCCAGCTGTACGGCTACCTGCAAAACGTGCAGTCGCTGCTCGCACCCGCGATCGCGGCGGTGTTCATGCTCGGAATTTTCTCCAAGCGCGTGTCGCCCATCTCGGGCTTCGTGGGCATCGTGTCCGGGTTCGTGATCGGCATGCTGCGTCTCTTGCTGGAAGTGGCCCACCAAACGAGCGGGTTCGAGCTCGGCGCCCTGCAGTGGTTCGTCGACATCAACTGGCTCTACTTCTGCTTCCTGTTGTTCGTGCTCACGTGCGTCGTGATCTTCG
>DASUFK010000182.1:0-7348 GCA_036274615.1 Gammaproteobacteria bacterium | reverse complement strand
CGAGCGGCGCGCATGGACCGCTGCGAAACGGCACAACTTGAATCGCGACCTGCTGAGCTACTTGAACCGTTTGTCCGACTATTTGTTCGTCGCGGCACGTACGCTCGCTCGACGCGGCGGCAGTCGAGAAGTGCTCTGGCGGCGCTAGGAGTCTGGGCGGCAGAAACGCGCGAGCCGAGGCGATCCCAATTCGCGCACAATTTGCCGATCGTCCGACGAGCATAGTGGTGACTATGTAGGGAGGACGATCGGCAAATTGGGCCGAAGTGGCGTCGCCGCAGGCCGTGCGGCTTCTGCCGCCCAGACTCCTAGGCCGGCTTAGAGCACGCGCGAGCCTCCGGCCTGCCCGTCGAAGCGCCCACGAGTGATGCCGCGGCCCGCCGGCCCCAGCAAGAACAGGTAGGGCACGACCAGCGACTCCGGCGGCGGCAGCGTCGCAGGGTTCTCCGCGGGGTAGGCGCGGGCGCGCAACCGCGTGCGGGTGGAGCCGGGATTGATGCAGTTGACGCGGACCCGGGTCTTCTCGAGCTCGTCGCCAAGCACCTGCGCGAATCCCTCGACGCCGAATTTCGAGACGCTGTAGGCGCCCCAATAGGCGCGGCCCACGTTGCCGACGCCGCTCGACGTGAACAGCACCGACGCGTCCGCGGACGCGCGCAGCAGCGGCAGCAGGCAGCGGGTGAGAACGAACGGCGCCGAGAGATTCACGTGCAGCACTCGCTGCCAGAGCGCGATGTCGTAGTTGTCGATGGGGGTACGGTCGCCCAGGATCGCCGCGTTGTGCAGCAACCCGTCGAGCCGGCCGTACCGCGCCTCGATCTCCGAGGTCAGCGCCTGGTATTCGGGTCCCTGCGCGCGCTCGAGGTCGAGCTGTGCCACCGCGGGCTCCGGTCCGAGCGTCTTCAGCTCCTGATAGAGCGCTTCGAGCAAGGCCGCGTTACGGCCGTGCAGCAGCACCGTGGCGCCGTGTGCCGCGAGCGCGCGCGCAACGGCGCGGCCGATGCCCGCCGTGGCACCCGTGACCAGAATCACGCGGCCGTCGAGCTCGTTGGGCGACGGCGCGTAGCCTTGCCAGGGTTGCGATCCCGTCGTCATCAGTCCAGTCCCCTCAGCTCTTCGATCGGACGCGGCTGCGACGTCTCTGCCGCCGCGGGATCCGCCGCCAGGTCGCGCGGCAGCTCCTCGACCTCCTTCAACGCGCCGAGGGGTTGGCGAGGCTTCACTCCGAGATCGGTGAAGCGCCGCGCGCTCGGCAACACCATGCGCTCGAGCGAGCCGACGCTGCGGTTGAACGCCTTGACGCCGTCGCCGAGCGACTTGCCGAGGTCGCCGAGATGCGCGGCGAACGTCGCAAGACGCTCGTAGAGCTGCACGGCGAGACCGCGGATCTCCGCCGCGTTCGCCGCGAGGGAGACTTGCTGCCAACCGTAGGCCACGGCCTTCAGCAGCGCCACGAAGCTCGTCGGCGTCGCGAGGATGATGTTCTGCCGCAGCGCCTCGTCGAGCAGCTCCGGACGCTCGGCGAGCGCAGCGCTCAGGAACTGGTCGCCCGGAATGAACAGGATGGCGTACTCGGGGCTCTTGTCGAACTGACTCCAGTACGCCTTGCCCGCGAGCTCCCGCACGCGTCCGCCCACGATCGCGGCGTGCCGCTCCAGCGCGGCGCGCCGCTCGGCGTCGCCTTGTGCTTCGGTGGCCTCCAGATACGCATCGAGCGGCGTCTTCACGTCGACGACGAGCACGCGGCCCTCCGGCAGGTGAACCACCATGTCGGGGCGAATCGCGCCGCTGTCCGTTGCCTGGTGACTCTGGGTCACGAAGTCGCAGTGCTCGACCATGCCGGCGAGCTCGACGAGGCGGCGCAGCGTGATCTCGCCCCACTGGCCGCGGACCTCCGGACGGCGCAGCGCGTTCACGAGGTTGCGCGTCTCGACGCTCAGCGTCTGTTGGCTCGCGGCGAGCAGCTCGAGCTGCGTGCGGATGCTGCCGTGCGTCGAGCGGCTCGTCTTGTCGAGCTCTTGGAGCTGGGTCTCCGCTCGTGCGAGCGCGTCGCGAATCGGCCGAACGAGACCCTCGATGGCTTGCTCGCGGGCCGCGAGGTCGCCCTTCGCGCGCTCCTGCTGCACGCTCAGGCTTTCGCGCGCGAGCTTGAGAAAAGTCTCCGTGTGGCTGCGGAATTGCTTGTCAGCGAGCTCGCCGAACGTGGTCCCGAGCCGCTCGCTCGCGAGCTCGAGCGCGCGGTCGCGCTCGACGTCGACGCTCGCGCGATGGCGAAGCTCCGCTTCCTTGACTGCGAGCTCGTGCCGCAGCGCCGCCGCACGTCGCGCGCCGAGCAGCCAGCCGATGCCGAGGCCGAGCGCTGCCCCAGCGAGGCAGTACAGAGCGAGCGAGCTCACGCGCGTCCCGCGCGCACGAATGGCCACGCGTCCATGCTCACCTCGGCATCGCAGCGTCCGCTTTGCGGCAGTAGACGAAGTAATTGACGTCGACGTTGCCGCCGAGCGAATAGCTGTTCAACAGTGGATTGAAGTGCAGTCCGGTGACCTCGGCGACCTCGAGCCGCGCGCGCCGGCACCACGCCGCGAGCTCGGCGGGCCGGATCATCTTCAAATACTCGTGCGTGCCGCGAGGCAGAAGGCCGAGCAGGTACTCGGCGCCGACGACCGCGAGACCGAAGCTCTTCGGGTTGCGGTTCAACGTCGAGAAGAAGGCTGCGCCGCCGGGCCGGAGCGCGGCCGCGCACGCGGCCACGAGGCTCGCCGGCGAAGGAACGTGCTCGAGCACCTCGAGACAAGTCACCACGTCGAAGGCGCCGGCGCGCTCCTTCGCGACGTCCTCGACGCCGGCGCACCGATAGTCGATTGCGAGCCCCGCCGCGCTCGCGTGCGCCCGCGCGGCCGCGACGTTCGCGTCGCCGCGATCCACGCCGACGACGATTGCGCCGCGGCGCGCCAGCCCTTCGCTCAGGATGCCGCCTCCGCAGCCGACGTCGAGCACGCGTGCGCCCGCGAGCGGCGCGCGGCCGTCGATGTAGTCGAGCCGCAGGCCGTTGATCTCGTGAAGCGTGCGGAACGCGCCGCGCGGATCCCACCATTCGCCGGCGCGGCCGGCGAACTTGGCGAGCTCCATCGAATCCACGTTGTTCATCGTGCACCTCGGGTGCCGCGGAGCAGGCGCCCCCAGCGTTGCGCGCCGGCTTTGATTGCGGGCACGTCGAGCCGCACCAACGCGCGGTCGGATACGAGGTGCTCGCCCGCGACCCAGACGTCGGTCACGTCGTTTCTCGAGGCAGCGTAAACCAACTGCGACAGCGGATCGAGAACCGGCTGCAGCGCGAGGTCCGCGAGGTCGACGCAGATCATGTCGGCGGCCTTGCCCGGCACCAGCGAGCCGATTTCTTCCGCGAGATTCAGCGCGCGCGCGCCGTTGATCGTTGCCATCGCGAGTGCCGCCGCGGCGGGCACCGCCGCGGCGTCCCGCGCCACGTGCTTGCCGAGTAGCGCGGCCGCCTGCATCTCCGCGAAAAGGTCCAGCCGATTGTTGCTCGCCGCGCCGTCGGTGCCGAGCGCCACGTTCACGCCCGCGGCGAGCAGCGCCGCCACCGGACACGCGCCGCTCGCGAGCTTCGCGTTCGAGCGCGGGCAGTGCACGACGCTCGCGCCGGCGCTCGCGAGCAGCGCGATCTCCTGCGGCTCGAGCTGGGTCGCGTGCACGCCGATGAGGGCCGGCGTGACGAGCCCGAGCGCGTCGAGCCGTGCGAGCGGCCGGCGGCCGGTGCTCGCGACGGCGCGGTCGACCTCCGCGGCGGTCTCGTGCACGTGCATGTGGATCGGCACGTCGAGCTCGTCCGCGAGCCGCCTTATCCGCTCGAACGAGCCGTCGCCCACGGTATAGGGCGCGTGCGGCGCGAACGCCGTAGTGAGCAGCGGCTCGGCCTTGTAGCGATCGTGCACCGCGAGCCCTTTGCTTATGTACTCGTCGGCGTCGCGAGCCCAAATCGTGGGCGCGTCGAGCACGATCATGCCGAGCACCGCGCGGATGCCGGCTTCGGCCGCAACCGCTCCGACCACGTCCGGGAAGTAATACATGTCGGAGAAGCAAGTGACACCGCTCCGCAGCATCTCGGCGATTGCGAGCCGTGCGCCATCCGCGACGAACTCGGGGCCGACCCACGCTTGCTCGGCGGGCCAAACTCGTTCGTGCAGCCAGCGGTCGAACGGCAAGTCGTCGGCGTAGCCTCTGAGCAGCGCCATCGCCGCATGCGTGTGCGCGTTGACGAGTCCCGGCAAGAGCACGTGATCGGGCCGCTCGTGGCGAGCGGCCGGCGTGAATCGCGCGTCCGCTTCGGCCTCGGGCAGCACCGCCACGATCCGGCCGGCGTCGACCGCGACGGCGAGCCCTTCCTCCGCGGCGACGCGCGGCTCGACGCGGATCGTCCAGCGCGCCCGGATCAAAGCGTCGATTCGTTGCATCGCCAAGGAGCTTTTCCCGAAAGTTTTTTCGACCTGCCGAAGCGCGCGAGCATCGGCAAGCGCGCAGCGGGGAGATGCTACGGGCAGGCGCGCCCTTGTGCTAGACTTTGGCCTTGTTTTTTGGGCACTTGGACAAGTCAACCGGGTCGTGCAAGCCCCTCTGAAAACGGTCGCTGCATTGCCCGAACAATCTTTCACCCGGGTCGCTTCTCGGTCCCTCGCGTGAATCGCGCAAGAGGCCGAGAGGGCCGGTTTTTTCGAGCGAATTCCGGTGTTTCTCTCGAGCACCGCAGGTAGTCGTTTGAGCACGAGCAATGGCCGTCGGTAAAGAAGTCTTCCCCGTCAACCTCGAAGACGAGATGCGGCAGTCGTACCTCGATTACGCGATGAGCGTGATCGTGGGCCGCGCGCTGCCGGACGTTCGCGACGGCCTGAAGCCGGTCCATCGCCGCGTGCTGCACGCGATGCGCGAGCTCGGCAACGACTACAACCGGCCGTACAAGAAGTCGGCGCGCGTCGTCGGCGACGTGATCGGCAAATACCACCCGCACGGCGAGGTGGCGGTCTACGACACGATCGTGCGCATGGCGCAGCCGTTCTCGCTGCGCTATCTGCTCGTGGACGGGCAGGGCAACTTCGGCTCGGTCGACGGCGACGCGCCCGCGGCCATGCGCTACACCGAAGTGCGGATGACGCGGCTCACGGCGGAGCTGCTCGCCGACATCGACAAGGAAACCGTCGACTTCGTCCCGAACTACGACGAGAGCGAGCGCGAGCCGTCGGTACTGCCCACTCGGATCCCGAATCTGCTGGTCAACGGCTCGAGCGGCATCGCCGTCGGCATGGCGACCAATATTCCGCCGCACAACCTCGGCGAGATCGTCGACGCCTGCCTCGCGCTATTGGCCGATCCGGGGCTCGGCATCGCGGATCTCATCAAGCTCGTGCCGGGCCCCGACTTCCCGACCGCGGGCCAGATCCACGGCATTCAGGGGGTGGTCAGCGCGTACACCACCGGACGCGGGCGCATCTATGTCCGCGGCCGCACGCACGTCGAGCCGCTCGGTGAGCACGGCCGCGAGGCGATCGTCATCACCGAGCTGCCGTACCAGGTCAACAAGGCGCGGCTCATCGAGCGTATCGCGGAGCTCGTGCGCGAGAAGAACCTCGAGGGCATCAGCGAGCTCCGCGACGAGTCCGACAAGGACGGCATGCGCGTCGTCATCGAGCTCAAGCGCGGCGAGCTCCCGGACGTCGTGCTCAACAATCTATACAAGCAGACGCCGCTGCAGAGCGTGTTCGGCATCAACATGGTCGGCCTCGTGGACGGCCAACCGCGGCTGCTGTCGCTCAAGGAGCTGCTCGAGGCGTTCTTGCGCCATCGCCGCGAGGTCGTCACGCGGCGCACGCTGTTCGAGCTCCGCAAGGCGCGCGAGCGAGCGCACGTATTGGAAGGACTCATGGTCGCGCTCGCCAACATCGACGACGTGATCGACCTCATCAAGGCGTCGCCGTCGCCGGCCGAGGCGCGCGCGGCACTGTGCGCGAAGGCGTGGAAGCCCGGCGCGGTCACCGAGATGCTGGCCCGGGCCGGCGCGAGCGCCACTCGGCCCGAGGATCTCCTCGAGGAGTCCGGGCTCGACGGCAGCGGCTATCGGCTGTCGACGATCCAGGCGCAGGCCATCCTCGATCTGCGGCTGCACCGGCTCACGGGCCTCGAGCAGGACAAGATCGCGGGCGAGTACGGCGAGCTCATCGAGAACATCAAGTCGTTCCTCGAGATCCTCTCCAACCCCGACAAGCTCCAAGAGGTCATCCGCGGCGAGCTCGTCGAGGTTCGCACGCTCTACGCCGACCCGCGCCGCACCCAGATCGTCGAAAACTACGACGACCTCACGGTCGAGGACCTGATTCCCGAGGAGACCGTGGTCGTCACGCTGTCGCACGCGGGCTATGCGAAGTCGCAGCCGGCCGAGGTCTATCAGGCACAGCGCCGCGGCGGCCGGGGCCGCGCGGCGGCGCGCGTCAAGGACGAGGACTTCATCGACCAGCTGTTCGTCGCGAACTCGCATGCCACCGTGCTGTGCTTCTCGAGCCGCGGCAAGGTCTACTGGCTCAAGGTTTACCAGGTGCCGCAAGCGGGCGCGGGCTCGCGCGGCCGGCCGATCGTGAACCTGCTGCCGCTCGAAGAGGGCGAGCGCATCAACACCGTGTTGCCGGTGCCCGGGTTCGAGGACGACAAGTATGTGTTCCTCGTCACGAGCAAAGGCACCGTCAAGAAGACGCCGCTGTCGGCGTTCGCGCGGCCGCGCACCAGCGGCATCATCGCGCTCGAGCTCCGCGACGACGACCGCCTCATCGGCGCCGGCATCACCAGCGGTCAGCAAGACATCATGCTGTTCGCGAGCTCGGGCAAGGCCATTCGCTTCAAGGAGCAGGACGTGCGGCCGATGGGGCGCAACGCGGCGGGCGTGCGCGGCTTGAAGCTCGGCGGCCCCGGCGACGAGGTGATCGCGCTCAGCATCATCGGCGAAGGGCCGATCATGACGGCCACCGAGAACGGCTACGGCAAGCTCACGCCGCTCGAGGAGCACCCGGTGCAGGGCCGGGGCGGGCAGGGCGTGATCTGCATCCAAACGTCGGAGCGCAACGGCCGCGTGGTGGGCGCGCTGCAAGTAGCGCCGAGCGACGAGCTCATGTTGATCTCGTCGGCGGGCACGCTCGTGCGCACGCCGGTGGCCGACGTGTCGGTCATGGGCCGCAACACGCAGGGCGTGCGGCTGATCCGGCTCGACGACGGCGACAGGCTCGTCGGCATCTCGCGCGTCGAGTCGCTGCAAGACGACGACACGGGAACCTAGCGCGGAACGGATACC
>DASUFK010000181.1:0-20711 GCA_036274615.1 Gammaproteobacteria bacterium | reverse complement strand
CGCGCGCGTCAGCCCGTGGTCGTGCAAGGCGGCCTCACCGGCCTCGCGGGCGGCGCGACGCCGCGCCCCGGCGAAATCGCGATCTCGCTCGAGCGGCTCACGGGCATCGAGGAGCTCGACCGCGCGTCGCAGACGATGACCGTGCGCGCGGGCACGCCGCTGCAAATCGTGCAGCAGGCCGCGGCCGAGGCCGGCTACTTGTTCCCGCTCGACTTGGGCGCGCGCGGCTCGTGCACGATCGGCGGCAACATCGCGACCAATGCCGGCGGCAACCAGGTGATCCGCTTCGGCATGATGCGGAGCCTCGTGCTGGGCATCGAGGCCGTGCTCGCCGACGGCACCGTGGTGAGCTCGCTCAACAAGATGCTCAAGAACAACACGGGCTACGACTTGAAGCAGTTGTTCGTGGGATCGGAGGGCACGCTCGGCGTCGTCACGCGGGCGGTGCTACGACTGTTCCCGAAGATGCCGAGCAAGGTCACCGCGCTCTGCGCCGTGCGCGATCTCGATGCCGCCGTCGCACTGCTGCATCGTCTCCAAGCGCAGCTCGGCGGCTCGCTTAGCGCGTTCGAGGCGATGTGGGCGTCGTACTTCCACTACGTGCTCGAGCACATGCCCGCGCTCGCGTCGCCGTTCGGCGTGCGCCATCCGCTCTACGCGCTCGTGGAGGTCGAGGGCGCCGACGACACGTCCGACCGCGAGCGGCTCGAGCGCGCGCTCGCGGCGGCGCTCGAGGCGGGCGAGATCGTGGACGCGGCGGTCGCGCAATCGCGGCGCGACACGCAGGCGTTCTGGGCGATCCGCGACGCGATCGGCGAGGTCACGCCCACGCTGCAGCCGATGCTCGGCTTCGACATCAGTTTGCCGATCGACGCGATGAACGCCTTCCTCGCGCGCGTCAATGCCGACTTCGCGCGCTTCCGCGATCCGGTGACGAACCTCGTGTTCGGCCACATCGGCGACAGCAACCTGCATCTCGCGGTGACCACGCACGAGCGCGACGGGCTCGACGAGCTCTGCGACTTGGTCTACGACGCGGTGGGCGCGCACGGCGGATCGGTGTCCGCCGAGCACGGCATCGGCATCGTGAAGCGCAAGTATCTGCACCACTCGCGCAACGCCGCGGAGCTCGCGCTGATGAAGCGGCTGAAGATCGCGCTCGACCCGCACGGGATCCTGAACCCCGGTCGAGTGCTCGGGGATTGACGGCTCAGAGCACGCGATAGATCCGCACTTGCGGATCGGAGCTCGGCAGCTCCTCTATTTGAACGCGCTGGTCGCCGCGCTCCACGGAGAGCGGCACCGGCGCGCTCGGCCTGCCGAGCAGCCGGTCGAGCTCCGGCGCGGCCAGAATGGTGTTGTCGACGATGGCCGCCGGCTCGGGCGCGCGCGGCAACAGCACGATCAGCGCGGCCAGTACGGCAACCGCCGCCACGCCGAACGCCGCGAAACCGAAACCCACTGTCACACGCCGCGGCTCCGCGAGTCTCGAGCGCATGCGCTCGACGCCGCCGGGCGGCGGCTCGAGCAGCTCGAACAACGCATCACGCTCGGTTTGCATCGGGCACTCCTTCCCGCGGCTCGAGCTGCTTGCGCAGCAATGCGAGCGCGCGATTGCGGCGCGAGCCCACGGTGCCTTCCTCCACCCCGGTCACGGCCGCAATCTCACCGTAGCTCATTCCGGCCAGCTCGCTCAAGAACAGCACGCGCTTGAGCGGGTCCGGCAGCCCGTCGACGGCCTTTTGCACCTCACGCGAGAGCACCGGCGCAACGTCGTTGCCGTCCGGCGGCTCCTCGCGCAGCGCGTCGAACGACACGAGCCGCCAGAGCTTCTTGCTGCGCCGGCGGTTCGACGCGAGGTTGAGCGCAGTCCGATACACGTACGCCTTGAATCCCTCGGGCCGAATGCCGCCGCGCGCATGCCAGCAGCGAAGAAACGCCTCCTGCACGACGTCCTGGCTTTCCATCCGATCCCAGAGCCAGCGATACACGACGTTGTAGAGCGGCTTCTCGAGCTCTCGATAGAGCCCCACCCAGGACGCTTCGTCGACGCCCGTCATCGGCGTTCCGCAGAAACGGCTTACCGCCTATTGCCCCTCGGGCCAGTGCACCACGTAGAACAGCGTGCCGGATTGGTCAGGCGTGTTGAAAAACTTGCCTTCGCCGAGCACGAGGTACTCGCCCCGGCGGATGGCGGTGGAGACGCTGAGCTCGCTCTGAGACGGCACGAAGACGGACGTCGGGCCGCCCTGGGGCAGCGCGGTGGGCATCATACGAGTGAATTTGAGACGAATGTCGGCATCGACGGTGTCACCGGCTGCGCGAACGCTCTCGCTCACCTCGAACGACCTGCCGTTGTTACTCGCGTTGGTGCCCGATTGCGTGGTCAGCGTCAGGCTGTCCTCGACCTTGAACCCGAGCTCGCCGTGCAGCTTCTCGAGCTGCTGGAGCACCGCGTTGAGCGGCTTGAGCGCGGGGTCGGACGCGTCCGGCTTGCCGGGCGCGCCGGAAATCACCCAGTACTGGAGCGTGATGCGCGGCGTGGGCGCGGCGCCGCGCGCGGCGATCGCCTTCAGCACCTCTGCGATCTTCGCCTGCGCCGGGGCCGGCGCCTCGACGAGGAGTTGCCCGGTGGCCAGTAGTTCCGCACGGCAGGAGCCCGCGACGCCGTTGGTCTCGCCGCCAGGGCGGCTGCACAGCGCTTGGACTGCCCTGTTGATGGCTTCGGCCGTCTCTCGGGCGTTGCTCGGGCCGAGGTCGTAAACAGCAGGCTCGGCAGCGGCGGTCGATGCGACGGCGATGCCGAAGAGCGCGAGGGTCTTGAGCTTCATGGTTCGGTCCTCGTGTGGATTCCGAACGTATATACACCCGGCCGAGGGATTCCTTCCCGGCCCGTTCCTGTAAGCGCAGCGTCCGGGCGCCCGATCACGTATCCTTTTCCCACCGCGGGCCACGGCGCGCGCGGTCGGGGGGCCAGGGAGTGTTTGCGAGTTACCTCACGTCCGCGCTCGGCGACGCCAAGCGCCACTTCGGTGTTGCGCTCATCAACGTGCTCGGCCTCGCGATCGGCCTTGCCTCCTGCGCGCTGATCTCGCTGTACGTCCGCGACGAGTGGACGCACGACGCCTTCCACGCAAACGCCGACCGAATCTACCGCGTGCTGCGCCAGTTCGACCTGCCGGACTTGCACGCGACGATCGAAACGACGCCGAACGCGCTCGCACCCGCGCTCGCAGCGGCTCCCGGAATCGCGCGCGCAGTCCGCGTCAACTCCACCCAGAGTCCGGTCGTTCGGAGAAACGACGCCGAGTTCGTCGAAACCGCGTTCGTGCAGGCCGACGACGGCTTCTTCGACGTGTTCTCCTTTCCGATCATGCGCGGCGAGGCCGCGCTCGATCGCCCCGACACCGTGCTGCTCTCGGAATCTGCGGCCGCGAAGTATTTCGCAGCCGAGAATCCCATCGGGCAATCGTTGCGGGTCAACGACCGCGACCTCACGGTTACCGGCGTGCTGGCGAACGTGCCGCGGAGCTCGCACCTGCGCTTCGATTTTGTCGCGTCGTATTCCTCCGCGCAGCAGCTCGACTGGGGCCGCAACAACGACGAGACCTACTTGCTGCTGGCGCGCAACGCCTCGCTCGACGCGGTCGCGCGCGACGTCGCGGCGATCGTCAATGCGAACGCGGAGGACCCCCGCAGCTTCATCCCGCACCTGCAGCCGCTGCACGGCATCCACTTCGGGCTCGGCGTGCCGGTCGAGATCTCGTCGGACGGCAACGTTACCTACGTGTACCTGTTCGGCGCGCTCGCGGTGTTCATCGCGCTGCTCGCGTGCATCAACTTCGTGAATCTCGCCACGGCGCGGTCCGCGGAACGCGCGCGCGAGGTCGGCGTACGCAAGGCGCTCGGGGCGGATCGGCGGCGGCTCGTGGTGCAATTCCTCGGCGAGTCGGTTGCGATCACGCTGATCGCGGCGTTGCTCGCGCTGGCCATCTGCGCGCTCGTGTTGCCGGCGTTCAACTCGCTCACGGACAAGTCGCTGACGCTCGCATCGTTCGGCGGCGGGCGCACGCTGCTCGCGCTGTGCGCGCTGGTCGTGCTCGTGGGCGCCGGCGCGGGCGGCTATCCCGCCTTCGTGCTGAGCGCGTTCAGCCCCGAGCGCGTGCTCCGGGCGGGCTCGATCCGCATCGGCGGGGCCGAAGGGTTGCGGCGCGCGCTCGTGGTGTTCCAGTTCGTCATTTCCATCGCGCTCGTGGCCGGGACCGCGGTCGTGCTGAAGCAGTTCAGCTACATGACGAGCGCGGGGCTCGGATTCGCGCCGGACAACGTGCTGCTGATCCAGCAGGCGCGCTATCTCGGCGAGCGCGTCGGGGTGTTCGAGCAGGAAGTCGCGCGCCTGCCGCGAGTGGAGCGCGTGGCGTCCGGCTTCTCCATGCCCGGCACGTTCTTCACCAATACGATGTGGCAGCCGGCCGAGCCGAATGCGGCGGCGCACAATCTCGATTACTCGTTCGTAGGAGACGGCTACGTCGAGACGCTCGGTATGGAGCTCGCCGCGGGCCGCGCATTATCGCCGGCGACGTTCGCAACCGACAAAGCCGGGGTGATGCTCAACGAGGCCGCGGCGCTCGACTTCGGCTGGTCGGCGCAAGACGCGGTGGGCCGCAAAATCAAGCCGGTGGGAAATGGCCAAGATCTCACAGTGATCGGCGTGCTCAGAGACTTCCACTTTCGCTCGTTGCGTGATCGGATCTATCCGCTCGTGCTGCTCGGACCAGACCGCCCACCCCGCTACGTTGCCGCGCGCGTGTCTCCGGAAAACCTCGCCGAAACCGTTCGCGGCGTCGAAGCTATCTGGAAGGGGATGTCGGACCTGCCGTTCGAGTACTCGTTCCTGGCCGACGATCTAGTCGCCCAGTACGGCGCGGAACGGCAGCTCGCCAGGGTCGTGACCATCTTCGGCGCGCTCGCGATCAGCATCGCGTGCCTCGGCCTGCTCGGGCTCGCGGCCTTCGCCGCGGAGCGCCGGCGCAAGGAGATCGGCGTGCGCAAGGTGCTCGGCGCGCGCACCGCAAGGCTCGTCGCGATGCTCACCGGCGACTTCTTGAAGCTAGTCGCCATCGCGTTCGTGCTCGCCGCACCTGCCGCGTGGCTCGCGGCCGAATCCTGGTTGGCGCGTTTCGCCTATCACACCGACGTCGGCGTCGGTCCATTCGTGATCGCGGGCGCCACCGCCGCGGCGGTCGCCGTCGGCACCGTGGGATACCAAGCGTTGCGCGCGGCCCGCGTGCGACCCGTCAAAGTCCTACGCTACGAGTAGAGGAGCACGCATGAGCGAGCGCTATGATCGCCGTGAAGTCGTCAAAGGCGCCGCCGCCTCCGCGCTGGTCGGCGCACTTGGTACGCGAGCGCGCCGCGCCGACGCGGCCACCGATGCCGAGAAGATCTGTTACCTGCCAGCCACGCAGCTCGTGCGCCTGATCCGCACGCGCGAGCTTTCGGCGCGCGAGGTCATGGCCGCGCACCTCGAGCAGATCGGCCGCTGGAACCCGAAGGTCAACGCGATCGTCGCCAAGCTCGACGACGAGAAGTGCCTCGCGCTCGCCGACGAGGCGGATCGGCGCACGGCGCGCGGCGGCGAGCTGCCGCCGTTGCACGGCCTGCCGACGGCATTCAAAGATCTGCAATCGGCCGTCGGCTTTCCATACACGCGCGGCTCGCTCGCCTTCAAGGACACGATGCCCACGCAGGACTCGCTGCTCGTCGAGCGCTTGCGCAAAGCGGGCGCAATCCCGATCGGCAAGACCAACACGCCCGAGTTCGGCATGGGCTCGCACACCTTCAACAAGGTCTACGGCACCACGCTGAACCCGTACGACCGCACCAAGAGCGCCGGCGGCTCGAGCGGCGGGGCCGGCGTGTCGCTCGCCACCGGCATGCTGCCGATCGCCGACGGCAGCGACAACGCCGGCTCGCTGCGCAATCCCGGCAACTTCAACAACGTAGTGGGATTTCGGCCGAGCGTGGGACTGGTCGCACAGTGGCCGGGCTCGTTCCCGCTGCTCGGCTTCTCGGTGTCGGGCCCGCTCGCACGCAACGTCTCCGACATCGGCCTGCAGCTCGGCGTGCTTGCCGGGCCCGATCCGCGCGACCCGGGAGCGTATCCCTCCGACCCGAGCATCTTTCTGCGGCCGCTCGAGCGCGACCTGCGCGGCGTGCGCGTGGCGTGGTGCCCCGACCTCGGCGGTCTGCCGCTCGACCCCGCCGTGCGCGCCGTGCTAGACGCGCAGCGCAAGCAATTCGAGGCCATGGGCTGCGTGGTCGAGGACGCCGCGCCCGATCTACGAGACGCCGAACAGATCTTCCTCGTGCTGCGCGTGTTCCGCTCGGCCGCGAACTACGGCAAGGTCCTGGACGAGCATCGCGACCTGCTGAAGCGCGACGCCGTGGAGGAGATCGAGCAAGGCCGCGCACTCTCCTCCGCGGCGGTGGCAGATGCCATGGTGAAGCAGAGCGAGCTGTTCGACCGCATGCGCCGCTTCGAGGAGCGCTACGAGTTCACGCTGTGCGCCGTGAATCAGCTGCCGCCGTTCGACGCCAAGCTCGATTGGCCGAAGGAGATCGCCGGCGTGAAGATGGAGCACTACATCGCGTGGCAGAAGTCCTGCTACTGGATCACGGCCACGTCGCGGCCGGCGATCTCGGTGCCTGCGGGCTTCACGGCGGCGGGGCTGCCGGTGGGCATCCAGATCGTCGGCCGCATGCGCGACGATTTAGGCGTGCTGCAGATCGCGCACGCGTTCGAGCAAGCCACCAAGATCGGCGAGCGGCGGCCTACTCTCGGGTGAGAGGCGCGGCTCCCGACCGCGAGGCGCGCCGCCGCACGAGCCACGCCGCCGCACCACCGCCACGCACGCGATGCCGCCCATCGAGATCATGACGACGTGCCGCGCGCGGAGGCTGCGGCTCAGCCCCGCAGTCGCGTCCTGCGGCGGCGCCGCCACTGACGCGAGATCCGACGAAGGCATGCAGTCCCTACCGAAAACAGGGACAGGTTACTTTTTCGAGCTGCGGAAAAGTAACATGTCCCTATATTTCAAGGACGAGGTGCGCGCGATGGGACTCCTAGTCGAAGGCCGCTGGCATGACGTCTGGTACGACACGAAGGCCTCGCAGGGCCGGTTCGTTCGCACCGAGGCCCAGTTTCGCAACTGGATCACGCGCGACGGCCGCCCCGGGCCCACCGGCGACGGCGGCTTCCGCGCCGAGAGCGGCCGCTATCACCTCTACGTCTCGTTCGCGTGCCCGTGGGCGCACCGCGTGCTGATCTACCGCAAGCTCAAGGGGCTCGAGGACTTGCTGCCGCTCTCGGCCGTGAACCTCTACATGGGAGCCGAGGGTTGGACCTTCGAGCCGGGCCCGAGCGTGATCCCCGACAGCGTGAACCAGGCCAAGCGCCTCTACGAGATCTACACGATCGCCGACCGCCGCTACTCGGGCCGCGTGACGATCCCGTTCATCTGGGACAAGGAGCGGCGCACGATCGTGTCGAACGAGTCCGCCGACATCATCCGGATGCTCAACGACGCGTTCGACGAGGTCACGGGCAATCTGCTCGACTTCTATCCCGCCGAGCACCGCAAGGAGATCGACGAGCTCAACGCGCTCATCTACCCGAACGTGAACAACGGCGTGTATCGCGCCGGCTTCGCCACGACCCAGGAAGCCTACGAGGAAGCCGCCGCCGCGGTGTTCGTCACGCTCGACGAGCTCGACGCGCGGCTCGCCACGCGCCGCTATCTCACCGGCCCGCGCGTCACCGAGGCGGACTGGCGCTTGTTCACGACGCTCGCGCGCTTCGACGCCGTGTACTTCGGCCACTTCAAGTGCAACAAGCGGCGGATCGTGGACTACCCGAACCTATGGGGGTATGTGCGCGACCTCTATCAGACGCCGGGCGTGGCCGAGACCGTGAACATCGAGTACTACAAGCGCCACTATTACGGCAGCCACAAGACAATCAACCCGCACTTGATCATTCCGATCGGGCCCGACTTGGACTTCACGGCTCCGCACGACCGCGCGACGCTCGACGGCTAGTCGAGTCGCGCCGCTCTGGCGCGCGAGAACGGAGCGCGGTACTCTGCGCTCGTCCCTGCCCGTTCCACTACAACAACACAAACGAGGCGAACGCGATGGACCCCAAGGACTTGCTGTTCTTCGACAAGCTGATCATGCCGAAGGTGATCACGATCATCTATTGGATCGGCCTCGTCTTCTGCGTGCTCGGCGGCCTCGTCACGATGTTCACCGTCTCGTTTCTCGGCGGGCTCGGAGTGATCATCGGCGGCGCGATTGCGGCGCGGCTCTACAGCGAGCTCATCATCGTGCTCTTCAAGATGAACGAGGCGCTGCAGGACATACGCCGCCGGCCGTAGGCGCGACCGCTAAAGGCTACTCCGCGCGCAGCACGCGCGCGGGGCTCACGCGCGACGCGCGCAAGGCCTGGCCCGCCACGACGAGCCCGGCCACGATCACCGTGGCGGCGAGACTCGCCGCGAACGGCATCGGCGTGAGCGCGATGCGCGTGGAGAACACGCTCAGGTACTTCTGCGCGGCGTAGTACGCGAACAGCCACGCCACCACGTTCGCCACGAGCACCGGCTTCGAGAACTGCAGGAGCAGCATCCACACGATCTGCCGCGCGTGCGCGCCCACGGATTTACGGACGCCGATCTCGTGGAGCCGGCGGCTCGCCACCTGCACGGCCATGCTGAACAGCCCCACGATCGAGATCGCGACTGCCACGAGCGCGAGCGCGGCCGACACCTGGTTCACGCGCGCGAAGTTGCGGTAGTTCTCGTCGTAGAGCTGGTCGAGGAATTTGCGGGACGCCGACGTCTTCGGCGACAGCCGCTTCCACAGCGCGTCCACGGCCGCGAGGCCGCCCGACACGTCGCTCGACGAGATCTGCACCAGCTGGTACTGCAGCCCGGGCGTCATGAAGAACATGTTCGACTTCGCGCCGGCGCCGCTCAACCGCAGCGGCTTGTTCGCGACCACGCCGATCACGTGCAGCGGCTGCGCCACGCTGTTGAACGCGCGCTGCGCGTTCGACGGGAAGTAGACGT
This sequence comes from Gammaproteobacteria bacterium, assembly GCA_036274615.1. Lineage (GTDB taxonomy): Bacteria > Pseudomonadota > Gammaproteobacteria > Steroidobacterales > Rariloculaceae > FEN-1219. The sequence continues at coordinate 11,580 of DASUFK010000181.1, read as the reverse complement.
CCTGCTCCACGGCGGACTCGGGCGGCGAGAAGCCGAGATCGTCCGCGAGCGACGCATCGATGACCACGTTGATGGGCTTGCCGGCGGGCGGGCCTTGCGGACGCACGTCCTCGCCGCGCGCCGGATCGAACTCGCGCCCGCCGAGCATCGTGTAGCCGAGCGTCTTGAAGTAGTCGTACCCCACGGTGTTCATGATCGCGGTGGCGCGCGCGACGCTGTCGTCGGGCGAACGGCCGACGGGCGCGAGGCCCACGCCCTGCGACCACGGCGACTGCGACGTCTCGCTCACGCTCTTCACCTGCGGGATGCGCTTGAGCTCGTCCTGTAACAGCTTGTTGTCCACGCCGCTGTACTGCTGCGCGTTCGTGAGCACGAGCACCGGATCGGCGTCGACGCCGAGACCGCTGCGCTGGAGCTCGCGGTTCTGCGCATACATCACGTACACCACGATCAAGAGGAACGACGCGGCGGCGAACTGCGCGCCCACGAGCACCGTGGTGGCGAATCGCGGGCCCACCTTGGTGCGGCCGATACGCAGCGCCACGATCGGCGGCACGCGCGCCAGCACGAACGACGGGTACGCGCCGCCGAGCAGGGTGACGACCGCGAGCAAGCCGAGCAGGAACAGCCAAAACGAGCCGCTGTAAAGGCCCACGCTCAAGTTGATGCCGACGGCGTTGCGGATCAGCGGCGTGGCCAAGCGCACCGCGATCAACGCGACGACAGCCGCGATCGACGTGAGTACCACGGCCTCGGCGAGATACTGCGTCATCACGCGGCCGCGATTCGCGCCGATCGCCTTGCGCAAGCCCACCTCGCGCGCGCGGCGCGCGGCTTGCGCCGTCGCGAGGCTCGCGTAGTTCACGCAGGCCACCACGAGCACGAGCGCCGCGAGCGCGAGCAGCACGGTGGTGATCGAGAGACCGCTGCCGCCGAGCAACTGGCCGTTCAGCTGCGACACCATGAGCCCGCCGATCGGCACCGCGCCGACGGTGAGCGAGGCGATGTCGCGCTGCTGGACCGGCAGATGACGATTGCCCCAGTCGCGGAGCTGCCCGTCGAGGGTTTCCGGGGTGAGCGGGCTCGAGCTCTTGGTCATGACGAACGTCATGCAGCAATAGCCGCCGAGCCAGTTCTCCTGCTCCGGCCGGACCGTGGGCGGCGTGGGCGCCTGCGGCGCCGGCTGTCCCTGCCGCTCGGCTTGGCGCGCGCGCGCGGCGAACTGGATGCCGTCGAGCGTGTCCCACGACGACAGCACGTCGAACCGCACCGTAGCCGCGGGCGAGTGGCCGAAGTACGACGGCTCGGGTATCTCGCCGATCACGCCCGTCACCCGCACGTCGAGCACGCTGCCGAGCGTGATCGTGCGGCCGAGCACGTCGTCGGTGCCGAACAGGCGCTTCGCCGCGTCCTGCGTGATCACCGCGCTGTTCGGCTCGCGCAATGCATTCTTCGCGTCGCCCTTCACGAACGGCAGATTGAAAATGTCGAGGAACGCCGCGTCCGCGCCGACGATGAACATGCGCTCGTTCACGTCCCCGGCGCTGACGCCGCCCTCGTTGCTCATCGTCTGCGCGCGAGCCACCGCCTCGAAATCCTCGGTGAACTCGTTCTTCAAGTAGTCCGCGTAGAGCCGATTGGTGGTGGGCTGCACGCCGGTCTTGATCGCGCCGTTGGTGGCCTCGAGGTCGGACGTGACGATGTAGGTGCGGTTGGCGTTCGCGAAGTGCCGCTCGCTCTTGTCCCAGAACGTCACGATCCCATACGCCGTGACGAACGCGGCCAGCCCCAGCGCGAGCGCAATGACGTTGATCGCGGCGGTGAGCGGCGCGCGGCGCAAGTTGCGCAGCGCAATCGTGAAGTAGTGCCCGAGCATCCTCTATCCCCCAAGACCGGCGCGGACGAGCCCCGATCCCTATAGATGCGCGCCCGATCGAAACGGATACACGCACGATCAAAGCGCCGTCCTACTTTGGCCGCCCACAACTCACGGCGGCGACGGCTGCAGCTCGAATGCCTGTGCCGCGGCGATAGCGACCGCCGAGCCACAGCGCCGAGAGCCGCGGAGCCGGGCGCGCAGCGCCCGGGTGCTCGCCGATAGGCGAGCATCCGGATCCGCGGCGGCACTGACTTCTCTACGAGCGACACGAGCAAACGACCGCGGGCCGGACCCCGGCGAACGCGCCGTGGCGAGGCCGCAATGTGCGTCCTGCACATTGCGGCACTTCCGCCATCCCTGGCGGTCGGGAACCGGCCCGAAGGGCCGGCGAAGTCGCGTGCCGCGGCACAGGCATTCGAGCTGCGGCCGTCGCTACCACGACCCCCAAGCGGCCAAAGCGCAGCCGCGCGACCTTAGCGCGAGTACGAGATCCGATAGATCACGTCGCCGTCGTCGTCGGCCAAGAGCAGCGACCCGTCGCCGATCTGGGCGATGCTGTTCGGACGGCCCCAGGGCTTGCCGTCCGGCGCGATGAAGCCGGTGAGGAAGTCCTGGTACTCGCCCGTCGGCTTGCCGTCCTTCATGAGCACGCGCACGACCTTGTGGCCCGTGCGGCTCGCGCGATTCCACGAGCCGTGGAACACCGCGAACCCGTTGCCGTTGTACTCCGCGGGAAACGCCGACTTGCCGTTGCTCGCCGTATAGAAGGTGAAGCCGACCGCGGCCGAGTGGGCCTGATAGAGCACGTCCGGCACGATGGCCTTGCCCGCGAGATCCGGCCGCTCGCCCTTGCGCCGCGGGTCCTCGTGGTTGCCCATGTAGTACCAGGGCCAGCCGTAGTAGCCGCCCTCCTTCACGCGCGTGGAGTAGTCGGGCACCAGGTTGTCGCCGAGCGCGTCGCGCTCGTTCACCGTGCACCAGAGGTCGCCCGTGGACTGCATCGCGAGCGCGACGCAGTTGCGGATGCCGGTGGCGAAGATCTTGCCCTTGCCGGGCGAGGCCGTGTCGAACACGAGCACGTCGGCGCGATTCGTCTCGTTGCCCCAGGCGGCGCCGATCATCTTGTCGGCCTCCCAGGCCTTGACCTCGTCCGCGGACTTCTTGCCCATGTCGTCGGCGACGTTCGACTGCGAGCCCACGGCCACGTACATCTTGCGGCCGTCCGGCGAGAACACGAGGTCGCGCGTGGAGTGGCCCATGTCGGCGGTGGGCGCGAGCTGCGGCACCAGCACTTCGGGCGCGCCACCGGCTTTGGCGTCGCCCGCCTTGTAGGCGTAGCGCAGCACGCGGTTCTTCTCGGTGACGTACAGCCATTGCGGCCGCGCGCCGGCGGGATAGAACTGCATGCCGAACGGCCCATTCAAGCCCTCGGCATACACCGAGGCGACCATGGCCGTGGAGCCGTCGGCCGACGGGTGCAGGATCTTGATGCGGCCTTGCTGCGTCTCGGTGACGAAGATGTCGCCATTCGGCGCGGCGCGCATCGTGCGCGGACCGTCCACGTCGCGCGTGAACACGTCCACCTTGAATCCAGGCGGAACCGACAGCTTCGCGTCGTTCGGCTTCGGCACGATGCGCGGGAAGTCCGCGGCCGACTGCGTGGCGAAGGGCGCGGGCAGCGCCGCGACGTCGATGCGGTGCGTCTTACCGGGGGCGTCGTCCTTCCAGTCCTGTGCACCGGCGATCATCGGCGCGGCGAGCAACACGAGCGCTGCAATCGTGAAACGGCGAGTCGACATGGTGGGATCCCCCATCGTTGACGCCGGGAAGGCGTGCCTTCCACGATTTTGGCACAAGCCTCCACCGGCGCGGGAATTTTTCAGCCCGCTGCGCCGAAGCGAACGCCGCTATTGCCGGTGACCGTGCCTCACGACCGGGGCGCGTGGCGCCGCCGGCCGTCTCACAGACGGCCGGCGCGGTAGTCGGCGAACGCCTGGTGGATCTCTTCTTGCGTGTTCATCACGAACGGCCCGTAGCGCGCGACCGGCTCGCCGAGCGGCCGTCCCGCCACCACGATGAGCCGCGCGCCGTGCTCGCCGGCTTGCACCGGCAGCTGCGCGCCGCGCGTGGTGAGCGCGAGCTCGCCGCGCTGCACGCCCGTGGACGCCGCGCCGATCTTCGCGTCGCCCTCGTAGACGTAGGCGAACGCGTTGTGGCCCTCCGGCAAGGTCGCCGTGTAGGCGGCGCCCGGCTCTAAGCGCAGGTCGAAGTACAGCGGCTCGGTGGCCACGTCGGTGACGGGGCCGGTCACGCCGTTCACGGCGCCGACGAGCACCCGCGCACGCGCACCCGGGCCGAGCTCGGCCTCGGGGATCTTGTCGCCCGGGATATCCTGATAGCGCGGCTTCGTGAGCTTGTCCTTCGCGGGCAAATTCACCCAGAGCTGGAAGCCCCACATGAGGCCCTCCTCCTGCTCGGGGAGCTCGGAGTGCACGATGCCCTTGCCGGCCGTCATCCACTGCACGCTGCCGGGGCCGAGCAGCCCCGTGTTGCCTTGGTTGTCGCCGTGCCGCATGCGGCCGGCGAGCATGTAGGTCACGGTCTCGAAGCCGCGGTGCGGATGGTCGGGGAAGCCGGCGACGTAGTCGTTCGGGTCGTCGGACCGGAACTCGTCGAGCAGCAGGAACGGGTCGAACGAGTCGAGCGCGCCCGTGCCGATCACGCGCGTGATGCGCACGCCGGCGCCGTCGCTCGTCGGCTGGCCGCGGACCTTGCGGGCAACTTCGCGGACGCTCGGCTTCGGCTGCGCTGCGGGATTCGGGGTGGCCATGGGTGTGTCCTCGCGGTGGTGCCAGCAAAAAATAGGGACAGGTTACTTTTTTGCAAGAGACGTCCTGCCGCGCCCAGCCCCGCGGCCGGCAAAAAAGTAACCTGTCCCTATTTTTCGCGGAGGGCGGCGACGATCTTGGCGACGCGGCGCTCGCGCGTCTCCGGTTTCTTGGCATCGAGCAGCGACTGCACGTGCTCGCGTTTCAGCGACGGCCGCAACGACCGCCACGCAGCCGAAGCGCCCGCGCGCTTCAGCGCCTTGGCGAGATCGTCCGGCACCGCATCGGTGGGCAGCGGCTCGGCGTCGAGCTCGATCGTGACCGTGACGTGCGCCGGCGCCTGCACGCCGGCCGCGGCGAGGGTGGCCTTGTGCACGCCGAGGTGAAAGACGCCGCCGTACATCATCAGGGAGCTGCGATACGGCGCGCCGTTCACGGTTCCGCGCACGCGGCTCGCGTGGCGCAAGTTCGCGTCGAGCGCGATCTCGATCGGCACCACGACGTAGTGCCCGCCGTGCGGCACCGGCTCGAGCTTCGCGACGAAGGATTTCATCGCCATCCCCGCTCGACTAGTGCGTCATCGCGTACATGGCCACGTTCACGCCGAGCCGCAGCGCGAGATTCGCTTCCTCGGCCGGATAGCGCGGATCGTCGGCCCACTGCCAGCCGTCCATCACGTCGTTGTTGTAGGCGATCAGCACCATGAGCCGGCCGTCGTCGCCGATGATGCCGCGCCAGCGAGGCGGACGGCCGTCGTAGCCGAGATAGCCCGGGCCGCCGCGCTCGAGCGAGTTCCAGTTCGGGATCTGCACGTTGCTCATCTGCGGCAAGTCGAACACCACGTGGAAGATCGGATGATCGTCGCTCACGTCCACGATCGGCCGGTCGGGGAACACGCGCTGCAGGCTCTCCTCGAACACCGCCCAGTTGTTGCCGCCGAAGAAGCTGTCGCAGAACAGGAAGCCGCCGCGCAGCAGGTATTCGCGCAGATTCGCGGCCTGCGCGTCGCTCAAGCGCCACGACTGCGCGAGACCCACGAGCATGAACGGCCAGTAATCCATGTCCTTCGCGTCGTCGACGTCGACCGGCTGCTCCACGCCGCGCACGCTCGTGCGCGTGAAGCGGCGCAGCATCTGCACGAACGTGCGATCGCCGCGCGGATAGTCGTCGGTCCAGCCGGTGGCGCCGCGCTTGTAGTTGCTGCCGCCGAAGAAGCCGCGGCCAGCGCTCGGGTACATGAGGCGCCCGATCACGAGCTCGGCCGGCACTTGGTAGTCGGGCGGCAACGGCGCGTCGGCGTCGGCGCCTTCGAAGCTCGGGTACTCGCGAAACTCCCCTTGCGCCTGCGCGGGCCCGCACGCGAGCAACAGCACGGCCGCGAGCCCGAGCGCGCACCGGCGGAGCTTGCGCGCGTCGAAGTCGATGGTGTGCAAGGGCCGGCTCGGGTCAGTCGATCGTCACGGAGCCGGCGATCTCGGTGACGGCATCGCGCGCCTGCTCGAGCGCGCTCGTCTCGCCGCGCGCGACCACGCGCACGAACGTTCCGTTCGGCAGCACGCGCAGGAACTGCAGCATCGTCTTGCCCCCGGCCGCCACGGCCATGAAATATCCCGGTCCGCCGGCGAACGTGACCGCGTTTTGATCCTTGACCTCGGCGTCCGCGAACCCGGACATTCCCCGAAGAATCCGCTCGGACGTCTTCGGCATGTCCTCGGGTCCCGCCTCGGTGGAGCCGCGCGAGATCATCAGCATCGGCTTCGTGCCCGTGGGCTCGGACGTGCCGGGGAACGTGGTGAGCAGCGCCGTGCTTTCACTCAGCACGCTCGCGGTGTGAAACGGCTCGACCGCCTTGAACTTGAACGGCAGCCGCGCGAGCTTCTCGTCGAGCGTGTCCGCGTGCGCCACCCGCACGGTTTGCAGCGCCTTCTCTACGTCGGCTTGGCGCAGCGCGCTCTTGTCGGCAATGCTGAACGTGACGAGCACGGCGTTGGTCCCCGAGCCGGGGCCGCCGAACAGCGCGATGTATTTGCGGAAGAGCTGGCCGTTCTGCGCCTGGTCGCCGACCGCGAGCGGCACCTGCGCCGAGCCCACGGCGAGTTGGTCGATGCGGGTGACGCGGATCCCCTGCCCGGCGAATCCGGCCGACGCGGTCTTCGGCGAGGCGAAGGTCGCGGCGAGCTTCGAGTAGCCGTCGGGCGGAAGCTCGGCGATCGTGACGTTCGACCCGTCCTGCGGGCTCTCGAGCCCCGGAAACGAGCGCGCGATCCTGAAGCCTTCGGGCGGCGTCATCGCCACCGAGCTGTTGGGGATCGGCACGATCTGGCCGTTGGCCGCGGCCGCGAGCAGCAGGCTCGACACGGCCGTTATCCATGACGATGAAACATGCGGTCTCATGGCGGTCCGCTCAGGCTTCCTTCGGGTGATCGCCACTGTATCGGGTAATGGGCGCGCCAGCCACGGCGAACCCGGCGACGCGGCGTAACGCCGACTTTACGACGCAGTGCGCAGTTTGCCGGGCAGCGGCGCGCCATCCTTTCCGGCATGGGAGAGCCCGCGTCGGACGTGCAGTGGAAGGCTCGCTATCGCGAGCTCGTCCGCGATTTCGAGACGAAGGAGCGCGAATGGGCGTCGCTCGAGTCGGCGCTGCGCGCCGCGGCCAGCCGCCTCGGCGTCGCCGCCATGGGCCAGAGCGACGAGCTCGACGCGGCCCTCGGCCCGATCGTCGAGTCGCTGCGCACCAAGGGCGCGGTACCGCAGCTCGACACGAGCACCACCTCGCTCGTGCGCGCGTTGAAGGTGCACGAGTCCACGACCCAGAGGCTCGCCATTCCCGACTTCGCGAAGCTGCTCTCGGGTTTGTTGCGGGCGCTCGGCCGCGTTCCGGGCTTCGCCGACGCGGAGGCCGAGCTCGCCGAGCGGCTCCTCACGGGCGTGGCGCCCGATGCCTGGGGCACGTTCTTGGACGACGTGGCGCGCAACGTCGGCGCCGTGGTCGAGCAACTGCGCTCGCAGCGCAACCAGCTCGAGGAGTTCCTCGAGCAAGTCACGCGTCAACTCTCGCGGCTCGAGGCGTGGACGAGCTGGCAGACCAGCGCCGCGCAGGGCCGGCGCGACGACACGCTCGGCCTCGAGCAGAGCGTGGAGACGGAGATGCACCGGCTGCTGCGCGACGTCGACCAGAGCCCGGACATCGACGCGATCAAGAGCAAGGTCCAAACGCGGCTCGACGCGGTGACGGCGCAGATCAAGACGTTCCGCGAGAGCGAGGAACGGCGCAACGCCGAGAGCGAGCAGCGCTCGGAGCACCTGCGTCAGGAAGTGAGCCGGCTCAAGACCCGCACGGACGAGCTCGCGGAGCTCTGCGCGTCGCAAGAAAAACGCCTGATGCTCGACCCGCTGACCGGGGCGCACAGCCGCTATGCCTACGACCGGCGCCTGTCCGAGGAGCATCAGACGTGGCTGCGGCACGGCCGGCCGCTCACCTACACGATCTGGGACCTCGACGGCTTCAAGCGCGTCAACGACCAGCTCGGCCACGACGCCGGAGACCGTCTCCTGCGAGCGGTGGCCGAGCTATTGACGCGCAGCAAGCGCGAAGCGGACTTCCTCGCGCGGCTCGGCGGCGAGGAGTTCGTGCTGCTGTTGCCGTCGACGACGCTCGCCGACGGGCTGATCGCCGCGGAGAAGCTCCGCAAGACGATCGAAGCCGCGACGTTCCAACACAAAGGTCAGCGCGAGAAAGTCACGATCTCGTGCGGGCTCACGGAGTTCCGGACGGGCGACACGCCCGACGCGGTCTACGACCGCGCAGACCGCGCGCTCTACGCGGCGAAGCAGCAGGGACGCAATCGCTGCGTCACGGCGTAGCGTCTGACACCCCCGGGTGTCTGACACCAAGCCGTTGCACCAAGCCGTTGCCTACTTCTTGTCGGCGTTCTTGAAGACCGAGTCGAAATCGAAGTTGGCGTCCGCGTCGTTGGGCTTCGCGGCCGTGTAGGGCCGGAGGAACAACGCGTGACAGGCGTCGCACGACCCGCGCAGCGCCAGCGCACCGGCTTTGATCCCCGCCGCGTCCGTCTTCGACGCCAGCGACTTCGCGGAGGCCGACGCCGCCGCGGCGAGCTTCTCGAACGTGGCGAAGTCCTTCCAGATGGCCGGCAGCGCGATCGTGACGGGCTCTTCGGCTTTCGGGTCGTAGAGATTGGTGCTCGGCGGGAACAGGCTCGGCACGGTGGCGAGCGTTTTGGAGATCTCGCGCGCCGCCGCGTCGATGGCGGCCGGCTCGGCCGCGACGCCGACCGTGAACGAGTCGATCGGCTGCATCTTCTCTTCCATCTCCATCATCGCCGCTTGGCGCGCCGCGATGAAGTCCTCGGGCTTGTCGAGCTTGGCGGGCGGATCGGCGGGGAGCGCCGCCGGCAATCCAAGCGCGACGGCGAGAGCTGTGGCAGCGATCGGGCGGTATCTCATGGGACGTCTCCGTCTCGCGGCGAGGGCCTGCACGTTATGACTGTACCGGCCCCCGCCGGTTCGTCCCATAAGGACTAATACGGATTCGCGATCGGCAGCTCCTCGGCCGGGAACAGCGTGATGATCTTGGCGCCGTCGGGCGTGAGCACCACTTCTTCCTCGATGCGCGCAGCGGAGATGCCGTCGGTGGCCGGGCAGTAGGTCTCCACCGCGAACACCATGCCCGCCTTGAGCTCGATCGGATCGCGGAACGACGTGACGCGGCTGATCAGCGGCCGCTCGTGCAGACCCAGGCCGAGCCCGTGGCAGAAGTTCAGGCCAAACGCGTCGATCTCGCTGCCGAAGCCGATGTCCTCGGCCTTCGGCAGCGCGTGCGCCACCTCGTCGCTGCCCATGCCGGGCTTCAAGAGCGCGATCGTGTTGTCCATCCATTCGCGCGCCTTGCGGTACGCGGTGCGCTGCGGGCTCGTGGCGCGGCCCACCGCGAACGTGCGGTAGTAGCAGGTGCGGTAGCCGATGAACGACTGGATGACGTCGAAGAACGCCTGATCGCCGGGCCGGATCAAACGGTCCGTGAAATTGTGCGGATGCGGCGAGCAGCGCTCGCCGGCGATCGAGTTGATCGCTTCCACGCAGTCCGAGCCCATCTCGTACAGGCGCGCGGCGGCGAGCGCCACGATCTCCGACTCCTTCACGCCGGGCTTCAGCGCCTCGGCGATGTCCTGGTACACGCCGTCGACCATCGCGGCCGCCATGTTGAGCAGCGTGATCTCGTCGTGGCTCTTGATCTCGCGCGCGAGCAGCATCGTCTGCTGACCGTCGCGCACCTCGATGCCGGCCTTCTGCAGCTCGAACAGCATCGGCGGCTCCACCACGTCCACGCCCACCGGCATGTTGCCCACGCCCTCGGCGTCGAGGATGGCCTTGATCTCCTGCGCCGCGTCGCGGAACAGCGTGAGATCGGAGCCCACCGCGCCGCGCATGCCGAGCATGCCCGCCTTGCAGTGGTCGGTTTGCAGCCACGGCGCGTAGAGCTTGTGGTGCTTGGCGGCGGAGCCGAAGTCCCAGATGTACGGGTCGCCGTTGCCGGTGATCAGCGAATAACGCAGCAGCTTGTCACGCGCCCACTCGCCGATCACGGTGCTCGTGGTGTAGCGGATGTTGTGCTGGTCGAACGACAGCAAGGCGCCCAGACCGGAGCCCGCGAGCGCCTGGCGCACGCGCGCCAAGCGATACGAGTGCAAGCGGCGGAAGTTGACGCGCTCCTCGAAGTCCACCTGCGTGTGCCCCGGCGCCTGGAGCGGGCGCTTCCACTGGTGGCGCGGATCGATGTCGTCGTCGTGGACGACTTGCGGCTCGACTCGCAACGGCTGGTCGCCCTTCCGGATCTTCGGTGCCTTGGATTGCTTCGTGGCGGCCTTCGCCTTGACGTTCTTCTTTGCCATGTCGTCCTCTGTGCTGATCGGATCGAACCGCGCGGTTCGTGGCCGCGCGGCGAGACAGAGGATTGTACGCGCGAGCGCGCGACGCGTAACCTTTCGCGTCAGCGCCGGCGCGCGCCGCCGCGAGTCTTCAATGGGAGGGGACATGAGCTCGACGAAGATCTTCGTTACGGCGGTGACGCTCTGCGGCGCGCTGCTGATCTCGGCACGCAGTCACGGTCAAGCGGCGCCTGCCGCCGCGCCGGCCGCGCCGCAATCGGGGCCCGGAGTGCAGGCGCTGCGCGATTCGCGCTATCCGTCGTACCTCGCGGCCAATTGCAAGAACCCGCCGGCGGCGCCCGCGCCGCAACCGCCGCGCGCCGCGGCTCCGGCACCCGCACACCGCGCCTACAAGGTCGCCGCGATTCCGGGCGTGATCGCCGCGGGCGCCACCTGGAAAACCATCTGGACCGGCACGGGCAACAACGCCGACGGCCCCGTCGCCACCGACGACGGCGGCATGCTGTTCGCGCAGAACACCGACAGCAAAGTGATGAAGCTCGACGTGAACGGCAAGGCGTCCTTCCCGTACGCCGACACCAACACCGGCGGCGCGCTCGCCCGCTCCAAGAACGGCGCGCTGTACGTGCTGCAGCGCGGCTTGCCGCAGGAGATCTGGCAGCTCGAGCCGAAGCGCCAGCGCCTCGTGAGCTCGTTCAACGGCGAGCCGCTCGACTGCGCGGGCGGGCTCCTGAACGACATGACGGCCGACAGCAAGGGCGGCCTCTACTTCACGAAGGGCGGCGTCTACCACGCCGACGCGAAAGGCGGCGTCACGCACTACGGCACGCTCGCGGGCGGCAACGGCATCATCTTGAGCCCGGACGAGAAGACGCTGTACGTCACGGGCCGGCTGCCGAGCACGCCCACCGAGCCGGCGCCGGCCGGTGCGCCGGGACCGCGTCCGGGCGGCCTCGTCGCT
>DASUFK010000180.1:0-2869 GCA_036274615.1 Gammaproteobacteria bacterium | reverse complement strand
CATCCGTTCCACGTGCACGGCTACTTCTTCCAGGTGCTGGACCCCGAGCGCGTGCCCGAGTGGAAGGACACGGTGAACGTGCCGGCCCACTCGAAGCTCGAGATCGCGATCCGCTTCGACGAGCGCCCGGGTGTGTGGATGTATCACTGCCACATCCTCGATCACGCGGACGCCGGCATGATGGGCCACATCCACGTATCCGAGGACGGCATGCCCGCGGCCGACGAGCCGGCGACGATGCCCCACGCCGGCCACCACGGCGCCGACTGAAAATAGGGACATGTTACTTTTTTCGCGGTACCGGCCCTGTTGCCCGCGGGCACGGGCTCGGCCGCGAAAAAAGTAACATGTCCCTATTTTCGCCCCGCGCGCGGTTGCGAAACGTGGCGGGTCGCCGATCTCCGCGCCGGCTATCGCGAGCTCGCGGCCGCACGCGCCTGCACGAGCACGGGCTTCGAGCGGTAGATGTCCGGGAACAGCTTCTCGAGGTTCTCGACCTTGGGGATGTCGTTGATCGCGATGTACGGCTGGCGCGGGTTCAAGAACAGATAGTCCTGGTGATACGCCTCGGCGGGATAGAACGTCTTGCCGTCCTCGAGCGTGGTGACGATCGGCGCGCGGAACACCTTCGCCTTGTTGAGCTGCGCGATGTACTTCTCCGCGACGTCGCGCTGCTGCGCATTCACGGGGAAGATCGTCGAGCGATACTGCGGGCCGTGGTCCGGGCCCTGGTAGTTGAGCTGCGTGGGGTTGTGCGCCACCGAGAAGAAGATCTGCAACAGCTTGCCGTAGGTGACCTTGCTCGGATCGTAGGTGATCTGCACGGTCTCGGCGTGGCCGGTGTTGCCCCCGCCCACCACCTCGTAGTGCGCAGTTTCCTTGGCGCCGCCCGCGTAGCCCGACACGGCTTTGAGCACGCCGTCGACGTGCTGGTACACGCCCTGCACGCCCCAGAAGCAGCCGCCGGCGAACACCGCCACGGCGGTGGCCGCGTCCGAGGCGGGCATGTCCACCACGGGCGCCGGGATCACCACGGCCTCTTCCGCGCCCAGCGCGCAACCGGCGATGCCCAACGCGGCGAACGCCGCCGCAACCCGCATACGCACCCAAATCGAAGAACTCATGTATCGCTCCTTCTCTGCTCGGCTTGCAATCAGCCGAAAGTAAACGCGTAGGCCATGACGCCCGGATCGAGGAATTCTATCTCGAAGACGCGGTCGCGGACGTCGCCGGACTGGCGCACGAGCTGGTAGAGCCGCTGCTCGGTGACCGTGCCCTCGCCCGCCGCATCGACATCGACCCCGTGATCGTCGCCCGGCGGGGCGCCGTTCAACGTCACACGAAAGCGGACGGGCTTGCCGTCCGCGCCGGGGCCGAGCACGAGATGCAGATCGCGCGCCTGGAAGTGAAACGAGAGCCGGCCGGGCGCCGCATTGAGCACCGCGTCTTCCTCTTGCACGGTCCAGTTGCCGTCGAGGCCCCACTCGTTCAAGCGAAGCGTCTTCGGCAAACCGTACGTGTGGGCCACGTCCTTCACTTGCTCGCCGGGAACGAAGTTCTCGGCGCGGGAGTAGCCCACGTAGGTCTCCTGGCTCAGCACGTCCGAGTCGTTCGACGCGAGCGCGGCGCCCTCGCCGCTCCCCGTCACGAGGCCAGCCGTGGCCGCGTTCGCGCTGCCGGCTTCGACGAGCAGCTGCTGGATCACGCGCTCGGATGCGTCGTACTCGCCTTCGCCGAAGTGCGTGTGGCGGACGTTGCCCTTGGCATCGATGAAGTAGTGCGCGGGCCAATACTGATTGCCGAACGCGCGCCACAGCGCGTAGTCGTTGTCGACCGCCACGGGATACGTCACGCCGAGGTCCTCGACCTCGCGGCGCACGTTGCGCAGGTTCTTCTCGAACGCGAACTCGGGCGCGTGAATACCGATCACCACGAGCCCCTGGTCGCGATATTTCTCGTACCACGCCTTCACGAACGGCAGCGCGCGCAGGCAGTTGATGCAGGAGTACGTCCAGAAGTCGACGACCACGACCTTGCCGCGCAGAGCCTCGGCCGTGAGCGGCGCGGAGTTGATCCACTCGGTGGCGCCGTCGAGGGGCGGCATCATGCCTTGCACCGGCAGCGCGCCCGCCGCGCCGCGCGCGGACATCATCGCGCCGCCGCCGGCCATTGCGCCGTTGCCGCGCATCATCGCCGGGTTGTTGCCCGACATCGCGGGACTGTTACCCGACATCGCGCCGCCGGACATGGCCGGGTTGTTCCCCGACATCGCGCCGCCCGGCGCCGACGGGCCCGGCAGCAGCACGTTCGGGTCGGTCTGATTGCGATCCGGCATCAGCTTCGAGAACAGCAGCTCCTCGAGCTTAGTGGTGCTCGAGTTGGAGACCCGCGCGAGGAACCCCGTGTCGAGCCCGAACGCGATCGCGAGCGCGCCCACCACCACGGCACCGCCGAGCACCCGCCGGATCATCTCCTCAGCGCCGAGCGAGCGCTTGAGCGCCGCGAACACCTTGCCGCCGAGGAACAGCGCGGCCGCGAGCGACACCGCGCTGCCCGCGGCATAGGCCACCAACAGCAGCGACGTCTCGGCGTTCGCGCCCCGCAACGCGGCGCCGGTCAAGATGAGGCCCAGGATCGGCCCGGCGCACGGTGCCCAAAGCAGGCCGGTGGCGACGCCGAGCAGCAGCGACGAGCGCGGGCTCCCGTTGTCGTTTCCGGGTGCGCTCAGCTTGTTGCCGAGCGCCACGAACGGCCGGCTGAGCCGATCGGCGAACCTCGGGAGGAGCAGCGCGAGACCGAACACGAGCACGAGCGCGAGCGCGACCCACCGGCCCCACTGATTGGCCTGCACCACCCAGCCGCCGCCGAC
>DASUFK010000179.1:0-8939 GCA_036274615.1 Gammaproteobacteria bacterium | reverse complement strand
CGCGCGAAGTTTGGGTGGTCGGCGACGACGGTACGCCGGAGATTCATACGAGCGCCGGGCGCGTTGCCGCGAGCGCCCTCGGCTTCGATCTTCCGCGTCCGCCGAAGGCTTGATCAGGGTGCGGGGCGCGGGAGCTCCGTCAGAAGTCCACGGTCTTCGCGTCGCTCACGATCAGATCGTGATACACCGGTAGCGACCAGCCCTGAGTTTCGAGCTCGGCGAGCCGCGCCTCGAACTTGCGCACGTACTCGCCCTTGCTGCCATACAACTGCTTGAGCTGCTGCGCCGACATCGGCTCTTGCCACGCGCTCAGCCGGCACATGGTCTGCGCGCCCTGTAGGCCATTGGCCTTCACATAGGCGCTCGGGTTCGCGATCACGGGCTCCGCCGCGGTGTTCACCGGCCGGTACTTCGCGACGGGCACGTCGACGTACGGATTGCGGATGCCACCCTGCGGGTTGCCGTGCGCGTCGAGCGCCATCATCGAGTCGTCGCCCACGGCGTCGCGGTCGAGGAGGATGCGCGCCGCGTGCGGCGGCGCGATGCCTTGGTCGACCCAGCGGAGCAGGTGATAGAGGCCGACCGCGTAGTAGGCCTGGTGCGGGAACGTCGAGAGCGGTTTCACGCAAGGATTCGGGTGCAGCCGCACGTTGTCGCGCGAGTCGACGTGGCCGATGCCTGCGACCTCGTAGAGCCGGTATTGCTTGCCAGGCTCGTCGCTGTCTTGACGCCGCGGAACGTTGGTCTCCACCTCGTGCATCGTGGGCATCTGGAGCAGCGGCACGTCCACCTCCATGATCGTGGAGCCGTTCGACGTGGGCATGAAGCCGTCGAAGATGCGCTGCATGTCGGGCGTGCGATACACGAGGTGCGCGGGCAGGTAGTTGATCAGCGTGCCCGCGCTCATCGAGGTGCCCGCCAGCACGACCTTGCGCACGGCGGCGCCGCCCGTGAGCGGGCTTTTCGCGCGGACCAGCGAGCCGACCTGCGCGATGATCTCGTCCTGCTGGCCGTTGGCGATCGCGAGCTTCTCGTAGCGCTTGGCGTTCAGCGCCGTGAACTGCGCGGGCGAGGTGGTGAGGATCTCGACGGCCGCGTGGCCGGCGCTCATCAAATATCCCGACGTGAACTCGAACATGTGCGCCGCGCCGCTCGAGTGCATCGACTCGGCCAGCACGAGCCCGCTGAACTTGCTCGCGTTCTTCGGTATGCGTACGACGACGCGCGTGGTGTACGGCTTGCCGTCGGCCGTGCCCGACGCGAAGTACTCGCGCGTGGCGTAGTCGAAGTGCGCGACGTCGAGGCCGCGCGCCTGCGACGGTGCGGAGTCGAACATCGGCCCCGGCCCCTTGACCTCGGCCGACAACGTCGGCAGCGCGACCGCGGTGGGCACCTTCGGCAGCGCCGCGTTCGACGGCGGCCGCGCGCCGCCCGGCCCGGGTCCTTGCGCCGCGGCGCCGCCGGCGATGGCGAGCATGAGCGAAGTAGCTGCGGCGAGTGCCGCGGCCTTGCCGAGCTTGATCATAGGAATCCCCCCGAGCCCATAAGCAACACGCGGCGAAAATAGCACGCGGCAGAGCGGAGTAGCACGTCCCGCAAGCGATGGGGCACGGTATCGCGAGATTGCCGGTGCCCAGGTTCCGTGCGATAACGAGCCGGAGCCACGCCGACGCCACCGCATGCCCGCATCCGATTTCCGTCCGCCCGAGCGGCGCCCGTTCAAGCCGTGGCAGCGCTACCTCTCCTACTTGCCGCTCTATCTGCTCGTGGTGCCGCTGTCGCGGGTGCTCGAGGTCAGCGGCGTCTGGAAGAAGCTCGTGCGGCGCCGCGGCGCGATGTTCGGCGCCTTCGGCGACTACCGCGCGCGCGCAGGCGACGTGTTCGCGTGCGCCGGATTCAAGAGCGGCACCACCTGGCTGCTCCAGATGGCGACCCAGATCGCGCACCGCGGCAACGCGGAGTTCGCCGACATCCACCAGGTCGTGCCCTGGCCCGATGGCCCGCCGATGCTCAAGGCTCACATGGTTCCGATCGACGATCCGTCGCCGCTCGCGCGCTCGCCTACCGGCCGGCGAGTGATCAAGACGCATTTGCCGTTCGAGGCGGTGCCGTATACCGAACACGCGCTCTACATCGGTCTCGTGCGCGATCCCAAGGATGCGTGCGTCTCGGGGTATCACTTCATGCGCTCGATGGTGTTCGGGCCCGCGATGCCTTCCGTGGCCACCTGGGTCGAGATGTTCGTGCAGCCGAGCTTCGCGCCGGTGAGCTGGGCGGCGCACCTACAGAGCTATTGGCGCGTGCGCGATCGCCCGAACGTGCTGTTCCTGACCTACGAGGAGATGAAGCGCGACTCCGCCGCCGCGATCCTCAGGATCGCCGCGTTCATGGGGGTGGAGCTCGCCGCGGCGGAGCTCGCGGAGGTCGAGCGCCGCTCGAGCTTCGCGTACATGAAACAGGAGCAGCAGAGGTTCAATCCCGGCCACGTCGTGCCGTGGGGCAGCGCGAGCGGATACATGATCAGGCGCGGCGAGCGCGGCGCCTCGGACGAGCTGTTGACGCCGGGGCAGCGCCGGCGGATCGACGACACGTGCCGGGCGCAGCTCGTGGCGCTAGGGTCCGATTTTCCGTACGACGCGACGTTCGCCGCGCGCTAGACCGGCGCGTTAGCTCGCGTGCCGCGCGACCGCGTGAATGACCTTGTCGTTCTCGAAATAGACCGAGAAGCCGGGGTAGTCCCAGCGCGTGATCGGCGGGTTGCCCACGGTTGCGTGCTTTTGTGACGGGGCGCCGTAAGCGGACTCCACGCGGTCCATGCTCATACCGGCCTTCGGCCGCTCGGCCGCGGACGACTGGTCGATCTCGATACCGTCGAGCAACAGCACGTCCGCTTGCGCCGCGGCCGCGCCGATCGTCAGCAGCCCCACTGCGAGGCCCGTTGCGATACGTTTCGCCATGCTCCGTCCTCCCTGAAACGAGGGGACTATAGCACCGGCCCAAAGGCGTTCCATTCGCCGTCCGCTCCATTTGTGGCGTGCGTCACAGTCGGGCGCGGAGCCTGTCGCGGCGCGGGGTTCGGCCCACGTGCAAGGCGCGTTATGGTTTAATCCGGCGGATGTTTCGCCCCCTCGAGTGGTTCATCGGTCTGCGCTATCTCCGGTCGCGGCGGCGCCGCGGCGTGGTGTCGTTCATGAGCGCGGCGTCGCTGATCGGCATTGCGCTCGGGGTGGCCGCGCTGCTCGTGATTCTGTCGGTGATGAACGGCCTCGAGACGGAGACCCGCTCGCGGCTCTTGAGCATGACTGCGCACGCTACGATCGCCGCGCCGCAAGGCCTCACGGACTGGCGCGACCTCGAGGGCAAGCTCGCCGCGGCCCCGGGCGTGACGGGCGTGTCGCCGTTCGTGACGATCGAAGGCATGCTCACCGCCGGCACCAATCTGCAACCGGCCGTCGTGCGCGGCATCGATCCGGAGGAGGAGCGGCGCGTCTCGGGGATCGAAGCGCTGCTGCAGGGCACCCATCTCGCCGACCTCGAGCCCGGCAGCCGCCGGATCATCCTCGGCCGGGCGCTCGCGATCAATCTCGGCCTCGCCAAGGGCGACACCGTGACCTTGCTCGTGCCCCGGTTGCGCGCCGGCCGCATCGAGCCGCGTCTCGCGTCGTTCACGGTGGCCGGCACGTTTCAGGCCGGGATCACCGAGAGCGACACGAGCCTCGCGCTCGTGAATCTGCGCGACGCCAGCGAGCTCAAGGGCTTGGGCGGCGCGGCCGAGGGCCTCGCGGTGCGGCTCGTGGACCCTCTGGGCGTGAGCGGGTTGCGCGCCGGTTTGACCGGCGCGCTGCCGCCGGGGCTGCGCTACTCCGACTGGACGGAGGACTACCGCAGCCTGTTCACCGCGATGCACATCGAGAAGGTGATGATGCGGATCATCCTGATGCTGATCGTGGGCGTCGCGGCGTTCAACATCGTGGCGTCGCTCATGATGGTGGTGATCGACAAGCAGAAGGACATCGCGATCCTGCGCACCTACGGGCTCGAGCCCAAGCGCGTCGCTCGCGTGTTCGTGGTGCAAGGGTCGGTGATCGGGCTCGTCGGCACGGCGGTCGGCACGATCCTGGGTCTTACGATCGCGTTCAACATCGGCGTGATCGTGCCGTGGCTCGAGAGCACGTTGCACTTCCAGATCATGCCGGGCGACGTGTACTACGTGACGCAGCTGCCGTCGGAGGTGCACCTGTTCGACGCCGTCACGATCCCCGTCGCCGCGTTCCTGGTCGCGATGCTCGCCACCGTGTACCCCGCGCGCCGTGCGGCGGCCATCGCGCCGGCGCTCGCGTTGCGCTACGACTGAGCCCCCTCGATGCGCCAACCCTACGAGCTCTCGATCGCCGTCCGTTATCTGCGCGCGCGCAGCACGCACAGCTTTATCTCGTTCATCTCGGCCGTTTCGATGATTGGCATCGGACTCGCCGTGGCGGTATTGATCGTGGTGCTCTCGGTGATGAACGGTTTCGAGCATGAGCTGCAGCAGCGGATCCTCGGCATGATGTCGGACGCCACGATCGATGGCCTCAACGGGCAGCCGCTCCCCGATTGGCGCGCGGTGCGCTCTCGCGCGCTCGCCAATCCGCAGATCGAGGCCGCGGCGCCGTTCGTCGAAGGCCAGGCGATGGCCGTGGCGGGCGAGGCGCTCGCCGGCGTGAGCGTGCGCGGCGTCGACCCGGACCTCGAGAAGGACGTGTCGAACATCGCCTCGATCATGCAGAGCGGGAGCTTGGCCGCGCTCGCGCCGGGCTCGTACGCCATGCTGATCGGGACGAAGCTCGCCGAGGCGCTGCACGTAGGAGTCGGCGACAAGGTCATGCTCGTGCTCGCCACCGAGGCCCGCGTCACGCCGGCCGGGGTCATCCCGCGCACCAGGCAGTTCACGGTGGCCGGTGTGTTCTCGGCGGGCATGTTCGAGTACGACCGCGGCCTTGTCTTCGTGAGCTTCGATGATGCCGCCCGCCTCTTTCGCACCGGCGGCCGCGCTTCGGGACTGCGGCTCGGCATCGCCGACGTCTTCAACGCGCGAACGGTGGCGATGCAGACGGCGCGCGCGATCGCGAACGAGACGGGAGACAGGTTCAGCGTCTCGGACTGGACGATGCGCCACTACACCTACTTCCGCTCGATCCAGCTGCAGAAGACGATCATGTTCGTGATTCTGTCGCTGGTGATCGCGGTGGCGGCGTTCAACATCGTGTCGACGTTGATGATGGTGGTGCGCGACAAGCGCGGCGACATCGCGATCCTGCGAAGCTTCGGCACGGCGCCGCGCAGCATCATGACGATCTTCGCGAGCCAGGGTACGTCGATCGGAGTGCTCGGCACGGTGCTCGGCGTGCTGCTCGCGCTGTTGTTTGCATGGCAGCTCGACAATATCGTCAGCGTGCTCGAGTGGGCTTTCAACGTGGATCTACTGTCCGAGGACGTCTACTTCCTCGCCCGGTTACCCACGCAGCTGCGCTGGGGCGAGATCGGCGAGATCTGCCTGCTCGCGCTCGGCCTCGCGGTCGCAGCTACGTTCTATCCTGCGCTGAGCGCCGCGCGCCAACCGCCTGCGGAGGCGCTGCGTTATGAGTGACCGTTACTCGTGAGCAACGGCAACGACGTCGTGCTGCAAGCGCGCGGCCTCACGAAGACGTTCGAGGACGTCGGCCGCAAGGTGCAGGTGCTGCGCGGCGTGGAGCTCACGGTCGCGAAGGGTGATCGTGTCGCGATCGTCGGCACGTCGGGGTCGGGCAAGACCACGCTGCTGCAGCTGCTCGGCGGGCTCGACGAGCCCACGGCGGGCGACGTGGCCGTCGTGGGCACGTCGATGACGCGCGCGAGCGACGTCGAGCGCGGCCGGCTGCGCAACCGCGCGCTCGGCTTCGTCTACCAGTTCCATCATCTGCTGCCCGAGTTCACGGCGCTCGAGAACGTGGCGATGCCGCTGCTCGTGCGCGGCGCCGCGGCGAAGGACGCGGCACGCGAGGCCCGCGAGCTGCTCGAGCGGGTGGGTTTGGGCGAGCGGCTCGAGCACCGGCCGGGTGAGCTCTCGGGCGGCGAGCGCCAGCGCACCGCGGTGGCGCGCGCGCTGGTTACGCGGCCGGCGGCGGTGCTGGCCGACGAGCCCACGGGCAACCTCGATCGGCCGACGGGCGTGAAGGTGTTCGAGCTGCTGCTCGAGCTCAACTCGGCGCTCGGCACGAGCCTCGTGGTGGTCACTCACGATCCGGATTTGGCAAGACGCATGGATCGCGTGCTAGAGCTCAAGGACGGGCTATTGCAACCGCTCACGGGATAACCAGGCCGCGTCCGGCGCTGCCGCACCCCGCCCCGATCGTGCAGATCGCGGCGGCGTGGCTGCTCGGCACGTTGTGCGTGCACGAGCTGCCGCGGCTGCCGGAGGCAGTGTGGTGCGCGCCGGCCGCGCTCGCGGCGCTGCTCGCGCTGCGCTCGGCGCGCACGCGTTGGGTCGTGTTCGCGCTGCTCGGCTTCGGCTGGACCGCGCTAACGGCCGGCGGCCGGCTCGACGGCCGGCTCCCGATCGCGCAGCTCGGGCAGGATTTCCCGCTCGCGGGCTTCGTCGATGGCTTTCCGGTTGCGGCGCCGGGGCAGGCCACGTTCTCGTTCACCGTCACGGAGCCGCGGCCGGCCGGCGTGCCGAGCCGCGTGCGGCTCACGTGGTACGACCCGCCGCCCGCGTTGACCGCGGGCGCCGAGCTCGCGATCGTCGCACGGTTGCGGCCGCCGCGCGGCTTGCGCAATCCCGGCGGCTTCGACTACGAGCGCTGGCTGCTCGTGAACGGCTTCGGTGCGAGCGGCTACGTGCGGTCGGGGGAGGTCGTCGAAGATGGCGTCGGACCGCGGGGCCGGACGGCGGCTTCGCAAGCGTCGAGCTCGCAACCGCGGGGACGGAACCGTGAGACGCTGGGTCGGACGTGGCTCGCATTCAGAGCGACGCTCGCCGAGCGGATCGCCGCCGGCTCGCCCGACGCCGACTCGGCCGCGCTGCTCACGGCGCTCGCGATCGGCGAGCGGCATCTCTTCAGCGACGAGCACTGGGCCGACTTCCGCCGCACCGGCACGAGCCATCTCGTGGCCGTGTCGGGCACTCACGTGGGCCTCTTCGGCGCCGTGGTGTTCTTCGTGCTCCGCTGGCTCTGGATACGGTTGCCGCAGGTCGTGGGACGCTACGATCTCGAAGCCGCGGCACTCGCGAGCGCGGCCGCGACCGCGTACTACGCGGCGCTCACCGGGTTCGCGGTGCCCGCGCAGCGCTCGCTGCTGATGATCGTGGTGGCGCTCGCGCTGCTCGCGAGCCGCCGCCGCGTGGGCGTGTCGCAAGGCTTGAGCGCCGCGCTGCTCGCCGTGCTCGTGGTCGATCCGTTTGCGCCGCTGGCGGCGTCGTTCTGGCTGTCGTTCGTGGCGGTGGCGATCGTGCTGCTGCTGGCCGCGCCGCGCCGCGTTCGTCGCGAGGGCGAGTATCGCGTGCGGCGCATCGCTCGTGCGCTGCGCGACGCCGTGGCGCTGCAATGGTCGATCGGTCTCGCGTTGTTGCCGCTGACCGCGTGGTATTTCGGCGAGATCTCGACTGCGGGCTCGCTCGTCAACCTGGCCGCGATCCCGTGGTTCAATTTCGTGCTCGTGCCGCTCACGCTGCTCGCGACGCTTGCGTGCTCGTTCGACGCGCTCGCCTCGACCGTCGCGCCGCCGCTGCTGCACGCGGCCGGCGTGCTGGCCGGCTACACCGTGACGGCGTTGCACGCGGTGGCGGCGCAGCCCTGGGCGGCCGTCACCGTGCCCGCGCGCGCGGGCGCGCTGGCGCTCGCCGCGGCCGGCGCGCTGCTCGCGCTCCCGGCGCACGCGTTGCCGGGGCGGCGGCTCGCCTGGCTCGCGCTCGTGCCGATGTTCCTCGACCGGCCCGCGCCGCTCCCGCCGGGCGCGGCGGAAGTCACCGTGCTCGACGTGGGCCACGGCCTCGCCGTGGTCGCCGCGACGCACGCGCACCGCCTGCTGTTCGACGCCGGCCCCACGTTTCCTTCGGGTTTCGACAGCGGCGAGCAAGTGGTGCTGCCGGCGCTCGCGGCGCTCGGCGGCCGCGGCCTCGACGCCCTGATCGTGAGCCACGCCGACAACGATCACGCGGGTGGCGCCGCGGCCGTCGCCGCCGCCTACCCGAGCGCGCGCGTGCTGCACGGGCCCGACGTCACGGCGCTCGGCGGCGAGATCTGCGCGCGCGGCCAAGAGTGGGAGTGGGACGGCGTGCGGTTCGAAATCCTGCATCCGCCCCCGGAAGGGTTTGCGGCGCGCGGCAACGAGAGCTCGTGCGTGCTCAAGGTCACCGCCGCGGGCGGCTCGGTGCTGATCACGGGCGACATCGAGGCGCGCGGCGAGGCGGCCCTCGCGCCGCTCGCCGCCGCGCGCGCCGACGTCATCGTCGTGCCGCATCACGGCAGCGCCACCTCGTCGTCCGCCGCGCTCGTGCGCGCCGTCGGCGCGCGCTACGCGATCGTCTCCGCCGGCTATGCCAACCGTTGGGGGTTCCCCAAGCCGGCGGTCCGCGAGCGCTGGCAAGCGAGCGGCGCGGCGGTGCTGGTCACGGGCGACGCCGGCGCGCTTCGTATATCGCTGGGCACGTCGCCGGGGGCATCGCTCGGGCTCGCGAGCGGCGACGGAGGCGTCGCGGTGCAGGCAGAACGTGACGGACGTCACCGTTATTGGGAGGCGCGGGCCGCAAGCGCCGAAAGCTCGGCTTCGCCGGCCGGGATTTCCTGGTGAATCAGAATTCAGCGCGTTATAGTTCGCGGCAGCCTAAGGAGACGGGGCGGGGAGTTCATGCTCGAGATCGTGCAGGCCGGCGGTTGGCTCATGGTGCCGATCGTTGCGTGCTCGGTGATTGCGGTCGG
>DASUFK010000178.1:0-4280 GCA_036274615.1 Gammaproteobacteria bacterium | reverse complement strand
TCGTGATAGATGTCGATGTGCTCGAGATAGTCGAGGCATTGCAGCACGTAGTGCGACGGGTCGAACAGCATGCAAGCTCGCGTGTGGCGGCCCGTGCGCTCGTGGAACATCTCGTAAGTGACGCCGTCGTGCAGATCCTCGCCGGGGTGAATCTCGAAACAGCAGTCCACACCGCAATCCTCCGCGTGATCGAGTATCGGCCGCCAGCGGCGCGCGAGCTCGTCGAATGCGGTCTCGATCAAACCAGGCGGGCGCTGCGGCCAGGGATAGAAGTACGGCCACGCGAGAGCGCCGGAGAACGTGGCCATCGCGTTGAGGCCGAGATTCTTCGACGCCGTGAGGCACTTCCTGACCTGATCGACCGCCCACTCGGTCCGCGCTTTCGGGTTGCCGCGGACCTGCGGCGCAGCGAAGCCGTCGAACGCCTCGTCGTAGGCGGGGTGCACGGCTACGAGCTGACCCTGCAGATGCGTCGAGAGCTCGGTGACGGCGACGCCGTTGCTGCGCGCAATGCCGGCGATCTCGTCGCAATACGTCTTCGACGCGGCGGCCTTGTCGAGATCGAACAGGCGCGCGTCCCAGCTCGGCACTTGCACGCCGACGTAGCCGCGCTCCGCGGCCCAGCGCGTGATCGCATCCCAAGAGTTGAACGGCGGCTTGTCAGCCGCAAACTGCGCGAGGAAGATCCCGGGACCCTTGATCGTTCTCATTGATTGGCTCCTCGTCACACGTAGCGGTTCACGATGTTCTCGAGCAGCTCCTGCTTGCCGGAGCGCGGCGCGGGGTTCACTCCTGCCAGAACGCGTTGCTCGATCTCGGCGAGCGAGACGTCGCCCGCCAGCAGTCTCTTGCCCTCGGCCGTGTCCCACGCCTCGTAACGCTCACGCAAGTGCGCTTCGAGCACGCCGTCCTCGAGCATCTTCGCGGCGGCGAGCAGGGCCCGCGCGCACGTGTCCATGCCGCCGATGTGGCCGATCAGCAAATCGGCGGGGTCGAGCGATTGCCGACGCAACTTCGCGTCGAAGTTCGTACCGCCCGTCGTGAACCCGCCGCCGCGCAGGATCTGGTAGTAGGCGAGCGCGGTGTCGAGGACGTTGTTCGGGAACTGATCGGTGTCCCAGCCTGACTGGTAGTCGTTACGGTTCATGTCGATCGAGCCGAGGATGCCGAGCGCATTCGCGAGCGCGATCTCATGATCGAACGAGTGCCCGGCCAGAACCGCGTGGCCGTGCTCGATGTTGACTTTGATCTCGTGCTCGAGCCCATAGCGTTTCAGAAAGCCGTACACCGAGGCGACGTCGAAATCGTATTGGTGCTTCGTCGGCTCCTGCGGCTTCGGTTCGATCAGGATCGTGCCCTCGAAGCCGATCTTGTGCTTGTAATCGACGACGAGGCTCATGAAACGTCCGAGCTGATCGAGCTCGCGCTTCATGTCCGTGTTCAGCAGCGTCTCGTAGCCTTCGCGTCCGCCCCAGAGCACGTAATTCTCGCCGCGGAGTAGCCGCGTCGCGTCGAGGCACGTCTTGACGGTCGCTGCCGCGAACGCGAACACGTCGGGGTCGGGGTTCGTCGCCGCGCCCGCCATGTAGCGGCGGTGCGAGAACAGGTTCGCGGTGCCCCAAAGCAGCTTCACGCCCGTGTCCGCCTGTTTACGCGCCAGGTATTCGACCGCTGCGTTCAGGCTCTTGGTGTTCTCGGCGAGCGTGGCACCTTCCGGCCGCACGTCGGCGTCGTGGAAGCAGTAGTACGGCACGCCGAGCAGCGTGAACATCTCGAAGGCGACATCGGCTTTATGGCGCTGGTGCGCCAGCGTGTCGCCGAACCATGGCCGCTCGAACGTCTGCCCGCCGAACGGGTCGCCGCCAGTCCAGACGAAAGTGTGCCAATAGCACACGGCGAAGCGCAGGTGCTCTTCGAGGCGTTTGCCGAGCACGACACGCCCGGAGTCGTAGTAGCGGAAGGCGAGGGGGTTCGTGCTCTCGAGCCCCTCGTAGCCGATCTTGCCGACGTCGCCGAAGAAACCAGTGGTCATGCGTGTGCCGCTCTCGGTGCTGCCGCGACGAACAGTGCCGCAGTATGCGTCAACTCCCGTCGCGGAGCGCGGGATACAGCGCGCGGTAACGCTCGTGGGCCGCGGCATATGCCGCCACCTGAGACGCGTGCGGCTCGATGGTCTCGCTCACCGGCGGTGGCGTGCATACCTGCGCGGCCTCCGCGCGCGTGACCGCGGTCATCGCAAGGCGCGCCGCCCCGAACGCGGCCCCGAAATCGCCGGCGGCCGGCACGTCCACGGGCGCGTTCAGCGTCGTCGCGAGCAGCTCGAGCCAGTAGCGCGAACGCGTGCCGCCGCCGACGGCCGAGAGCCGCGCGATCGTCGTGCCGGCGGCGCGCAGCGCATCGCGACAGTCGCAGAGCGCGAAGGCGACGCCCTCGACGACGGCCTGCGCCAGCGCGCGGCGGTCGGTTTCATGGCTCATGCCAGCGAACGCGCCGCGGATCGTCGCGTCGTTGTGCGGCGTGCGTTCGCCGCCGAGATAGGGCAGGAACGTCACGCGCCCGGGAGGGCCGAGCCGTTCGCCGAGCGACGCGGTCAACTCGGCCGGCGTCGTGCTCGTCAGCGCAGCGAGCCAGTTCACCGAATCGGTAGCGGAAAGGATCACGCCCATCTGGTGCCACGTGCCCGGCACCGCGTGGCAGAACGTATGCACGGCGCTCGCGGCGTTCGGTGAGTAAACGCGATTGACCGCAAACAACACGCCCGAGGTGCCGAGGGAAACGAACGCGGCGCCGTCGCGTATGGCACCAAGGCCGCACGCCGAGGCGGCGTTGTCGCCGGCCCCGCCCGCCACGACGACCGTGCGCCCCATTCTCCAGCGCGCCGCGAGCTCCGCTCGTAAAGTGCCGCTGGCGGCCGTCCCCTCGACGAGCGAAGGCATCTGCCTCTCGTCGAGACCGGTGTCCGCGAGCAGCTCCGTCGACCAACGCCGCGCCCCCGTGTCGAGCCAGCTCGTGCCGGATGCGTCGGACATGTCCGAGGCATGCTCACCCGTGAGCCATAGCCGAAGAAAGTCCTTGGGCAGCAGCACGCGACGCGTTCGCTCGAAGACGCGCGGCTCATGCTCTCTGACCCACGCCACCTTCGGCGCGGTGAAGCCGGGAAACACGATGTTGCCGGTGACCGCGCGAAACCGCGGGTCGGCGTCGAGCTTCGCCGCTTCACGGTGCGCGCGCGTGTCGTTCCACAACAGGCAAGGTCGCAGCGGCTCGTCGCGCTCGTCGAGCAAGGTGGCGCCATGCATCTGTCCCGAGAGCCCGATACCGCGCACCGAGGCGAGCGCGCCGGCGTGCGCCGCGCGCAGCGCGTCGAGCGTTTGCCCGGCGGCCGCGATCCAGTCGTGCGGATTTTGCTCGGACCAGCCGAGCTCGGGCCGCGAGACGTCGAGAGGAGCGGTCGCGGCACCGACGATGCGCTGCGCATCGTCGATCAACGTCGTTTTTACACCGGATGTGCCGACATCGATGCCGAGATACATGAGCCTAAGGCTCTGGCAGCGCAAACGCGTAAAGCGCGCTGCCGCCGCCGATCACGATGTACTGCCGGCCGTCGAGCTCGTAAGTGATCGGCGAGTTGCCGACCTTACCGATGCCCGCATGCCACAACGTCGTGCCATCGCTCGTGCGCAGAGCGAGCGCATTGCTGCCCGCGTCGCCCGTGAATGTCAGACCCGACGCCGTGGTCAACACACCGGCCGCGCCGGCGCCTCCGTAGAGATCGTGGCGCCAGCGCACCTGCCCCGTGGCGTAGTCGAGGGCCCGCAGCTCGCCACGGCTGTGCACGGTGTAGTCCGCTCCCGCCCAGCCGTACTGACCGTACTCGGGCTTGAAGAAGTAGACGCCATAGGCGTCGGCCGCACTCACGACGAAAAGGCCGTTCGTGTCATCGAAGCTCGGCGAGCGATAGTTGGTGGCGCCGGCCTCATCGGGCGCCACGAGGCGGCCGTCTGGGGCGGGCTCCTTGGCAGGATTTGGGATTGGCCGGCCATCGGCACCAACGCCGAGCGACCAGTTCGCGGCGGCGAATGGCGTCGTCAGCAGGCTTTCGCCGCTCGTGCGGTCGAGGACCACGTAGTAACCGTTGCGCGAGGCCTGCAGCAACAGCTTGCGGTCCCTGCCGCCGATTTTCGCGTCGACAAGCACCGGAACCTCGGACGCGTCCCAGTCGTGCGTGTCGTGGGGCGATACCTGAAACCCCCACTTGAGCTCGCCGGTGTCGGGGTTGA
>DASUFK010000177.1:0-51053 GCA_036274615.1 Gammaproteobacteria bacterium | reverse complement strand
GTCACCGGCAGCGCGTGGGCCAAAGTGAGGCACGACCGCGGAGGCCGTTGCGCGCGCATGGTAGGCTTGAGGGCCCGCCAGGATTCGGTGCCATTTCGCATGTTCGATCAACTGACCGCGCGCCTCTCCGAGGCGATTCAGCGCGTAACCGGCCGCGGCCGGATCACCGAGGACAACGTCCGCGACACCGTGCGCGCGATTCGAATGGCGCTGCTCGAGGCCGACGTCGCGCTGCCCGTCGCGAAGGCGCTCGTCGAGCGCGTGCGCGAGCGCGCGCTCGGCGAGGAGGTCGCGCGCACGCTGAATCCCGGCCAAGCGTTCGTCAAGATCGTGCACGACGAGCTCATCCGCGTCCTGGGCGGCGACGCGAGCCCGGTCGCGCCACGCGGACAGCCTGCGGTCATCATGCTGGTGGGCCTGCAAGGCGCGGGCAAGACCACGACCGCGGGCAAGCTCGCGCGGCATCTCACGACCCAACTCGGCGGCGCGGCGCTGCTCGCGAGCACCGACGTGTATCGCCCGGCCGCCCGCGAGCAGTTGAAGACGCTCGCTCGCGATCTCGGCGTAGGCTCGTTCGATTCGGCTTCCGCGGACCCCGCCACCATCGCGGCCGAGGCGCTCGCGGCGGCGCGGCGCGGCGGCCAGCGCTGGCTCATTCTCGACACCGCCGGCCGCTTGCACGTGGACGCCGAGATGATGAACGAGGCGCGTGCGCTGCACGCCGTCGTGTCGCCGGCCGAGACGCTGTTCGTGGTCGACTCGATGGCAGGTCAGGACGCCGTCAACTCGGCACGCGCGTTCCACGAAGCGTTGCCGCTCACCGGCGTGGTGCTCACGAAGACCGATGGCGACGCACGCGGCGGCGTGGCGTTGTCGGTGCGCGAGGTCACGGGTTTGCCGATCAAGCTCGTGGGCACGGGCGAGAAGCTCGACGCGCTCGAAACGTTCGTACCGGAGCGGTTCGCCCAGCGGATCCTCGGGATGGGCGACGTGGTAGGGCTCGTGGAGCAGGTTCAGCAAAAGCTCGACCGCGAGGAGATGGAGCGCGTCGCGAGCAAGGTGAAGCAAGGCCGAGAGCTCAACCTCGAGGACTTCCGTGACCAGCTGCGCCAGATCGTCAACCTGGGCGGCCTCGAGTCGTTGCTCGACAAGCTGCCGGGCGTGAACCCCCAGGCCCTGGCGGCCGCCAACGCCAATGTCGACCCGAAGCAGTTCCGCCGCCAAATCGGCATCATCGACTCCATGACCCCCCGGGAACGCCGCCACCCGCACCTCATTGACGGTTCGCGCAAGCGCCGGATTGCGGCGGGCGCCGGGCTGCCGATCCACGAGGTGAGCCGGCTCCTGAAGCAGCACAAGCAGCTGTCGAAGACCATGCGCCAGCTGTCGAAGGGCGGCGGCATGCAGCGCCTGCTCGGGGCGGCCATGCGCCGCGGAGGGCCCCCGTTCCGGGGCGGCCGGTAGGGGCAGGGGCCAGGCTCCTAGCGCCCGAGCCCTGAAATCAGTAGAATTTCGCGCCTCGACGGGCGGTCCACATGGGCCGCCTCGGTTTTTTCGTGAACGGCAAAAATTTCGGGGCTCAAGAACGTATGGTGGTCATTCGTCTCGCGCGCGGCGGCGCACTCAAGCGGCCGTTTTATCACGTCGTGGTCACGGATCGTCGCGCTCGCCGCGACGGACGCTATCTCGAGCGCATCGGGTTCTTCAATCCGATTGCGACCGGCGGCGAGGAGCGGTTGCGCTTCGACGTCGCGCGGATCGAACATTGGATCAAGCAGGGTGCGCAGCCTTCCGAGCGCGTGGCGCACCTCTTGAAGCAGTATCAGTCGAAGGCCGCCCCGGCGGCCTGATCGCGCGCACGCGCCCTGCGACTCCGCAGTGAGCGCGAAGACCGACAAGCTCGTCACGCTCGGCCGCATCAGCGGCGTGCACGGCGTGAAGGGTTGGGTAAAGGTTCACTCGTACACCGAGCCCCGCGCGAACATCGCGGGCTTCGGCGTGTGGACCGTGTCGCGGCGGGACGTGACGACGATGCTCGAGGTCGAGGACTCCCGCAGCGGCGGCGGCAATGTCGTCGTGAAGCTCAAAGGTGTCGACGACCGGGACGAGGCGCGCGCCTGGATCGGCGCCGAGATCGCGGTCGAGCGCGCGGCGCTGCCGGAGTGTGCGCCGGGCGAGTATTACTGGGCCGACCTAGAGGGCCTCGAAGTGCGGAACGTCGACGGAGTGGCTCTGGGCAAGGTCGACCACTTGCTCGCCACGGGCGGCAACGACGTGCTCGTGCTCGATCGAGCGGATCGATTGATCCCGTTCTTGCCGGGATCGGTGATCCGCAGCGTCGACCTCCAAGCGGGGGTCATCGTGGCGGACTGGCAGGACGAGTGACGGCGCATGTATCGAGTAGGCGTCGTCTCGCTGTTTCCAGAGCTCGTGGAGCCCGTGGTGCAGTTCGGCGTCGTGGGGCGGGCGCGTGACCGCGGCTTGCTGACGCTCGAGCACGTGACGCCGCGGGATTTCACGGCCGATCGTCATCGCACGGTCGATGATCGGCCGTACGGCGGCGGGCCCGGCATGGTTTTGAAATACGAGCCGATGCGCGACGCCGTAGGAGCGCTGCGTGCTCGGCTTCCGGCCGGTGTGCGCGAGCTGCTGCTCACGGCGCAAGGCAGGCCTCTCGACCAGGCGCTGGTGAGGGAGCTGTCCCGAGCGCCGGGCTTGCTGCTCGTCGCCGGCCGTTACGAGGGCATCGACGAGCGGCTCGTCGAGGCGGAGGGGCTCGAGGAGCTCGCGCTCGGCGATTACGTGCTGTCGGGCGGAGAGCTCGCGGCAGCGGTCGTGATCGACGCGGTCACGCGGCTTCTGCCGGGTGCGCTCGGCGACGAAGCCTCGCACGTGGAGGACTCGTACACGGCGGGCTTGCTCGACTGCCCGCAGTACACGCGGCCGGAGGTCGTGGATGGGCGGCGCGTGCCGGAGGTGCTGTCGACCGGCGACCACGCGGCGGTGCGCCGCTGGCGCCTCAAGCAGGCGCTCGGGCGCACCTGGTTGAAGCGCCCGCAGATGCTCGCGCAGCGCGAGCTCAGTCCGGAGGAGCGGAAGCTGCTCGCGGAGTTCGAGGCCGAGTGGCGGATGCTGAATTCCGGCGGCAAGTTCTCGTAAAATACGCGCCTGCACAGAAGAATAGCGGCAAGCGCTGGCAATGAAGAGGATCCAGTCATGTCCAGGTTGATCGACGAAATCGAACGGCAACAGATGAAGCAGGACGTCCCGGAATTCGCACCGGGCGATACCGTCGTGGTCCAAGTGCGGGTCACGGAGGGTGATCGAGAGCGTTTGCAAGCCTATGAAGGAATCGTTATTGCCAAGCGCAATCGCGGGCTAAACTCGTCTTTCACGGTGAGGAAGGTTTCACACGGCGAAGGGGTAGAGCGTGTGTTCCAGACTCACAGTCCCGCTGTCGCGGAAATCAAGGTGAAACGACGTGGTGATGTGCGCCGAGCAAAGCTCTACTACTTGCGCGATCTCAGCGGTAAAGCTGCCCGCATCAAAGAGAAGGTCTAGCTCGGCAAAACCGTCCCGCGGCGGTTTCGACGTGGTCCGGCCGCGCTCCGGAGCTCTCTTGCGCGATCTCCGCGTCCGTCTCGCTTTGCGGTTCGCTGCGTTCGTGGTCTGCGCGGTCTGGTTGGCAGGCTGCGCAAATCTCATCGGCTCGCGGGCGTCGGCGACACTGTCCGCCGCGATTCTCGATCAGGACGACCCGCTGCTCGTCGAAAGCGGCTTGCCGGCCTATCTCTTGTTGATCGACGGCCTCATCAAGCGGCATCCCGACAACGCTCCTTTGCTATCCGCGGGAGCGCAGATGTTCGCGCTGTATGGATCGAGGTTCGCCGACAAGCAGCATGCCATCGCCTTGACCACCAAGGCTCGCCGCTACGGCGAGCGCGCGATTTGCGCCGAGTACGAGCCGGCCTGCCACTGGCCCGGTATCGGCTATGACGACCTCGTGGCGCAATTGGCGAAAGTCGATTCGAAGAAGCTCGATTCTCTCTTCTCTTATGGCGTGAGTTGGCTCGCCAATCTCAACGCCACCAGCGAGGACTGGGCCGCCGTGGGCGATCTTCCGTGGGTCGAGGCGGTGCTGGAGCGCGGGCTGGCGCTCGACGAGGACTACCAGAACGGCGCGATACACGGTTACCTCGGAATTCTGAACTCGCTGCGCCCGCCGGCGCTCGGGGGCAAGCCCGAGGTGGCGCGCGCTCATTTCGAGCGCGCGATCGAGCTGTCCCAAGGCCGCGATCTGTCGATCAAGGTAGAATACGCGCGGCGCTACGCCCGCCTGATGTTCGATCAAGAGCTGCACGATCGCCTCCTGAACGAGGTGCTGGCTGCACCGGCGGAGGCGCCCGGGTACACGCTATTCAACGTGTTGGCGAAGCAGGAAGCCGAGACCCTGTTGGCGACATCGAAGGAGTATTTCTGATGCGTCGAGCGAGTGCGTGGAAGCCGATGGACGTGCTGTTGCGCGCGGCACTAGCTCTTGCGCTGCTGAGCGCAGCGAGCGTCCGCGCCGCCGACATCAAGATCGCCACCGTTGCGCCCGACGGCTCGCATTGGATGGAGCAGATGCGCGGGGGCGCCGATGAGATCAAGATGCGCACCGGCAGTCGCGTCACGCTCAAGTTCTATCCGGGCGGCGTCATGGGCAACGACGCACAAGTGCTCCGCAAGATCCGCGTCGGACAGCTCCAGGGCGGCGCGTTCACAGCCGGCGGGTTGGCCGAGCGCTACAACGCGCTGAACCTCTACGGCATTCCGCTGCTGTTCCGCTCTCTCGACGAGGTCGACGCCGTTCGTGCGAAGCTCGATCCCAAGCTCATCGCCGGGCTCGAGCAGGCGGGCTTCGTGTCGTTCGGCTTCACCGAGGGCGGCTTCGCCAATTTGCTGTCGAACGAGCCGATTCGCAGCATCGACCAGATGAAGCGCAAGAAGGTTTGGGTGCCCGAAGGCGATCAAATCAGCTTCCTCGCCATGGAGGCGATGGGCTTGTCGCCGGTCGTGCTGCCGGTCACCGACGTGCTCACCGGCTTGCAGACCGGGCTCATCGAGATGACGTTCGCCTCGCCCGTTGCCGCGCTGGTGTTGCAATGGCAAACCCGCGTGAAGTTCCGCACCGATCTGCCTGTGTCCTATTCCTACGGGATCTTCGCGATCGAAAAGGGTGCCTTCAATACGCTGACGCCCGACGATCAGAAAGTCGTACGTGAAGTGATGACGCGCGTGATGGGAGGCCTCGACCACACGGCCCGTGACGACAACAAGCGCGCGGCCGAGGTGCTCGCGAGCTCCGGCGTGCAGACGGTGAGCGTGAACGCGGCCGACGTCGAAGGTTGGCGCCGCACGGTCGAAGGTCTCTATCCGCAGATTCGCGAGCGTCCCGACGTGGACAAGCCAATGTTCGACGAGCTGTCGGCCGTGCTCGCCGATTACCGCAAGTCCCATCCCTGATCTGCGCCGGGCAGTCTAAAAGCGCACCCCTTTGAGCGACGAGCCGCGGCGGTCCTTGCTAGAGCGCGTTACGGCTCTCGGGCGCGCCCTGGAGACCACGCTGCTTGCGGTGCTGCTCGGCGGGCTCATCGTATTCGCGAGCGCGCAGATCGTGCTCCGCAACTTCTTCTCGATCAGCGTGAACTGGGGCGACAGCTTCGTGCGGCTCACGGTGTTGTGGCTCGCGCTGCTCGGCGCGCTCGCGGCGAGCCGCGACGACCGCCACATTACGATGGGAATCCTGAGCCATTGGCTGCCGCCCACGCCTCGGCGCATCGCCGAAGTGGTCGCCGACACGTTCGCCGCGCTGTTCTGCGGAGCCTTCGCCTGGTTCGCGCTCGCCTTCGTGCGCGACTCGCGCGCGTACGGCGACACGGCGTTCGACGTCGTGCCGGCGTGGTGGCTCCAGTCGATCATGCCTCTGGCGTTCGCGTTGATTGCGTACCGGTACGCCATTCGCGCGATCAAACGGGCGCGAGGCCGCTGACATGCTGATAGTCGTGGGGCTGATCGTCGTGACGCTGCTCGGGGCGCCGTTGTTCGCGGTGATCGGTGCCAGTGCGATGGCCGGTTTCCACGGCGAGGGTGTCGACTTGTCCGTCGTGGCGATCGAGTTCTTCGGGCTTTCCGAGACGACCGTGCTGGTCGCCATCCCACTTTTCACGTTCGCGGGCTTCTTGCTGAGCGCCGGGCAGGCGCCTCGCCGGCTCGTGAAACTGTCGCAAGCGGTGCTCGGCTGGTTGCCGGGCGGGCTCGCGATGATATCGCTCGTGACTTGCGCTCTGTTCACGGCGTTTACCGGCGCTTCCGGCGTTACCATCATCGCGCTCGGAGCATTACTGTTCCCGGCGCTCACCGAAGCCGGCTATGACGAGCGCTTCAACTTGGGACTGATCACGGCTTCGGGCAGCATCGGCCTGCTGTTTGCGCCCTCGCTGCCGCTGATCTTGTACGGGATCGTGGCCGAGCAGCCGATCGACCGTCTGTTCGTTGCCGGCGTGCTCCCCGGAATGCTGCTCGTCCTCACGTTGTCGGCGTATTGCTTCTGGCGCAATCGCGGCGTGCACCGCGCAAGGAACGGCTCGTGGCGCGAGCTCAAGAGTGCGCTCTGGGCGGCACGCTGGGACTTGCCGCTGCCGATCGTCGTGCTCGGCGGGATCTACAGCGGCTATTTCGCCGTCTCGGAAGCGGCGGCAGTGACGGCGCTCTACGTGCTGATCGTGGAGGTCGTGATCTTGCGCGAAGTGCGCTGGGCGGGGTTGCCCGACGTCATGCGCGAGTCGATGGTGCTCGTGGGGGCAATCTTCCTCATCCTCGGCATGTCGCTCGCCTCGACGAATTACATGATCGACTCGGGCGTGCCGCAGAAGTTGTTCACCGCCGTCAGCGGCTACATCGCGGGACCGCGGAGCTTCATGGTCGTGCTGCTCGTGTTCCTGCTGATCCTCGGCACGATCCTCGATATTTTTTCGGCCACCGTGCTCGTCGTGCCGCTGTTGTTGCCGATCGCGGCGCAATACCAGATCGACCCGATACATCTCGGTATCGTGTTTCTTGCGGCAATGGAGCTCGGCTATCTCACGCCGCCGGTGGGATTGAACTTGTTCATCTCGAGCCACCGCTTCAACAGGGACATCGCGGAGATTTATCTCGCCACTCAGCCGTTCCTGATCGTGTCGTTCGTGGCGGTCGTGATCATTGCTTTTTGGCCTGATTTGTCATTAATGCTGTTGCCTTAGGCGAGATTCCAACGGGACGGAACGCTCATGGATAACCAACGTGGTGTGGTGATGCGCACGCTGTCGACGATTTGGCGCGGCCTCGACAGAGTGCGCCGGCTGCTTCACTTGATCTTGCTGCTCGGGATTTTTTTGGTGCTGCTCGCCGTCATCGGCGGCGCGTTCGGCCGCATTTCCGTGCCGAGCGCGGCCGCGCTCGTGATCGCGCCGCAGGGTGCGCTCGTCGACCAGTTGTCGGGCGACCCGTTCGAGCGGGCGCTCGCGAAGGCCCGCGGCACGCCGCTGCAGGAGACGTTGCTGCGCGACGTCGTCGAGGCCTTGCGGGCGGCGCGCGACGATCGCCGCATCAAAGGCGTCGTGCTACAGCTCGACGGGCTTTCGGGCGCGGGGCTGAGCAAGCTGCAGGAGCTCGCCGCCGAGATCGGCGAGTTCAAGAAGAGCGGCAAGCCGGTCACGGCGATCGGCGACGGCTTCACGCGCGATCAGTACTATCTTGCCGCACAGGCAGACAAGATCTACATGCACCCGATGGGGATGGTGCTCGTCGACGGCTATTCTCGATTCCTGCCGTACTACAAGACGTTCCTCGACAAGGTCTACGTCGACTACAACCACTGGACGGTCGGCGAGTACAAGTCGTTCGTGGAGCCGGCGACGCGCGACAACATGTCGCCCGAAGACGCGGAGGCTAGCCACGCGTACCTCGACGCGCTGTGGAACGCCTATCAGGCCGACGTCACCGCCGCGCGGCACCTGTCCGGCACGGCTCTACAGCATTACGCCGACGACATCGGCGAGCTCTTGAAGGACTCGGGTGGCGACACGGGCAAGCTCGCCGTGAGCTATGGGCTCGTCGACGAGCTGTTGCCCCGCGACGAAATGCGGGAGCGGGTCCGCAGATCGATCGGCGAGGACGAGGGCGACGCGAAGCGCGGCGACTATACGGGTATCGACTTCGAGAACTATGTCGCCGCCGTTCGAGCGACGGCGGCGCCTTCGGCCGGCCGCAAGATAGCGGTGGTCGTGGCTTCGGGCACCATTCTCGACGGCCGGCAGCCGCCGGGATCGATCGGCGGCGATTCGATGGCGGAGCTGATCCGCAAGGTCGCAGACGACGAGCAAGTGAAGGCGCTGGTTCTGCGCGTCGACTCGGGCGGCGGCAGCGCGTTCGCATCGGACGTGATTCTCCGCGAGCTCCAGGTATTCCAGGAGAGCAAGCGCCCGGTCGTGGTGTCGATGGGCAGCGTGGCCGCGTCAGGCGGCTACTGGATCTCGATGGGCGCGAACGAGATTTGGGCGAGCCCGACGACGTTGACGGGCTCCATCGGCGTCGGCGCGACGATCCCCACGTTCCAGCGCCTGCTCGACAAGGTCGGCGTTCACGTCGACGGCATCGGCACCACGGAGCTCGCGGGGGCCTTCGACGCGACGCGCGGCCTGAGCGACGAGGTCAAGAACCTGATCCAGCAATCCGTGGGTAACACGTATACGCAGTTCATCAGCCGGGTCGCGGAATATCGCAAGAAGCCCGTGGAAGAGGTCGACCGCGCGGCGCGTGGGCGCGTCTGGGTAGGCACGGATGCGCTGGAGCGGGGGCTCGTCGACCGGCTCGGCGGCCTGCCGGACGCGGTGGCCTCGGCCGCCCAACTCGCTGGGCTCGAGTCCGGGAGCTATCGCGTCGAGTACTTCGAGCAGCAGCTCGGGCTCGCGGAGCAACTCGCGTTGTCCCTCACGGCGGAAGCCGGGCCGGCGGTGCGCGCGCTCGCGGGCGATAGTGAGTGGCACGCGAAGGTGTCGCGCTGGCTCGAGACCGCGATGGAGCCGCTGGCGTTCATGGAGCGATTCAACGACCCGCGGGGCGTCTACGCCTATTGCTTCTGCGACACGCGTTGAGCGCTGCCGTGGATGCCGACGAGGTCGAGGATCGGCTGCGAATCGATCGCTGGCTTTGGTGCGCTCGGTTCTTCAAGACGCGGTCGCTCGCCGCGCAGGCAGTGCGCGGCGGCCACGTGCAGCTCAACGGGCAGCGAGTGAAGGCGGCACACGCGGTCAAGGTCGGTGACGCGCTCACGATCGTGCTGCGCGAGGACACGGAACGCGAAGTCAGGATCGACGCGATACCGGCGCGGCGTGGTCCCGCGCCGGAAGCCGCTGCGTGCTACACGGAGACGGCGGAGTCCATCGAGCGCCGGCGGCTCGCGGCGGAGCGGCGCGCGCTCGCGCGCGCATTCGGCCCGCCCACCGAGGGCCGGCCCGACAAGCGCACGCGGCGGTTGCTGCTGCGCGCGCGTCAGCGCGGGGCCGGCTCTTAGCAACTACGCGCCCGGATTCTTCGGATAATCGAGATACTCGAGGCGCCCGCGCATCGGTGCGGCGGCGCTCCACGCAGACGCGGCAAGCTCGACGGCGACGACGCCGGCCGTGGGGAGGTTGTCGAGCGCGAGCCCGGGCAGCAGCTCGTTCACGAGCTCGGTCAGGCCGGGGTTGTGGCCCACCAGCAAGACGCAGTCGTGCGCGTCGTCCTGCGCGGCGAGCACGCGGCGGATGTCGTTCGGCGATGCCAGATACAACGCGGGCACCGTGCGCGTCTGCGCTGAGCCGAGACCGAGGGCCCGACCGACGATCTCGGCGGTGCGCAACGCGCGACGGGCGTGGCTCGTCAACAGCAACGTGGGTTGGGTGCCGCGCTGCTTGATCCGCTCCGCCATTCGCGGCGCGTCGCGCTCGCCGCGCTCGGCCAGCGGTCGCTCCGCGTCGTCGAGAGTCGAGTCCTTCCAGCTCGACTTCGCGTGACGCAACAGGATCAGATGCTTCATGAGGTCGGGGCGGCGCCGTGGTGTTACATCAATCCGGCCTCGAGGCGTGCTTCTTCCGACATCATCTCCCGGTTCCAGGGCGGATCGAAGACGAGCTCGACGTCCGCGCGCTCGACCGTGGGGATGATCTGCACCTTCTCGCGGACGTCCTGGGCGAGGATCTCTCCCATGCCGCAGCCCGGTGCTGTCAGCGTCATCTTGATCTTGACGACCCGTCCTCCGGTCGACGAGCGCTCGATCTTGCACTCGTACACGAGCCCGAGCTCGACGATGTTGATAGGGATCTCGGGGTCGTAGCACGTCTTGAGCTGCTGCCATACGGCGGCCTCGACGTCGGCCTCGGTGGCGTCCTCTGCAAGATCGGGGCCGGCCACCGGCTCCTTACCGATCGCGTCGGCGTCGCTGCCCGAGATCCGGAACAGGTTACCCTCGACGTAGATCGTGAAGCTGCCGCCGAGCGCCTGGGTCATGAATCCGGCGGTGCCGGCGGGCAGGGTCACCTTCTCGCCGACGGGGATCATGACGGCGTCGCAATCGCGCACGAAGGTCACTGGCTCGTTTTGACTGAACATCGCGAGCTATTCCGTACTGACCTTGGCTCCGCCGTGGTCCAGCGCCGCCTTGAGCGCGTGCCAGCCGAGGCTCGCGCACTTCACTCGCGTGGGGTACTCGCGCACGCCGGCGAGCGCCACGAGCTTGTCGAGCTCTTCCGGAGACGCCGCCGCGGCGCCGGTGAGGAGGTCGTGCACCTTGTCGAAGAGCGCGAGCGAGGCTTCGATGGTGGCGCCTTTCACGCGCTCGGTCATCAGCGATGACGACGCCACGGAGATCGCGCATCCCGAGCCCTTGAACTTGACGTCCCGCACTTTGCCGTCGGCGATCTTCAAGTAAAGGGTCAGCTTGTCGCCGCAGAGCGGGTTCACGCCCTCGATCACGCGGTCGGCATCCGCGAGCTCGCCGAAATTGCGCGGCCGGCGGTTGTGATCGAGGATCACCTCGCGGTAGAGGTCCTGCAGGTCATTCACGAAAGATCTCCAGCGCCCGGCACAGGCCCGCGATCAAGCGGTCGACGTCGGTGCGATTGTTGTAGAGCGCGAACGATGCGCGCGCGGTAGCCGGCACCTGGAATCGCTCCATCACCGGCATCGCGCAGTGGTGCCCCGTGCGGATCGCAACGCCCTCGCGATCGACGACCGTGCCGAGATCGTGCGGATGAATGCCGTCGATCACGAACGACAGCACGCCGGCTTTGTGGGCCGCGGTGCCGATCACTCTTGCGCCCGGCAGCTCGAGCACCCGGGCCGTGGCGTAGGCGAGCAAGTCGTGCTCGTGGGCGGCCACGGCGGCAAACTCGATGCCTTCGAGGTAGTCGACGGCGGCCCCTAGCCCGACCACGCCCGTGATGTTGGGCGTGCCGGCCTCGAACTTGTAGGGCAGGGCGTTGTACGTGGTGCCCTCGAAGCGCACGGTGAGGATCATGTCGCCGCCGCCCTGGTAAGGAGGCATCGCGTCGAGCAGATCGCGCTTGCCGTAGAGCACGCCGACGCCGGTGGGGCCGTACATCTTGTGTGCCGAGAACGCGTAGAAGTCGCAATCGAGCGCGCGGACGTCGACGCGCATGTGCGGAACGGCCTGCGCGCCGTCCACGAGCGCGACCGCACCCGTGCGGTGCGCCGCCGCGACGAGCTCGGCCACCGGGTTCACGGTTCCGAGCGCATTCGAGACGTGTGCCACCGCGACGATCTTGGTGCGCGGGCCGAGGAGGGCGTGGAACGCCGCGAGATCGAGCTCGCCGCGATCGGTGATCGGCGCGACCACGAGCCGCGCGCCCGTCTGCTCGCAGATCAACTGCCACGGCACGATGTTCGAATGGTGCTCCATCCAGGTGATCAGCACCTCGTCGCCGCTCCCCAGCAGCTTGCGTCCGAGGCTGGCCGCGACCAGGTTGATCGACTCGGTCGTGCCGCGCGTGAAGACGATCTCCTCGACGGACGCGGCATTGACGAAACCGCGAACCTTGTCGCGCGCGCCTTCGTACGCCGCGGTGGACCTCTCGCTCAATTCGTGCACGCCGCGGTGCACGTTGGCGTGGTTCAACCGTTGCTGCGTGGCGAGCGCGTCGAGCACCGCCCGAGGTGCCTGCGCGGACGCCGCATTGTCGAGATAGACGAGCGGCTTGCCGCGCACGAGCTGGTGGAGCGCGGGGAAGTCCGCGCGCAACGCCGCGATATCGGTGATCGGCACCAGCTTACGATCGGCAGCGCGGCTCACGACGCAGACCCCGCCGCGAGCCGGCCGAGCGAGGCGCCGACGAGCGCCAGAGCATGCTCGCGGACATCGGCGGCACGGATGCGCTCGAGCACGCTCGCCGCGAACGCTTGTGTAAGAATCGCGCGTGCGACGGCATCGGCGACGCCGCGCGAGCGCAAGTAGAACAGCTGCTCGGCGTCGAGCTCGCCAACTGTGGATCCGTGACTGCATTTGACGTCGTCGGCGTAAATCTCGAGCTCGGGCTTGGTGTCGATTTCCGCGTGATCGCCGAGGAGCAGGTTGTCGCTCGACTGGCGTGCATCGATACGCTGCGCATCGCGGTGCACCACGACCTTGCCGTTGAACACGCCGCGTCCGCGCTCGCCGATGATGCCGCGAAATGCTTCGTCGCTGCGGGTCTCGCGCGCGAGATGGTCGATGCGGGTGTGCTCGTCCACGTGCTGGCCGTGGGCGGCGAGGAACACGCCGAAGATCTCCGCCGCGGCGCCCGGCTCGCGAAGGCGAACGTCGACGTCGTTGCGGATCAGGCGGCCGCCCAGGTCCACGTAGCCCACGGCGAGCGCTGCGTTTGCCGCGAGATCCGCGGACAGGAGCGCCGTATGTGTCTGGCGGGAGCCGTGCTGCTGTAGGCGAAAGAGCGACAGCGTGGATTCGGCTGCCAGGTCGATTTGGGTAACGCCGTTGATCCAGCCCGCGGGGTCGCCGAGGTCGAGGAGGTGCTGCACGACTGTCGCCGATGCCCCTGCGCCGACCTCCAGCAACGTGCGCGGCTGCGACGCGACGGCCGTCTTGTCGCTCGAGATGAGCACCAGATGGAGCGACTCCTCCGTCCGCACGTCTGCGCCGATCCGGAGCCAAATCCCTTGGCCCACGAGCGCGGTGTTCAGCGCTGCGAGGGGATGCTCGGCTGCGCGCAGCCGTGCGGAATACCGTTGCTCGAAGCTCTGCCAGTGGTCCCGCAAAGAGCGCACCTCGATGCCCCTGGCCGGCGGCGTGGACAGCGCGGCGACGGGATGGCCGTCGACGAGCACGATGCGCGCGGCCGAGCGCAATAGGGGCGACTGCTCGAGCAGCCCCGCCGCCGCGGCGATGGCCGCGCGGTCGGGCTCCGGTGGGGCCCACTCGAATGCGCTGGCCGCGAGCGGTTGCAGGTTCGTGTACCGCCAATTTTCCCGGCGCGGCGTGGGCAGTCCCGCCGCCGCGAAGTCGCCGAGCGCCGCGGCGCGCCAAGGCTCCGCGTCCCCCAGGCGTTGCTGCCGCGCTGCGATCTCCCGCTCGAGCGTTGCCGCGGTCATCCGCCCCGCGCCTCCGCGAGCACCCAATCGTAGCCGCGGGCGTCGAGCTCGCGCGCGAGCTCGCGCGGGCCGGATTTCACGATCCGGCCGCCCGCGAGCACGTGGACGCGGTCCGGCACGATGAGCTCGAGCAGCCGCTCGTAATGCGTGACGAGCAACATCGAGCGCTCCGGGTCGCGCAGGCTGTTCACGCCGTTCGCCACGATCTTCAGCGCGTCGACGTCGAGACCGGAGTCGGTCTCGTCGAGCACCGCGAGGCGCGGCTCGAGCAGCAATAATTGCAGGATCTCGTTGCGCTTCTTCTCGCCGCCCGAGAATCCCTGGTTCACGCTGCGTGTGAGGAAGTCCTTGGGAATCTCCATGAGCTCCATCTTGGTCTTGATGAGCTTCATGAACTCGAATGCGTCGATGGCCTGCTCGCCGCGGGCCTGACGTTGAGCGTTCAACGCGGCCTTGAGCAAGTACGCATTGTTCACGCCCGGAATCTCGATCGGGTACTGGAACGCGAGGAACACGCCCGCACGGGCGCGTTCCTCGGGCGCGAGGCCGAGGAGCTCGAGTCCGTCGAGCTTCACGCTGCCGGCCGTGACTTGGTAGTCCTCGCGGCCGGCCAGCACTTGCGCGAGCGTGCTCTTGCCGGATCCGTTCGGGCCCATGATCGCGTGCACTTCGCCGGCGGGCACCTCGAGGTCGAGGCCCTTCAGGATTTCGCGCTCGGCGGCCCGCACGTGCAGGTTTTCTATTCTCAACATACTTGGTGCCTCAGCCGACGGCGCCTTCGAGGCTCACGTTCAGCAGGTTCTGCGCCTCGACGGCGAACTCCATCGGCAATTCCTTGAACACTTCGCGGCAGAAGCCGTTGACGATCATGTTGACCGCGTCCTCTTGCGACAGCCCGCGCTGCCGGCAGTAGAACAGCTGGTCCTCGCTGATCTTCGACGTCGTGGCTTCGTGCTCCACGCGCGCGGAAGCGTTACGCGACTCGATATAGGGAAAGGTGTGCGCGCCGCAGCGGTCGCCGATCAGCAGGGAGTCGCATTGTGTGTAATTGCGGGCGCCGTGTGCGGTGGGCAACATCCGCACGAGGCCGCGGTAGGCGCTCTGACCGTGTCCTGCGGAGATGCCCTTGGCGACGATCGTGCTCCGCGTGTTGCGGCCGATGTGGATCATCTTCGTGCCGGTATCCGCCTGCTGGTAGTTGTTGGTGACGGCCACCGAGTAGAACTCGCCGACCGAGTTTTCCCCGCGCAGCACGCAGCTCGGGTATTTCCAGGTGATCGCGGAGCCCGTCTCCACCTGCGTCCACGAGATCTTCGAGTTCGCCCCGCGGCATTCGCCGCGCTTGGTGACGAAGTTGTAGATTCCGCCGCGGCCTTGCTCGTCGCCGGGATACCAGTTCTGGACCGTGGAGTACTTGATCTCCGCGCCGTCGAGGGCCACGAGCTCCACGACGGCCGCATGGAGCTGGTTCTCGTCGCGCTGCGGCGCCGTGCACCCTTCGAGGTAGCTCACGTGCGCGCCTTCGTCGGCGATGATGAGCGTTCGCTCGAACTGCCCGGTCTTGGCCGCGTTGATTCGAAAATACGTCGAGAGCTCCATGGGGCAGCGCACGCCCTTCGGCACGTAGACGAACGAGCCGTCGGTGAAGACGGCCGAGTTCAGCGTCGCGAAAAAGTTGTCGCGGTACGGCACCACGCTGCCGAGATAGCGTTGCACGAGGTCGGGATGGTTCTTAACGGCTTCGGAGAACGAGCAGAAGATCACGCCCGCGGCCGCGAGCCGCTCCTTGAACGTGGTGGCCACCGACACGCTGTCGAACACGGCGTCGACGGCGACGCCGGCGAGGCGCGCGCGCTCGTGCAGTGGGATCCCGAGCTTGTCGTAAGTCTCGAGCAGCTTGGGATCGACCTCGTCGAGGCTCTTCGGAGCATTGGCGTTGCTCTTCGGCGCCGCGTAATACGAGATCGCCTGGTAGTCGATCGGCGAATAGCGCACGTGCGCCCATGTCGGCTCCTCGAGCGTCAGCCAATGGCGGTACGCTTTGAGGCGCCACTCCGTCAAAAACTCGGGCTCCCCCTTCTTCGCGGAGATCAGCCGAATGACGTCCTCGTCGAGGCCGGGCGGAACGGTCTCCTGCTCGATGTCGGTGACGAAGCCGTGCCGATACTTGCGTTTGACGATGTCCGAAAGTTGTTTCGAATCCGTAGCCATTCCAAGACTTCCTCTCGAATCGACGCGCGTCTCAACGCGCCGCCGCGGCGCTCCTCAGTCCCGACCGGAGATCCGGTGGCTGCAAGGGTTCGCGCAGCCGCTGGAGATCCGCGAGCGTCACGCCTTCCAACGCTCGCCGAATGCTGAAATTGATGCGCTGCCAGGCCATGCCGACCCGGCAGTAGGACTCGAGATCGCAACCGCCCGCGGCGGAGCTGCATTCGGTGATCGCGACGGGGCCTTCGAGCGCGTCGATGATCTCCGCGGCGCTGATGGCGTCGGCAGGGCGGGCTAGGGCGTAGCCGCCCTGGACACCGCGCGTCGACACCACGAGACCGGCGTGGACCAACGATTTCAGCAGCTTACTGACCGTGGGCTGGGCCAGGTGCGTCGCAACAGCTACCTGGGCGGCGGTCGAGAGGCCGCCGTCCTTGGCCGCGAGCTGCGCCAAGACCATCGTGCCGTAATCGGTCAACTTGCTCATCCGCAGCATCGGCGCTGGCCTCGATACCGAACCGTGGTTTGATAGTGGACTATTTT
This sequence comes from Gammaproteobacteria bacterium, assembly GCA_036274615.1. Lineage (GTDB taxonomy): Bacteria > Pseudomonadota > Gammaproteobacteria > Steroidobacterales > Rariloculaceae > FEN-1219. Next base: position 34,637 of record DASUFK010000177.1, on the reverse strand, counting down.
AGTCCTGTTTAAGGCCGCTGCAAGGCCGAGCCGTGGGGGACCGGGAAGCTAGTGGCCGCCGACGGCAGCGTGCGTACGCTGCTCGGGCGGCAGGTACTCGAGGAGCTCGTTCATGCGCGCCTGGTAGCGCGCCCGGTCCACGCTGTTGACCCTCGGCATCTCGAGCGCCAACCGAACCTGACTGATGGCGAGACCGAGGTTGCCGACCGAGGCGTAGTAGTACGACATGTAGAAGTACGCGTTGCCGATGTCGCCCTGTGCGTTGGCGGCACGCGCGATGAGGCGCAGCTGCTCCGGAGTGGCGGGCACGTTGTTCAGCAAGTCGAGGAGGATCTGGTGGGCGTCCGCCGCCCGGCCGGCGCTGAGCAACGCCTCTGCATAGCTCGTTGTGAGCGGGACGTTGCGGGGAAAGAGACGAATCGCCTCTGCGTAGAACTTGAGCGCCGACTCGGTGTTGCCGCTCGCCATCAGCGATTCCGCTTCGCCGATGCGAAACGCGATGCTCGTGGGATATTCGGCGGTGAGATCGCGGAAGATCCGCTCGGCGTTGTCGTTCAAGGAGACGCGCATCAGTGCGAGCGCGAGACCGTAGCGGTCGCCCGGCTCGCGGCTGTCGGCCTTGTCGCGGAAAAGGGCGAAGGCGGCCTCCGGCGAGGGCGCGCTCAATACTTGCAGGCGAGCCTTGGCCAGTGCGTAAGCCGGGCTATCGGAATGCTCGACCTTCGGGAGTTGCCGCGCGCGCGCGCGCGCTTCGGCGGTGCGCTCGCTCGACACCGGATGCGTTTGGAGGATCGCCGGCACCATCTCCTGGGTGCTGCCGTAACGCTTGCCGAGCTCCTCGAAGAAGGTGGCCATGCCATTCGGATCGAAGCCGGCAGCGGACAGCACTTCCATGCCCACGCGATCCGCCTCGAATTCGTTGCTCCGGGTGAAGTTGATCTGCCGTTGCGCGGTCATCGCCTGCGACGCCATCGCGATGCCGGTGAGCGCCTCGCCGCCGGCGTCGCTCGCGGCGCCGAGCAGCATGGCGGCGAGCATCGCGGCGAGTGACGCGATGCTCGTGCGCTGCGAGTCGTACGCCGAGCGCGCCATGTGGCGTTGCGTGACGTGCGACACCTCGTGCGCCAGCACGCCCGCGAGCTCGTTCTCGTTGTCCGTGGCGAGCAACAGCCCGGAGTTCACGCCGACGAAGCCGCCCGGTAGCGCGAACGCATTGATCTGGTTGTCGCTGACGAAGAAGAAATTGAAATGGAAGTCGCCGTTGTTGTTGCTCGAATGGCTCGCGAGCTGCGAGCCGAGCCAGCCGATGTACTCCGTGAGCAGGGGATCGTCGACGACGACTCCCGCATTGCGCAGCTGCACCATGACGCCACGGCCGATCTGCGACTCGCGGTCCTTGCTCATCGCCGCGGTGGCAGGGCCGCCGAAATCCGGCAGGTCCGGGCCTGCGAGCGCGGGCGCGGCCAGCACGGCGAGCAACAGCAGGGTCGATCTCATCAACACTACGAGACTCCAACGAGGCGACGGCACGGCTGTCGTTTGGACTGGCCGATGGTCGGCACGTTCCGCCGGCAGCCGATCTGCCGGTCCTGGGGACTATCCGAGCGGCTCGCCGCCCGCCGTCCCGCCCCTCAAACGTTTGGTCGCCGCGTCAGAGCGTTTCGGCGGCTGCGAGCACCGCGGCGACATGGCCATTCACTTTGATCTTGCGCCACTCGTTCCGCAATACGCCTTTAGGATCAATAAGGAATGTGCTGCGCTCGATGCCGAGGACCTTCCGGCCGTACATGTTCTTCTGCTTGATGACGTCGAACAGCTTGCATAGGGCCTCGTCGCTGTCGGACAGCAGATCGAACGGAAAGCCATGCTTCGCCTTGAACTTTTCGTGCGATGCCACGCTGTCTCGCGATACGCCGAACACACGCACGCCGCGGCGCTTGAAGGCGGCAAAGTGGTCGCGGAAGTCATGCCCTTCCTGGGTGCAGCCGGGGGTGTCGTCCTTCGGGTAGAAATATAGGACATAAGGAGACCCGAGCAGATCCTTGCCCGCGACGGTGCCTCCGCCCGTGGAAGGGACCTTGAACGCCGGGATTTTCTTGCCGACCACGACCCCTGCCATGCAGCTGCGCCCCGCTCAGGAGTGCTTGACCGGCTCCATGATCGCGTCGACGTTCAACTGGTCGCAGAACTCCATGAACTCTTCGCGCAGTCCCGAAATGTGGACGTTTGCCGGAATGTTGATCGACATCTGCACCGAGAACATCGGCGCCCCGGTGTGCGTGGCGGCATAGCTGCGAGTGGAGACCTCGGCGATCTCCACCTTCCGCGCCGCGAAGAAACCGCTCAGGCTATGGACGATTCCCGGCTGGTCCAAACCGACGACGTCCACTGCATAAGGAAGAAGCTCTTTTCCGAAGCGCCGCGCTTCCGTGCGCTTCAGTTGCATGGTCACGCCGTTGCTTCCGGCGAAGCGGTTGAGCTCGCGCTCCATCCGGCTGATGGTGTGCCAGTTGCCGGACACCAGGAGCAGCATGGCGAACTCCGAGCCGAAGGCCGCCATGCGGCTTTCTTTGATGTTCCCGCCGCAGTCCATGATGACTCTCGTCACTTCCTGCACGACCGCGGTGGGCTCGCCGCCGACGGCGGAAATGACCATGAGCTGTTCCATCAGGCGAGAGTCTCGGGGATTGGACGGTTGGTCAGTGTAACCCGAACGACCGGGTCTGCAACGCTCGGGTTGCTTAGGGTTGGGGTGGCCGGTACTATCCTTCGCCTTTTATTCGAGGCGCCGGCGAAACGCGATGAACTTGACGGGCAGCATGGTGGCGGTCGTCACTCCGATGGACCCCGACGGCACGGTCAACTACGGCGATTTCGCGAAGCTCGTCGACTTCCACGTCGAGGGCGGCACGGAGGCCCTGGTCGTCGCGGGCACCACGGGCGAGTCCGCGACGCTCGACCACGAGGAGCATGTCGAGCTGCTCGACAGAGCGTGCGAGATCGCCGCGGGCAGAATCCCGATCGTCGCAGGCACCGGCTCCAACTCCACGGCGCAAACGCTCAAGCTCTCGCGCACCATCGATCGCTTGCCGATTCTGGCGTTCCTGATCGTAACGCCGTACTACAACAAGCCGCCGCAGGAGGGCATGCGCCGGCACTTCTCGGCGGTTGCGGACGCGGTGACTCACCCCGTCATCCTCTACAACGTGCCGGGCCGCACGGGAGTCGATCTCAAACCCGATACGGTGGTCAAGCTCGCCGGGCATCCGAATATTCGCGGGATAAAGGAAGCAACCGGGGAACTCGAACGCGTTCGGGTGCTCAGAGACGGGTGCGGCGCGGAGTTCGCGCTGTTGAGCGGTGACGACGCAACGGCCCGCGAGTTCATGCTGGCCGGCGGCGACGGAGTGATCTCCGTGACAGGCAACGTCGCTCCGCTCGGCATGCGGCGCCTGTGCGACGCCGCGAGAGCAGGCCGGCGCACCGACGCCGAACGCATCGACGGGGACTTGCAGGGGTTGCATCGCACGCTGTTCAGCGAGAGCAATCCGATACCGGTGAAGTGGGCGGTACAACAGATGGGCTTGATCGGACCGGGAATTCGCCTCCCTCTAACGCCGTTCGCGCCGCAGTACCACGCGGCCGTTCTCAAGGCGATGGGCACCGCCGGCGTTCACGTCGCCGCCGCCTGATGACTGCGGCGCGTTGCCTTGCGCTCGCGGCGGCCGCCGCCGCGATTCTCAGCGGGTGCTCCCACAAGGACCATGCCCTCCGTTGCGAGCCGACCGACCGCTACGCGCTCGCCGGTTCTACGCCGCCGGTGAGGGTTCCCGACGACCTCACGCCGCCGGACGAGACGGACGCCCTGCAATTGCCGTCGACGGATGTCGGGCGGCCCGCCAGCGGCGAGAAGCCTTGCCTCGAGTCGCCGCCGACTTTCACGCCGGCCGGCCGCGCCCGCAGCCCGCAACCAGCCGCGCCGCCGCCCGCGCCCCCTCCCGCGCCGCCGGCCGGAGGCGACCGTGAGATCGGCAACTGACGCGATTTCGGGTATCGTTCGATAACCGATTGATTCTACGTGCCGTAACGGTCGCCGCGGTTCGACCCCGACACGGTATGACACGTCCCCGCACGGCTCCTCGCAGGCTATAAAGCCGCCGCAATTCGATCGCGCCGCCGGATTTGGCGCGCCCAACCTCAACTTGCGAAGGAGCTGCGATGAGCGCTGCGTCGTCACCGGCCGAGGAATCAACGGCCACCGAGCTCGCGTTGTTTCACCAGACCCTGGCCGAGCGGCTCCACGACGGGCCGTTGCAAGAGCTCGTCGCCTTGCAGCTCAAGGCCGCCAATCTGGCACGCCTCGGCGCGGCCAGCGCGGACGACCAGCTCGAGCGCCTCATTGAACTCGGCAACCTCGCCCAGAAGTCCATCGAGCATCTCCACGAGATCATTCGGGAGCTCACGGCCAATACCGCCCAGCCGCCGGAGTTGTTTCCGCGCCTGCTCGAGCTCTGCGACCAGTTCCGGGCGACCACCGGCGTGGACTGCGTCGTGCGCATCGATCGATTGCACACCCGCTTCGGGCCCGCGGTGAGCGATGTGCTCTTGAGGACGATTCGGGAGCTGTTGGCGAACGTTCGTAAGCACTCGCAAGCCACCGAGGTCCGTGTCACGAGCCGGTTCCGGCCGGACGGCTCCGTCGCGATCAGCGTGGCCGACAACGGTATCGGAATGCCCGTCTTGAACCGGCGTAGCTATCCCTTCAACGGCGGGGGCTTCGGCCTCTGGAGCATCGAGCACCGGCTCGGTGAGCTCGGAGCGTTCCTCGAGATCGAGGGCGATTCGGGTCTCTGTGCGACGGTGGTGTTCCCCGGGCGGCTGGTGCTGCCGGGCTGAAGCTCAGTCGGGGAGCGGCCCCTCGACACTCATGCCGGCGGCTCGCAGGCCGCGCAGCATCGGCTCGCCGAGCGCTGGGTCCACGTGCCACTTCGCGATTTCCGCGCCGAACCGCTGCGGAAACGCGGGGTACAGCTCGAGAAGCCGGACCGCGGCTCGCTGCGCAACGTCGGTGCGGCCGGCGAGCCCGGCAGAAATCGCGACGAGCAGCGGCGCGATGAACCAGTTCGGCGCGTCGATCTTGAGCGCGGCCTCGAGCGCGTCATCGGGACGCCCGGCGCGAAGATCGGCGATCGATTTGGCGACGTAGTATTGGCTCGGCGGGTGCGGCGACAGCGCGATGGCGTTGTCGATCAGCGGTCGCGCGCGCGAGGGCGATCCGGAAATCTCGAACAGCGTGCCGAGCGTGGTCAGGACGTCTGCGTTGTTGGCGTTCAGGTCGAGCACGCGATCCGCGCTGCGTGCGAATCCATCAAGATCGCCGCGGAAGAAGCGCACGCGCGCGAGCGCGAGATTCGCGAGATAGTTCTCGCCATCGATGTCCAGCGCCTTTCGTGCGGCTTCTCGCGCGCGGTCGAGCGCATTCGCAGGAGCCGATTGCGGCGTATAGCCGTACGCGTACTCGTCGAGGTAGAGCAGCGCGAGCCCCGCCCACGCGTCCGCGAAGCCGGGCTCCCGCACCACGGCGCTTTGAAAGCACTGCAGCGTCTCGCCATGCAGCGCCGGCTCGATCGTTCTGCGGTAGGCGTAATACTTGAGCACGCAGTCGTAGGTGTCGAGGTGCTCGGCCGGCTTGCGCGTGGCGCGCGCGAGCTCTTGCTCGTAGATCGGCCCATAGGGCACGGCAACGGTCTCGACGACCTCGCGCGCAATCTTCTCCTGAATATCCACCAGCGTGGCGACGCTCGGGCTCTCGTCGTACGCGGCCGTCCAGAGCTGCGCGCCGCTCGCGGCATGGACCAGCCGCGCGGAGATGCGCACCCGGTCGGATCTGCTCCGGACCGTGCCGGTGAGCACGTAGCGCGCGCCGAGCTCCGCACCGATCGCGGCCGGCGCTCGGCCGGCGTCGCGATATGACCAACTCGTCTGGCTCGCGATCACGAATAGGTGGAATTCGCTCAGGCGCAGCATGATCTCCTCGGTCACGCCGTCCGCGACGTAGCCGATCTGCGGATCGCCGCTCAGATTCTCGAACGGCAGCACCAGGATCTTCGGGCCCTTCGGCAGCGCCAGCGCTTCCGCGCTCGCCGCGCCGTCGGCGGCGCCGCCGCGATTGCGGTACTGGGTCACGACGAGCACTGCGAGCAGCGCGATGATCAACACTGCCGCGACCGCACGTAGCCGCCGGCGCAGGCGGCGTCCCTGCGGAGGTGGTGTCGGAGTGAAGGTGCCGGTGGACTCGAGCGGCGTCGCGTAGCGGAATTGCGGCGCGTAGCCGCCGCGAGGCAGCTCGATGCGCAGCGGATTCGCGTGTCCCTCGGCGGCGTAGTACTCGAGCAACCTGCGCCGCAGGCGGCCGGCTTCCACGCGGACGAGGGGATCGGACTGCGCGTCGAATTCAGGCGGCCGCCGAAAGACCTCGATCGCGATCGTATAGCCCTTCAAACGATCGGCGGCGCCGGCGAGATGCTGCTCCACCACGAAGCGCAAGAACTCCGACGACCGTCCTGCCGCCTCGAATGAGCGGCTGTTGAGAACCCGATCGAGCTCCGCGCGGACATCTTCCGGTGCCGGGGGCTCGGTGCGCGTCAAACCGTCGGGCTTGTCGGTCGCTGACATCGGGATCGCCGAGTGACTGGACGCTTCGCGCAGATGGAAGAGAAGCAGGCTGCGCGCATTCGAGCCGCGGAGCCGCGCTACAGCGTAGCGCAGAACGACAACGGATCGTAGCGCGCCGGAATCCGGGCGCGCCGGCCGGTTCCAGCGAGGGCGAGGAAGGTTTCAGCGGCCGCCGATCTCGGCGGGCGGCGCCCCGGCGTCGGCCAGCTTGCGCAGGATCCGGTCCTGGACCCACTGCGCGCTCCACCAGTCGATCGGCGTGATCGCATTGCCGGCCAGCAGCATCGTGAAATGCAGGTGGTCTCCGCCGGCCAATCCCGTCGAGCCGCTGCGTCCGAGCTCCGCATCGCGCTCGACCATGTCGCCGGCCTTGACTCCGATCGACGAGAGATGGGCGTACAGCGATTGCAGGCCCATGCCGTGGTCGACGATGACGCAGTTGCCGTAGATTCCGAGCCACCCGGCGTGGACGACGCGCCCGCGATTCGCGGCGCGCACCGAGGCGCCGGCCGTCGACGCGAGGTCGAAGCCGAGGTGCACCTGTTTGTCCACGTCCTGGCCCTTGTAGACATAGGTGCGTTGGTCGGCGAAGCCCGCTTCGACCGCGGTGTTCAACAGCTGCTTGAACGGGCCGCGCCAGAGCAACTCGGGCGAAGTGTCGCGCGCGAGCGCCGAGATCGTCGCGTTGTTCATGCGGCGCAGCTCGCGATTGATCTTCAAGTACGAGGCAAGATAGTCCGTGGGATCGTCGACCTTGAGCTCGGTGGAGTTCTGCAGGATCGGCGGAACCACTTTGGCGAGGAACTTGTCGTCGAGGTCTATGCGGCTCGCGCGGAAGGTCTTCGGGAAGACGCGAAAGTCGAACGAGCCGCTGCCTTCGTTGCCGATGGAGTCGCGCGCGTAGACGCGGATCGGCGCGTTCAGGTCCTGATCCCACAGCAGTGCGAAGAAGGCTACCTTGAGGCCGGGGTCGGCATTGGGGATGCCCGCACCGCTCGCCGGAAAGCCGCGGTACTCGTAGTCGCCCACGCGCACGCCGGACTCGGCGTCGGGGGGCGACACGCGATACACGACCATCTCCGAGCCGCCGTGATTGATGTAGTGAAACGACGACAGCACCGCCACCTGCGGCGGGCTGAGGCTGACCTCGATGGTGCGCTTCACGGTCGAGCTCGCTTCGCGCAGGCCGAATAGCACCGGCCGGACAGCCGTAACGGCGACTTCAGCCGCTCCTTGCTTGAGCTCCGGCATCGTGCGCTTGCCGGCAGGGCGCTTCAGAATAACGCGGTCGCCCTCGGCATGGAGCTCGCTCGCATTGGCGGCCGTGAGGCTGAACATGCTCGTGTTCGCGCCTCCCTGAAGCAGGCTCACGTCGAAGCGAGTGAGGACACCGCGCGGCGTGGTGACCGTGACCTCGACCTCGCCGGTTTGGCCGATCGTCGCCGGCCCCGTGATCTCGACAACCGGGCCGTCTGCGCTGCCGGCGGTGACCCATGCGGCGGCGGCGCCGACGCCCAGAAGAATGATGACGATGAGTGCCTTCCACATGGCGTGGATTGTACCGGCACCTCGGCTGATTCACACTTGGTTTGCGCGGCAAACGTGACGACGAACACGAGCCGAGAGGAGAACAAGAAATGTCCCGCGTCGCTCAGCATCTTCTCGTTGCCGTGCTTGCGGCCGCAAGCGTTGGGGCCGCGGCACAGACACCGCCCGGATCTGCCGCGGGCGGCGCGCAGCATGCGCCGCCGCTCCAGTCGACGGCCGCCGTGCTGTGGCAACCGTCGATGAACGTGTTCAGGCGCTTCGACGCGCCGGCTGAAAAGATGTTCGAGTTCTACGGCGCGGTGCTCGGTTTCAAGCAGCTCTCGACGATCAACCTGGGCTCCGGCACGGGCGTTGCGCGGTTTCAAGCGGGAGCCCAAGAGCTCAAGCTCACGCGCCGCACCGCCAATCGGCAATATCAGCCCGGCGGCGTCGAAGGCGCCACCGGATTGCGGCTCGTCACGTTTTTCTTCGGCGACGCGGACGCGCTCGGCCGGCGCTTCGCCGAGCACGGTCTGCCCGCGCCGAAGTTCGAGCCCGTGCTCGGCACGAATCGCACGGCGGCGCTCCTTACCGATCCCGATGGGCAAGCGGTGGAGCTCGTGATCGTGCCCGGCGCATCCGCAGAGCAGCTCCGCGCGATCGAGGTCGGCCTCACGGTCGCCGATCTCGAGCGCAGCCGCGCCTTCTACCGCAGCTTCGTCGGCATCGAGGAGCTGCCTCCGGTCGAGGATCGGCGCTTCGGCACCACCAAGTATTCGTTTCGGCACGGCGCCACGACGATCGCCCTGAGGAGCTTCCGCCGCACGCTGCCTGCCGACACCGGCAGCGGCGGCATTCAGTACGTGGTCTCCGACGTGGACCGCGTTGCCGCGCTCGCCGCTGCGCGTAGCGTGACGGTCGAGCAACCGTTATCCGGATTGCCGGGCTTTGCGCTGCGCACCATTTGGCTCGACGATCCTGACGGGATCACGAACTACTTCGCCGAGACTGCGCAGAGCCGCGAAGCGGGGGCCGCCGCGCGGTGACCGTTCCAGGCGGTGCCTTCGCGTCTCTGCCGCTGTTTCGGTGCCATGCGCGGCGGCGTACACTCGGGCGAGCATGGCAATCTATCGACGCATCCTGTTGGCGGTAGACCTTACGGAAGACAGCCGTGAGATCGGCGCCCGAGCGCGCGAGATCGCGGCCGAGCTCGGTGCGGAGATCGAGATCCTTCACGTGATCGAGCCGTTGCCGCTCATGGTGGCGGACGCCCCTGAGGTCATGGCGCCGGCGGTGCTGCAGACACAGGACGAGATCGTGCGCGCTGCGCGGGTGCGCGTGGCGGCGCTCGCAAGCGACCTGGGTCTCGCGGAATCCGCCGCCAGCGTTCAGCTCGGCAACACACAGGTAGAGATCGTGAGGATGGCCCGCGAGCGCAAAGCCGACCTGATCGTCCTCGGCAGCCGCGAACGTCATGGTCTGTCGTTGCTGGTCGACTTCACCGAGGACGCCGTGCTGCACAAGGCGCCGTGCGACGTGCTGGCCGTTCGCGTGCACCCGGCCGCCTGACGCGCCCCCAAAACGGCGACGCCGCGCGGTGCTTGCGCGCCGCGCGGCGTCATTCGATCGGTGCTAGATACGCGTCTCAGCCCATCGCGGGCGCGATCGCATCCTTCTTTTTCGTGACGAACTGCTCGAACGACTGCAGCGACGGATTGAGCTTCTTGGTGGTGTCGAGGCTGCGGTTCGCAAGCATCTCCTTCTCGAAGTCGCGATACGCCTGGAACATGTTGCCAAGCTCGTCGGCGCCCGGGAACCCGAAGGCCCGATAGGCATCGGCCTCCACGGCGTTGTACGTCACCGGGCCCGTGCCCATGACCTTGGAAATCGTTTTGCCCATCTGCTCGATCGTGAGCGCCTCGCCGAGGATGCCGACGGTCTTGCCGATGTATTCCGAACCGGCCTTGAAGACGCCATAGGCGACCTTGCCGATATCTTCGGCGGCGATGCCGGCCATCTTTGCGGTGCCCATCGGGAACGCCCACGCCAGCTTGCCGTCAGCGCCCTTTTTCGGCGCCATGCCGAACATGTAGAGGTTGTCCCAGTAGAACGACGTGACGAGGTAGGTGACCGGCAAGCCCTTGAAGTACGCGTCGGCTTCGGCCTTCGCGTCGAAGTGCGGCACGCGATACTTCTGTTGGAGCATCGGCATCCGCTTGTCGTCCGGCTTCATGAACTTGCGGATATCTTCGAGCGTGGACCAGATCACGTGCTTCACGCCGGCGGCCTTGGCGGCGTCGGCGATGTTCTTGGCTTGTACCTTCTCCTTTTCGCCGGAGAAGTGCTCCCAGAAGTTCGTAACTGCGTAGACGCCGTACGCTCCGGCGAATGCCTTCTTCAGGCTCTCGACGTCGTCGAGGTCGCCCTTCACGACCTGCGCACCCGCGGTGGCGAGCGCCTTGGCCTTGTCCTTGCTCGGGTCACGCGTCACCGCGCGGCACGCGAACCCGCCTGCCGCGTCGGCCAAGATGGCACGACAGAGACCGCCGCCCTGAGAACCGGTCGAACCTAGTACTGCAATGATTTTCTTGTCGGCCATGTCAGATTTCCTCGATGAGAGCTTGGGGAAGTAAAACCAAGACGCGAAGCATAACGCGTTTTGCCGTTGAAAGTAGTAGCGCCACTACTCGACGACGTGGTCAGTCCATATCGCCCGGTCGTGAATTCGAAGGGCAGGCGTCGAGTGCGCCGTTTTGCCCGCGCTGAAAGCGGTCTCAGCGTAATCGACTGCGGCGGCGGGATAGGCGCGTACGGGCGACGAACAGCCGAGCGCGAGCGCGATGGTCTTGGTTGATCATCGACTGCGTCAGCGCGCCGCCTTCCTCGATCGTCTTGCGTATCTCTGCGTGGGTTCGCTCGAACTGTTGCTGAGCTTCTTCGCAGAGGGCGGCCGCCTCCGCGATCAACGCGTTCAGCGTTTTGAAATCGGCTCGATTTGGCACCGGTGTGGCTCCCTGCCGCGGTACTTCGCGAGTCTAGCGCTGATCGCGTCGCGTCGTCACCGGCCGTTGAGATCTTCCCCGCGGCTCGGTGGGGAAGGTGGCGGAGAGGGAGGGATTCGAACCCTCGATACGCCTTTTGGGCGTATACACACTTTCCAGGCGTGCGCCTTCAACCGCTCGGCCACCTCTCCGCAACAGCGCTCGACCGTGCGCTCGAGCCGGGGGCGGCAGCGTAGCCAGAATTCCACGCGCTTTCAAATTGGCGGCACGCGGACGCTGCCGAAAATCGCGCCCCCTTGATCGGGCTGGTAAAGTAGCGTTGGTCCGCGTCGGTTCCCCCGCGACAACCAGCTGTGAACCCCGTCAGGCCCGGAAGGGAGCAGCGGTAGCAGCCCGGTTGGGTGCCGGGGTCGGGCTGACGCGGACCTTCTTTCGAGGAGACCCCCCTCCTTTAGGAGAACCCTCTTTGGAGAGCTTAGCGGCGTGAGTTACACCGTTCTCGCTTTGAAGTGGCGCCCGAGGCGATTCGCCGACCTCGTCGGGCAGGAGCACGTCGTGCGGGCGCTCGTGAACTCGCTCGCCGAAAACCGGCTGCACCATGCCTATCTCTTTTCCGGCACGCGCGGCGTCGGCAAGACGACCGTGGCGCGCATCCTCGCGAAGGCCTTGAACTGTGAGACCGGCGTCGTGGCCGAGCCGTGTGGGGTGTGCCGCGCCTGCGTCGCCATCGACGAGGGACGATTCATCGACCTCATGGAGGTCGACGCCGCTTCGCGCACCAAGGTCGACGATACGCGCGAGTTGCTCGAGAACGTGCAGTACTCGCCGACGGTCGGACGCTTCAAGGTGTACCTCATCGACGAGGTGCACATGCTGTCGAACCATTCGTTCAACGCGCTCCTGAAGACGCTCGAGGAGCCGCCGCCGCACGTGAAGTTTCTGTTCGCGACCACGGACCCGCAGAAGCTGCCGGTCACCGTGCTGTCGCGCTGCCTGCAGTTCAATCTGCGCAAGCTCACGGCCGCAGAAATCGCCGCGCAGCTCACGCGGATCTGTGCCGCCGAGACTATCGCCGCCGAGGCGGACGGCCTGAAGGCGATTGCGCGCGCCGCCGAAGGGAGCATGCGCGACGCGTTGAGCCTGCTCGACCAAGCCATTGCGTTCGGCGGCGGCCGCATCGAGGCGGCGGCCGTCAACAGCATGCTCGGCAACATCGATCGCGGTCACGTGCTGCGGATGCTCGAGTCGTTGTCGCGGCAAGACGGAAGCGCGCTGCTGCGAGAGGTCGATCAGCTCGATCAGGCGGCGCCGGACTACGGAGCGGTGCTCGACGACATCGCCGCCTCCTTGCAGCGTCTCGCGGTGCTGCAACTCGTGCGCGGGCGTCTCGACGACGACGAGGCCGCGGTGCTCGGTCCGCTCGCCGAGCGCTTGTCGCCCGAGGACGTGCAGCTCTACTACCAGATCGCAATCAACGGCCGGCGCGATTTGGCCGTAGCGCGCGATCCACGCGTGGGGTTCGAGATGACGCTGCTCAGGATGCTCGCGTTTCGTCCGCCGGCCGACGCCGACGGGCCGCGCGCATCGGTGCCGCAGCCCGCGGCCGTGCAGTCCCGGGCTACCGCGCCGGCCGCCGAGAGAACGGCGGCGCCGCCGCGATCCGATCCGTCGCTTGCAGCAATTCCGTCGCCGGCAACGAGCCACGAGTCCCCCGTCCTGCGCAGCGGCGCGGCGAATCAGAGCCCGTCGCCCGCCGAAGTCGACTGGCCGGCTCTACTGCAGAGCCTCGATCTGCGCGGCCCGGCGCGCCAGCTCGCCGATCATTGCGACCTCAAGTCGCGGTCGGGCAGCGCCTGGCAGCTCGTGCTGCCGCCGGACAAGGAACATCTGAACACCCAGCAGCTGCGCGCGCGTGTCGAGGCGGCGCTCAAGGAGCATTTCGGCCGCGAGCTCAAGGTGACGATCACGAGCGGCGCGCCGCAGCGTACAACTCCCGCGGAGCTGCGCAAGGCGAACGAGAACGAGCGGATGCGCGCTGCGCGCGAGGCGATCGAGACCGACCCGAACGTGCGGGCCTTGCAGACGGCTTTCGATGCCACGCTCGAGGCCGACAGCATTCGGATCACCAAGTAGCGACGAGAGACCATGACTGAACGAGGTAGCGTATGAAAGGCTTGAGCCAACTGATGCGCCAAGCTCAAGAGATGCAGGCGAACATGCAGCGCGCGCAAGAGCAGCTCGCGGCGATCGAAGTGGAGGGCGCGGCCGGCGGAGGCATGGTCAAAGTCGTGGTCACCTGCAAGCACGAGGTCAAGCGCGTCACGATCGAAGAGGCCCTGGCGCGCGACGACAAGGAGATGCTCGAGGATCTCATCGCGGCGGCGATGAACGACGCGAATCGCAAGATCGAGCAAACCGTGCAGGAGAAGCTCTCGTCCGTCACCGGCGGACTATCCTTGCCGGCGGGGCTCAAGCTTCCGTTTTGACAGTGGCCGACGTTTATTCCCCGCTCTTGAATCAGCTGATCCAGGCGCTGCAATGCCTTCCGGGCGTCGGCACGAAGTCGGCGCAGCGGATGGCGTTTCACCTGCTCGACAAGGATCGCGAGGGCGGAGGGCGTCTCTCGAACGTGCTCGAGGAGGCGTTGCGCTCGATCCGCAATTGCGAGCGCTGCCGGATGCTCACCGAAGAGGCGATCTGCCGCTTCTGCTCGAGCGAACGGCGCGAGCCGGGACAGATCTGCGTCGTGGAGACGCCGGCCGATCTGCTCGCGATCGAGCAATCGGGAGCGTATCGCGGCCGCTACTTCGTGCTCATGGGCCATCTGTCGCCGATCGACGGCATCGGCCCGAGCGAGCTCGGCCTCGAGCTGCTCGAGCAGCGGTTCCGCGCGGAGCCCGTGTCGGAGGTCGTGCTCGCGACGAGCGTGACGGTCGAGGGTGACGCCACCGCCCACCTCGTTGCAGCACTGGCGCACAAGCACCGGCTGCGCGCCACGCGTATCGCTTACGGAGTGCCGGTGGGCGGCGAGCTCGAGTTCGTGGACGGCGGCACGTTGTCACGCGCGCTCGCCGGCCGGCGCGACGTCGAATCTACTCCGGGGAGCCGCACCTCATGAGCGTAAACGTCGATCCCGAGTGCCTTTTCTGCAAGATCGTCGCCGGGCAAATCCCGTCGGACAAGGTCTACGAGGACGATCTGATTCTCGCGTTCAAAGACATTCATCCACAGGCTCCGTTTCATTGCCTCGTGATCCCGAAAACGCACGTGGCGACCTTGAACGACTTCTCCATTGCGCAACAGGGCCTGCTCGGCGGCCTGCTCCTCATCGCCCGGCGGCTCGCCGGCGAGCAGGGCTTGCCCGGTTATCGCGTTGCGATGAACGTCAATCGCGAGGGAGGCCAGGTGATCTTCCACGCGCACCTGCACGTGCTTGGCGGCCGCGCATTGAAGGGCGCACTGGGCTGACGGGCTTGACGAGATGCCGGGTGCGCCCGAATAGTTCCGTGACGATGCTCGAGACGTTGACTTGAACCGCAAAGAGAACCTGATCTGGATAGACCTCGAGATGACCGGCCTGTTGCCGGACAGGCATCGCGTCATCGAGATCGCAACCGTGATCACCGACAAGGAGCTCACGGTGCTCGCCGAAGGCCCGGTGTTCGCTATTCACCAGAGCGACGAGACGCTCGTGGCGATGGATGAATGGAATACTCGGCAACATTCGGCGTCCGGCCTCACGGAGCGCGTGCGCGCCAGTACCGTCTCCGAGGAGGAGGCGGAACGGGCGACGCTCGAATTCGTGCGGCAGTACGTCGATCAGGGCGCTTCGCCGATCTGCGGCAACAGTATCTGCCAGGACCGCCGTTTTCTCATCAAGCACATGCCGGAGCTCGCCGCGTTTTTCCACTATCGAAATCTCGACGTATCGACGTTGAAGATACTGGTCAAGCTTTGGATGCCGGAGCTCGGCGCCCGATTCGAAAAGCAATCCGTGCACCTAGCGCTCGCCGATATCCACGACTCGATTCGCGAGCTCAGGTTCTATCGCGAGCACCTGTTCAAGCGCTGACGTTCGAGCGCCGCGAATGAGCGCCAGTCGGCAAAACCGGTCGCCGCGGGTTTTCAATGCGGAAAAGATAGGCTAGTCTCCGGCTCGATGTGCATTTGCCGGAAAATGGAATGACGGCTCCAGGTTTGGCGCGAAGTCTGGCGCAAGGTTTGGCCATCGGGCTGGCACTGCTGGCTATGACGGTTCACGCGCAGACGCGCTACGTCTCCGACAAGCTTGGCGTCGAGCTCCGCCGTGGGCCGAGCACGGAGTACTTGATCTTGCGCAATCTCGAGGCCGGCACGGCGCTCGAGGTGCTCGAGCAAGACGCCGCGGCAGGTTATTCCCGCGTTCGCGTCGCGGATCAAGGCACGGAAGGCTGGATCCTCACGCGGTTCCTTACCTCCGAGCCGATCGCTCGCGAGCGCCTTGCCGTCGCGGAGCGCAATCTCGCGTCGGCGCAAACCAAGGTCGGCGATCTCGAGCGTAAGGTTGCGGATCTGTCGGCAGAGCTCGCGACCACGCACGCGGATCTCGACCAAACGCGCACAACCCATGGTGCGGTGAGCAAGGAGCTCGCGGAAATCCGCACCGCCGCGGCCAACGTGGTGGAAATTCGGGATCAGAACCAAACCATGGGTAAGCGGCTGGCCCAGCGCGACGAAGAGGTGCGGAAGCTCACCGCCGAGAACCAAGACCTGCGTAGCCGCGACAAGCAGAATTGGTTCCTCGTCGGCGGAGGCGTGCTGCTCGCGGGTATCGTGATCGGCCTCGTGGCGCCGAGCTTGCGCCGCAAGCGCCGCTCCGACTGGTGAGGCTGGGCCGCTCGATGGCTGCCATTCCGCAACACGCCGCAGAGACGCTCGTCGACAGCCTGATCGTCCCGCAGTGTGTCTATCGGCCCGGCAGCTTCACGGGCCTCATGACGGTCTACGAGAGCAACTACATAAAGCTGCGGCAACTCACGGCCGACTTCGATTGGTCCGGACCGTCGATGCTGTCGTCGTCGCCGCACGATTGCGATCTACACGCCCAGCTGCTGCGGCGCGAGCCGTATACGACGACCTTGCGGCTCACGTATTGGTTCGAGGAACAGCCCGGCAAGTGGGTCGCCGATCCCGACCTGGTATTGAGGATCTACCACGACGCGCGCCTAGTGGAAGCCGTGACGGGCGGCGATCGCCACTATCATCAGAAATTGCGCGAGCTCGCGGGCGACAGCGGCGCCGAGCTCGACCGGCGCTGGCGCATCAACATGATGCTCAACAAGTGGCTCGACTACCTCGGCGACGTGGGGCACGCGTTGAGCCCCAGGCTCGAGTTGAGCTGACGCTCCCGCCGCTCCAGCCATATCCTTGCTCTCTGTCACGGTTTGCTCCCGCACCCGGCGTTATATTGCCGCGACCGGTCTTTACAGAATCGCGCCGATGCTTGGAGCCCTGATAGAACGGGACGAGAACCCCACGTCCGAGCAGCTGCTGAAGCTGTATTGGAACCGTGCGAGCGTGAAGCGCGAGCTCAGGGCTCTGAAACAGGAGCGTTTCGAGCTGCTGGACAAGCTCAAGGAGCAGGAGGGGGCGATCGTCAGGGCGCAGGAGCAGCTCGAGGGCCTCGAGCGCCTGCTCACCAACCCGCTGGCCGCGGCCAATGCGATGGTCTACTTCCAGTTGCGGCACCTGTGGCGCATCGGCGCGCAGCGCCTGGAGCAATTCGGCAAGGAGCTGCAGACGCAGCGCGAGAAGCGCGAGCGCGCGCAGGTTCAAGATGCGGCGATCGCGAAGCGCAAGCGGCGCCTCGACGCCGTCAATGAGAAGCTCGACGGACTCACCGAGAAGCACAAGCTCGTCGTAGACGAGGCAGGGCGCCTGGAGCAGCAACTGCAGAGCATGAACGCGTTGGTGCGGCTGTTTCGCGCACGCAATTTCAAGAGACGGATCGCGGGTCTCGCGGACGGCCGCCGGATGCTCGAGGAGAAGCTCGAGGAGCTCAGGGAGCTCACCGAGAAGATTCAGAGCGAACCGTTGCCGGAGCCCGAGGAGCTGTCGCTCGAGAGCCGTCGGCTGATCAATACCGCGGTGATCGCGCTAGCGCAGCATCTGGTCGTCCATTTCTCCGAGCACGACATCGCTTCGCTCGCGAAAGCCTCGACCGAGCGTCCGGTCGGCGACATGAAATTCGGCGATCGCCGCGATTGCGACCGCATGGTCGAATGGATCCGCGAGAAGATCGAGGAATTGAAGCAGCAAAAGACGATAGCGGATCAAGTGAAGAGGCGCACCGATCTGCTGTTGACCGAGATCAAGTACCGCAACGACACGGACTCGGTGCCCGGGATCGACTCGCTGCAGCTGATCAGCCGCAACCCGGTCGTGCAGGCGAACGAGATGGAGCTCGCGCGGCGCGCCAGCGACGCGCCGCTGCGAACCAACGTGCTCGCCGACGACTACTGGGATCTGCTGTCGGTAATGCGCTGACCGCTCAGTTCTTGGCGGCTTCCTTCGGCCGCGCGGCGTCGCTCGTCAACTGCCGGGCGCGCGGATGCTCCATCGCGACCATCTCGGCCACGACGCGCGCCGCCTGCTGCAGCAAGATCTTCTCCGAGAGCTGCGAATCGTCGAGCTTGTCGACGGACGCGATGGGCTCGAGGCCCAGCGCCATGCGGCGCACGTTTTCGCGATCCAGCCGGGCCTGATCGTACCGCTTGTTCTCTTCCTTGCGACCCTCGAGGTTCAGCGAGATGGTCTTCTGGGCGGCCACCGCGCGGAACGCGGCGACGTCGTCGAGCAGATAGCGATAGTCCGGATCGCTCGCCGCGCGCGATGCCTGATCGGCTCGCAGCTTGTCGAGCTCGGACGCGACGACGGTGTCGGCTCGGAACCGCGTGGGTTGGATGCGATCCCAGGGCAGGGCGGTGTCCCGCGTGCTCTCGCCGACCGTGGCCGTGTCGATCATCGACGGCAGCTCGATGTCGGGCAGCACGCCGCGGTGCTGCGTGCTCTCGCCGGTGACGCGGTAGTACTTGCCGATCGTCAGCGTGAGCTGGCCGTTGTCGTCGCCGCGCATGAATTTGTCGAGCGGGAACAGATTCTGGACGGAGCCCTTGCCGAAGGTTTGCTGGCCGATGATGACGCCCCGATCGTAGTCTTGGATCGCCGCTGCGAAGATCTCCGACGCGCTCGCGCTCGTGCGATTCACCAGCACGGCCATCGGGCCGGCATACGCGGCCGACGGGCTCGGATCGTCGAGCTGCTGGATGTTGCCGCGCGTCTCACGCAGCTGCACGATCGGGCCGCGGTCGATGAACAGGCCGCTGAGCTCGGTGGCTTCCGACAGATGGCCGCCGCCGTTCTCGCGAAGATCCATGACGAGGCCGTCGATGCCGCCCTTCGCCTTGAACTCCTCGAGGAGGCGCGCGACATCGCGCGACGTGCTCGTGTAGTCCGCGTCGCCGCGGCTACGTGCGGCAAAGTCCTGGTAGAAGCTCGGCACGGTGATCACGCCGATCTTGTAGGTGGAGCCGTTGTAAGGGATCTCGAGCAGGTTGCTCTTCGAGGCTTGCTCCTCGAGCTTGATCTTGTCGCGCTTGATCTCGATCGTCTTTTCCTGCGAGCCCGGCGCTGCGCCTGCGGGCAGCACCTGAAGGCGCACGACGGTGCCGCCGGGGCCGCGGATCTTGCTCACGACGTCGTCCAGCCGCCAGCCGATCACGTCGACGAGCTCGCCGTTCTTGCCTTCGCCGACGGCGGTGATCCGATCCTCCTGCTTGAGCTGACCGTCGATCTGCGCCGGCCCGCCCGGAATGATGTTGATGACCTTGACGTAGTCGTCCTCGAGCTGCAGCGATGCGCCGATGCCGTCGTACGACAGGCTCATCGCGATTCGGTACTCCTCGCTCTGGCGCGGCGAGAGATAGCTCGAGTGCGGATCCATGTTGTGGGCGACGGCGTTCATGAAGGTCTCGAACACGTCGTCGGAGGTGAGCTGCGTGACGCGCTTGTAAGAGCGCTCGTAGCGCTCCTTCAGGATGTCGACGGCCTCCGCCCAGGTCTTGCCGGTGAGCATCAAGCGAAGGGCGTCACTCTTGACCGTCTGCCGCCAAACCTCGTTGAGCTCGGCGTCGGAGGCGGGCCAAGGCAGGTCGGCACGGTCCCACCGATAAGACTCGTTGACCGTGAAATCAGGCTCCGTTGCAAGCAGCTGGATCGCGTAATCCACGCGCTCCCCCGCACGCTGCCTGAACAGGTTGAAAATGTCGAACACGGGTTGCAGCTCGCCCGTTCGCGCGCGGTCGTCGAGCTGATAACGGAGCCGGTTGAAGCTCGCGACGTCCTTCTGCGTGAAGTACATCCGGTTGCCGTCGAGCGTATCGAGATACTTGTCGAGGATCGCGGACGACAGAGAGTCGTCCAGGTGCGGCTGGGAGTAGTGCAGGTCCTCGATGAGCCGAGTGACGCTGCTGCTGATGGCCGGGTGCTTGGCCTCCATCTTGAGCGGAGTCAACGGCTCGACCGTCGCAAACGCCGCAACTCCCGCAAACAGGCCAATGGCGCCGGTGCACAACCGGCCGTAGAGCTCCCTCACGTTACCTCCTTGGAGTGCGTGTGGCGACGTTCAACACGTGTCTGTTAAGTTTCCGTTCGTTGGCCCAGTGAATCAAGCCCATTCGCGACGGATTGTCAAAGGAATCACGAAGCTCGCATGAGCCGGGCTCGGAGCGGCCCTGATGCGGCCCTCCGTGGTATTGCTCGGTTTCGTGCTCGGGAGCGTCGGGGCGATCACCTTTGGCCTCGGGGGGGTGGCCGTCGTGTTTGCGCTGCTCAAGAAGGACTATCCGCGGCTCGCGGGCGAGGTTCCGGTACTGCTCGCGAACCTCGCCGCATTTGCCGTTCTGACCGCGATCGCCGCGCTGAGTTTCTACGGGCAGCTGCAAGGTCGCCGCTGGCGCTACGCCGCAATCGCGGCACTGCTGCTCGGCATCGGGGCCGTGGCGTGGGTCCATCGACCGGCGTAACCCCACGCCTCGCCGCTGGCCGGGGAGCTCAGCGTTTGTGCCGACTGATGCGCTCCCAGGAGGTGCTGCGATTGAAGGCGCCGGTGTTGTAGGGGTCGAAGCCGTCCTCGCTGGGCCTATCGAGCGTCAACGATGGGTTGTGCAGCGCGTCGATCGGGTCCTTTTTCGGCGTTTTCCCTCCGGGGGCCGCAGGCTTGGCGTTGGGCGCCGCGGCTTTGGGGTTGGGCGCCGCGCCTTTGGCGGCCGGGGCCGGTGGCTTCGGGGCAGGTGGCGCCTTGGCGTTCGGTGTGGATTGCTTGGCGCCGTTGGCCTGCGGCTTGGCGGGACTCGGAGGTCGCACGGCGCCGGGACCGGGCGCGCGGCGCGGATCGGCCGCCCTCGGCGGCTGTTTCTGCGCGGGTTTGGCCGTCGGTACCGTACTCGGAGCCGCTGCCACCGGCCGGTCGGTCGACGACGGGTCGAGGTCGCTGAAATCGAAGGGACCGGAATCGGTGTCCCATCCCAGCCAGCGTTTTAGCAGTGCCAACATCTCGTCGCAGTCCGCAGGATCTCGATGACCTCGAGGGTCGCGCAAAGCCGCCGTTCCAAGAAATCGGCGGCAGGCGCGAAAAAGATAGCAGATGGAAGCTTCGAGCTAGCGGCCGGAAGCGGGATTTGTGACAGGTTTCACAGGGTTGCGTGCGGTTAGGAGGCGCCGCAAGAGCCGGAAGAGCTGCAGCAGCAAGTACGGACTGAGCACGAGCAGCCAGGCCGCGGGCGCGAGCGCGAGCAAGTCGCCCCAGATTTGATCGGCGAGGTCGAGTACGCCGGCCCCGGGAGCGTAGTTTCCGAGCACGCGTTGACCCAGCCAGTAGATCGCGAGCGGCAGCACGAAGAAACCGACGGCAAAGGCCACCGCGGCTATCGTCAGCTCGCGCCGCCACTGTGCAGTCATCGATTTGCTCGCGCTTCCCGTCGGTGGTGGCTAGTGTGCCATCGTTTCCAGGAAACGGAACTGCGTTTCCCCGACGGTGACGAGGTCGCTGTGGCGAAGCTCGTGACGTTCGACGCGCACCGAGTTCACGAATACGCCGTTGGTGCTGCCCAAATCCTCGATCACCACGCCGTCGCGTGCCAGTGTGAGCCGCGCATGCTCGCGGCTCACGAAGTGAGTCAGAATCTGGATGTCGCATTGCGAGCTGCGGCCGATCGTCATCGTTTTCTTGTTGATCGCATAACGCTGCGGCTGATCGCTCGTGAGGCACACGAGTGACGGCGTGATCTCCGCCGCAGGTGCGGGCGATTCCACTCGCTTGAGGCGCTCCGACATCCTGCTGTCGAGTCCCTGCAGCGACACGTCCATCGCGTTGAGCCGCTGGAGAGCGCCGAGCCTTTCCTCGAGCTCGGACTGCAGCGTCGCGATGCGTTCGTCGCGGGCCTCGAGCGCCCGATCCTTCTCGATCAGCGCACGTTCGAGCCGGGCCGCGTCGCTGCGCTTTTGCTCGAGCTGCGTACGTGTCTCGACGAGCTGACGGCGCTGTTGCTCCAGCTCGGAGGTGCTTGCCGCCAACTGTTGGTCGCGCTCGCGCAGGCTTGCACGATGCTCCGCGAGCTGCGCCCGGTGATGCTCGAGCTCCGTCTCGAGCTGCGCCGAGACCTCGCTCGCGCCGACAGCAGGTGCTGGCGGTGGATTCGGCGGCGAGGCCGGCGTCGCAGCTCGGACGGCCTCCAGCGCGGCGGCGTGCTCTTGCGCGTCGCGGGTACGGCCGTCCCTCTCCGCGGCGAGCTCCTCGGCCATGCCGGCGAGATTGCGCTCGAGGGTTGCCACCGCGGCTTGCGCCGCCGCGAGCTCGGCGCTCTGCTCAGCCGACGGCTCGGGCCGCGGCGCGTTCGTGTGGCGCAGCGCGCGCACTTCCCGCTCGAGCGCCTCGACTTGCCTGCTTCGCTCCACCAGCTGAGTGCGGAGCCGCGTAGCGCGAGCCGCCTCCGCGCGGCCGATGCCCTCGGCCTCGCGTTGGCGAGCGCTGCGCTGTGCGACCTCGACCTCGAGCTCCGCCACACGGCGCGCCGACGCGGCCGCACGGCCCTCGAGCTCTTGCCACAATGACTGCCGATTGCCGATCGAATGCGCCAGCGCGGCGTGCTCTTCACGCAGTCGAGAGAGCTCCTCGGCTTCGGACCGCGGCTTCGGCAGCGCGGCCGCGGCTGCGCGCAACGCGGCGGCCTCGTCGCGTGCGGCTTCGGCCACGCTGCGCGATTCGGCAAGCGCGGCCTCCGCGGCCGCCGCTTCACGGCGCAGGCGGCCGAGGTCGTCGAGCAGCCTGTTGAATTGTGTGTCGCGGTCAGCGATTTCCGTCGTCAGCCGTTGCTCGGCTGCTCCGCGCTCGGCGAGCGCGGCCCGCAACTCCTTGACGACGGTCTCGAGCTCGACGATCGACGAGTCCTTCTCGGAAAGGTGCCGCTCCACGTCGATCCAGCGAGCGGACAGGCGGCCGATGTCCGTCTCGAGCATGGCGATCTTCGCGTCGCGCTCCTCGAGATGGGAGCGCAGGGCATCGAGGTTGGCCGCGGCGGCCTCGTCGGCGGCCGTGGTCAGGGCGGCGAAGCGAACGGTGTGCTGGCCCGTCTCTTCGTCTCCGGGCACGGTGACGACGGTCGCGACTCGGTGGTCGTCAGGATCGAGGACTGCCGTCTCGAGCAAGATCGGCAGCTCGTCGGTCGGATCGTTGTCGAGGCGATCTTCCTCGATTGGATTATTCGACATTTCAGCGCGTTAGCGTTCGTTCTTACATATACGTTAAAGCATGCGGGCGGTGCGGCGCTAGAGCGCGTCGTTCGACCACGGTTCGCCGATGCCTCCTCGGCGTGGCGGCCTGTCGCCGGGCCTGGCCGGCGGTCCCGCTGCGCGGCGTCGAGAGCCAGGCGATGAAAAAGGGGAAATTGTAAAAAGCCGCGCGCGGCGCCGTCCTCATGGCTGCGCTCGACGCCGGTCCCTGAACGTCGCTCGGACGTTATCCCAGGTTCGGGTCCGGGCCCGCGCCGTAACCGTGCGGCGACGTGAGGAACTGCCTCAGCTGCTCGGTCAGGTCCTTGCAAGCATGAGCCTGCGGCCGGGCAATGAACGGGATCGGGATGATCACCGCCGGCATGACCGAGCGGCCTTTGAAGTCGCCGTTGATCGTGCCCGCCGACTCGAGATGCTTGATGTCCCAGACGGAAATGTCGTATCGCGAATCGTCTTCCCACCACGCGAGCCCCATGCAGCCCGCGCCGCCCACGCCGGCAGCGCAGGTGATGCCGCCGCCGCTCGCCACGCGATCGGTGGACCCGTCGAGCCAGACCACGAAGCGCACGCCCGTGTCCGCCACTTGCTCCTTGACGCCGGGACGCTCGAGCAGATGGGTCAGGTCTTCGGTGCTGAGCGGGGCGGTCGAAGGCTCGAACCACGGGTACATCTTGTCCTCGAAGTCCTTGGTGCCGTGAACCTCGATCTTGTTCTTGCCGCCGGCCAGCGAGTCGCTGATGCACTGTACGAAGTCTTCTTCGGCCTCGTGATTGGCGTGCTGCTTGCGCGCGAGGATCACGACGTTCTCGCCCGCAGAGAGCACGGCGTCCGTTTGCTTGAAGGGCTCGATTCGCGAAGTCACGCCGCACGCGGCGAGTAGCGGCAGGCCCACCGTGCCGGCCAGCCAGATTCCGGCCGTCTTGTGCGCGCGGCTACTCGACATGCGAGTTGCTGACTTGGGGGCCGCTTTGGCTCGCGCCTGACTCCACGGCGGTGGTCGGTCCATGTTGTTTCTCCCCTAGCCAATAGCTGACCTGCGGCTGTTGCGCGAACTTAGTGGAGATCGTAGCCCCCACTTCGCGCATCGCCACGATGGCCGCTCTTTGCACCGCATCCTCGCGGCTGTGCGTGAGCTCGGCTTTGCCGTAACCGCTCACGGGCCAATCGACGACCTTGTCGCCGTTCGGCTCGTAGAGCGAGATCTGATACTGCATCCACACTTCCACGAATTTGTCGCGCTCGCCGGCCGGCACGTCGAACTCGAACTTCGACAAGGTTGGGTGCACCACGCCGTCGAGCCCGCTGTCGGCGACGGGCACGGCGTCGACTTTGCGGGTTTCCGCGAACATCTTCGAGAACAGCGGCTGCAGCATGGCTACGTTCGCGTCGCCGAGCGCGATCGTCCACACGGACTGATCCGGGATTTCTTCGGTGTAGATGTAGTTGTAGAGCTCCTGGTCGAAGATGACGCCCATGCGCACGGGCAGGGCCTCGACCAGCGGCGAGGGGAACGTGGATTCCACGATCACCGAGGAGGAGCAACTCGCGAGCAATATGCCGGCCGCAGCGGCCGACCAGCGGTGAGCAACGGACCTGCGGGAGACCAAGGGCATGTGCCGGATTCTACGTCCTAGTGCGGTCATTGCGTAGCCGTTTCGACGTTACCACCGAATCGTCGAAAGCCAAAAGGGCCGAAGGGCGCATGACGGTTCCCGAGGTCGAAAAAATCACGGCCCGAGTGAACCGGAAGCGGCTCGAGAGGAACGTCGGCGGGCGACGTTCACGCGCTGTCGTTGCGGAGCTCGCGGCGCGCCGTGCCCGCGTTTTGGCGATGCGAAGAATGCCGGCCGGTGGTATGGCCGACCGGTAGCAGACCGGGGGCCGGGGCTCGCGCCGCGGCCTGGCTCGGTTCGCCGTCTACGGTACCGGCGGCGCAGCGGGCGCGATCGTCCCAGCGGGCTTCGGTGTGGCGGGCGGTTCGGCCCAGCCGTCGTGCCGGTCCTTGCCGTTCAGGAACGTTATGTCCACGCGCCGGTTGAGCGCGCGGTTCGCGGGCGTGTCGTTCGGCGCGCGCGGTTGGGTGTCCGCGTGGCCGCTCACCATGAGGCGCTCGGGCGCGAGGCCCGCGTCGAGGAGCCGATGGCCCACCGTGGCTGCCCGCGCGGCCGAGAGCTCCCAGTTCGAGCGATATGCTCCGTTGCGGATCGGCACGTTGTCCGTGTGGCCTGACACCGTGATCGCTCCGCGCATCGAGGCCACGAGCTCGCCGATCTTGGCGAGCGTTGGGGCAGAGCCGGGCTCGAGGTCGGCGCTGCCCGAGGCAAAGGAGTCCTTTTCCATGATCTGGATGACCACGTCGGTGCCGTCATGGCGGATCAGCAAGCGGCCATCGTCGATTTCTTGCCGAAACACGTCGCGCAGGCGTTGCGCTTGTTGCTCCGCCTGCTCTTCCTGGGCCTTGAGCTCGGCCAGGCGCTGCTCCAACCCCAAGTCGAGCGTGTCGAGATCGGAGTCGACGGTGTTCTGGCGGACCTCGTTCTGGTCGGTGGGCTCCGGCACGGCCGGGCTGAACTCCTGCGCCGTGGTGCTCGTGCCCTTCGGTGGGTCTTTCACGTTGACGTCCGTCTGCACACCGAAGGCTTCGTTCATGGAGCCCGCGAGCAGCTTGAATTTCGCGGCGTCCATTTCGGAGAACGACAGCATCAGCACGAAGAAGCACATCAAGAGGACCATGAGGTCCGCGAACGTGATGATCCATGGCGGCGGTGAGCTGCTCCGTGGAGCGTCATCGTAGGGATCGAACATCGATCGGCTCCGCTAGGCCGCCCGCTGCTCTTCGGCCCGCCGCGACTTCGGTAGGTAATTCCGGAGGAGATCCTGCATCACCCGCGGATGCTGCCCGTCTTGGATGCTCATGATCGCGTCGATGATCAGCGATTTCGCGAGGCGCTCTTCCGTGCTGCGCAACGCCAGCTTGTCGGCGATCGGGATGGCGATCAGATTGGCGATCATCGCACCGTACAGCGTGGTGAGAAGGGCGATCGCCATGGCCGGCGCGATCTGCTTGGGATCGTTCATCGAACCGAGCATTTGGACGAGGCCGATCAGCGTGCCGATCATGCCCATCGCCGGGGCGGCGTCACCGATCGCCTTGAAGATCGCCTGGCCTTCGCGGTGCCGCTTGAGCGTGAGGTCGAGGTCCTTGGTGAGAATCGAGCGCACGACCTCGGGATCGTGGCCGTCGACGACGAGATTCAGCGCCTTGCGGTAGAAATCGTCGGGCACCTCCGCCTCTTCGAGCGCGAGCAGGCCGCTCGAGCGCGCTTGATGAGCGAGCAGAACCGACTTGTCGATGAGCTCCTCGGCCTCGGGCACGCGATAGATGAACGCCTTGATTGCAACCTTGGCCGCGTTCGAGAACTGCTTGAAGCTGAACTTCATCAGCGTAACGAGCAGCGTGCCTCCGACCACGAGGATCAATGCCGGCGTGTCGACGAACGCGGTAACGGAGCCGCCCAGGAAGATCGCGAGCGCGACGACCAGGCAGGCGCCGACGAGGCCGGTGAGTGTTGCGAGATCCAACGCGGATTCCTTTCGTTTCGCGCTGCTGCCTCGGAGCAGCGGCACGGCGGCAATAGGTACGCAACCGTTATCGTCCGTTGGCCGAGCTTCTTAAGAACAGTCGGGGCGACCTGGCTCACATTCCCCGCGTGCTAAAGTACTCCCGAGGCCGGTACGGCCAAGGAGGACACTGTTCATGAGGCGGATCAGCCCCTTAGCCATCCTTCCGTCGTTGCTTCTGGTCGGCCACGCGCTTGCGCAAGAGCGTGTGTACATGGTCGACCCTACGGCGTCGGACCTGCACTGGCTCACCTACAAGGCCGGCAGCCTCCAGCGGCTCGGGCACAACCACGTGATCTCCGTGGGCCGTCCCGACGGCACGGTCACAGTAAATACCGCCGATCTCTCCAAGTCGCGGTTCGATCTCACGATTCCCGTCGAGGGGCTCGTGGTCGACAACCCCGAGCTCCGCAAGGGCCTCGGCCCCGACTTCGCGAGCGTTCCGAGCGCCGACGACATCGCCGGCACCCGCAAGAACATGCTCGGCGACAAGCTGCTGCACGCGGAAAAGTTTCCGTCGATCCGCGTGCGCGGTACGGGCCCGTTCGGCGCGGCCGGGAGGCAGACGTTCAAGATCACGGTCGACCTGGTCGGCAAATCCATCGATCTCACCGTGCCGGCGGAGGTCAACGTGGACGACGACCGCGTCACGGCGCACGGCACGTTCGAGGTCACCCACTCGGAGCTCGGCCTGCAGCCGTTCAGCGTGATGCTCGGGGCCATCCAGGTCGCCGACAAGATGAGCTTTTCCTACGACATCAAGGCAGAGAAAGCCGCGGCGCCTCGGTGAGGCGCTAGCCGCCGCCCCTGTAGCGTGATCCGCCGCACGTATTTCCGGCGGCTGTGACGGCGGTCGCCGTCCGTTTCCTCAAGAACCGGCACGCTAGGCCGAAAACCAGCTCAGGGGCGCACGCGACCTCGGACGCGCTCTTTTGCTGGCTGGGAGAGCAGGATGCTGGTTCTCGTCGGCTACGTGATCGTAGCCGCATGCGTATTTGGCGGGTTTGCGATGGCGGGCGGCCATTTGGCCGCTCTCATGCAGCCGGTCGAGCTGTTGATGATCGGGGGCGCGGCGTTCGGCGCCTTCGTCGTCGGCAATCCTGCGAAGACTTTGAAGGCGACCTTCAAGACGCTGCCTTCGGTGCTCGGCGGCTCGAAGTACACGAAGGCGCTGTACATGCAGCTCATGGCGCTGCTTTACGAGATCCTCGACAAGACCCGCAAGGAAGGCTTGCTCGCGATCGAGCGCGACATCGAGAATCCCAAGCAGAGCGCGCTGTTCTCGAAGTATCCGAAGGTGCTCAAGGACCATCACCTCGTCGAGTTCATCACCGACTACTTGCGCCTCATGGTGAGCGGCAAGCTCAACGCGCTCGAGATCGAAGCGCTCATGGACCGCGAGATCGACACGCATCATCACGAAGGCGAGGTGCCGGCGCACGCACTGCAACGGGTCGCGGACGGCCTGCCCGCGTTCGGCATCGTGGCCGCGGTGATGGGCGTGGTGCACACGATGGAATCCGTGGGCTTGCCGCCCCAGGAGCTCGGCATCCTGATCGCGCACGCGTTGGTAGGCACGTTCCTCGGCATCCTGCTCGCCTACGGATTCGTGGGTCCGCTCGTGGGCGTGGTCGAGCAGAAGCTGCACGAGGCGACGAAGGCGCTCGAGTGCGTCAAGGTTACCCTGCTCGCGAGCCTGAACGACGCCGTGCCGTCGGTTGCCGTGGAGTTCGGCCGCAAGGTGCTGTACTCCACCGAGCGGCCGGGATTCGCCGAGCTCGAGGCGCACGTCAAGGGCGCCGCCAAGGCCGGCGGCAAGCCCGCTACGGCGAAGAAGTAGCCCGCTCGGGGCAGGCGCTCATGCCAGGGGAGAACGGCCAGCCGCTGGTCATCAAGCGCGTCAAGAAGGTTCGCGGCGGCGGACATCACGGCGGCGCGTGGAAGATCGCGTACGCGGACTTCGTGACCGCGATGATGGCGTTCTTCCTGCTCATGTGGCTGCTCGGATCCACGACCAAGGGCGACCTCGAAGGCATCGCCGACTTCTTTGCCACGCCGCTCAAAGTGGCGATGGCCGGTGGCTCGGGCTCGGGCGACAGCTCGAGCATCATTCAAGGGGGCGGCCAGGACCTGTCGCGCAGCGTGGGCCAGGTGCAAAAGTCGGATGCGCCAGCCGAGCGTCAGACGATCAATCTGCAAGCGGCGCGGGCCGAGCTCGCCGCACAAGAGCTCGCTAAGCTCCAGGGGCTCAAACGCCGCTTCGAGGAAGCGATCAACAAGGATCAGAAGCTCGCGCAGTTCAAGAACCAGATCAGGCTCGAGCTGACGCCGGAGGGTTTGCAGATCTCGGTCGTCGACGAGCAGAACCGCGCGATGTTCGACACCGGAAGGGCCGCGTTGAAGGATTACACCGTCGAGATCATGCACGCGATCGGCGGGCTTCTGAACGGCGTGGACAACGCGATCTCGTTGGCCGGCCACACCGACGCCAATCAATATGCCGGCGGCGAGCGCGGCTATTCCAACTGGGAGCTGTCGGCGGATCGCGCGAACGCGTCCCGCCGCGAGCTCGTGGCGGGCGGCATGAATGAAAGCAAGGTGATCCGTGTGGTCGGGCTCGGCTCATCGGTGCCGCTCGATCGCAGCGATCCATTGAATGCGATGAATCGCCGCATCAGCCTAGTGGTGCTCAACGAGAAGACCGAGCGCCAGATTCGCGGCTTGCCCGAGGAGCCCGAGGAAGTGCAGGACGCAGCCGACGCGGCTCGGATTCTCGGCGTGAGCAATTCGCCGGCGGATGGCGGAGGTGCCGGGGCCGCTGCGCCGGGCAATCCGGCCGATGCGCCGCAGCCCGAGCCCGCCGAGCGTCTGGCGCAACCGAACGCGCCGCCCGCAACGAGCCCGCTCTAGCAGCAGCGGCGGACGCCCTCCCACTTGCGGCGTTGCTCTTCGTGGAAGAACGCGCGGCGATCGAGCGGCGCCGCCGAATCGCCGCGATGCTGCTCGCGCCAGTGCGCGACATAGCGCTCGTATGCGTCGTCGCCGGTCGCGGCGCGCACCGCCTGCCATAGGCGCCGCGCGGCCTCAATCACGGACCCAATCCTCCACGAGGCGGCTCGGGATGTGCGGCGTCTCGGTCGACGGAGGGCAACGGCGTCCCGACAACGCCGCGTGACACACGCGCGCCGTCTCCACCACGAGCACCCACACCGTCAGCATGAAGAATAACGTGAGCCCCGCGTCGAGCCGGTCGTTGAAGATGCGGCGCGCGGCTTGTTCAGCGGCGGCGCCGACGAGCCGGCCGTCTGCGACCTGCGCGGCAAGGTCGTTCGCGTGCGAGAGGAAGCCGATGGCGAGGTCCGGGCTGAACAACTTCTGCCACGCGGCCGCCGATGTGACGATCACGAGCCAGACGAGCGGCAGAACCGTGACCCAAGCGTAACGAGCTTTGCCCGATTTCACGATCACCGTGGTGGCCACGCAGAGCGCGATCGCCGCGAGCATCTGATTGGCGATGCCGAACAGCGGCCAGAGACTGTTGATGCCGCCGAGCGGGTCGATCGTGCCGAAATAAAGGAAGTAACCCCAACCCGCCACCACGAGCGCGCTGCAGATCAGCACGCTCGGATACCAGCTCGTTCGGCGCAGCGGCGGTACGACGGCGCCGAGCATGTCTTGCAGCATGAAGCGCGCGACGCGCGTACCGGCGTCCACGGTGGTGAGGATGAACAACGCCTCGAACATGATCGCGAAGTGGTACCAGACCGCGAGCAACGTGTCGCCGAAGGCATTCGAGAAGATGCTCGCCATGCCGACGGCGAGCGATGGCGCACCGCCCGTGCGCGCGAACAGCGTCGCCTCGCCCATCTCGCGCGCGAGCTCGTCCATCTGCGCGGTGCTCACTTGAAATCCCCAGTTCGAGATCGTGGCCACCGCGTCCGCGGCTTGCGCGCCGACGATGCCCGCGGGGCTATTGATCGCAAAGTAGACGCCGGGATCGAGCACGCAGGCCGCGACCATCGCCATGATCGCGACGAACGACTCGATGATCATCGCTCCATAGCCGATGAAGCGGGCATCCCGCTCGTTCGCCAGCAGCTTGGGCGTCGTTCCCGAAGAGATCAGCGCATGAAAGCCCGAGATGGCGCCGCAGGCAATCGTGATGAACACGAACGGGAACACGTTACCGGCGAAAATCGGGCCCGGCTCGTCGATGAACCGCGTGAGCGCGGGCATCTTCACGGCAGGGTTGAGGATCACGATCGCGACCGCGAGCGCCACGATGGTGCCGATCTTCATGAACGTGGAGAGATAGTCGCGCGGCGCGAGCAACAGCCACACGGGGAGCACCGCGGCCGCGAAGCCGTACAGGATGACCATGAGCGCGAGCGTCGGGCCGTCGTAGTCGAACCAGGCGCGCAACGTGGAGCTCGCGTCGATCCAGCGGCCGCCGAACACCGCGAGCAGCAGCAAAGCGACGCCGATGGCCGTGGCCTCGAGCACGCGGCCCGGCCGGACGCCGCGCATGTAGAGGCCCACGAGGATCGCGATCGGAATGGTGGCCGCGACCGTCGAAGTGGCCCAGGGGCTTCCTCGCATCGCGTTCACGACGACGAGGCCGAGCACCGCGATCAAGATGATCATGATCGCCATCACGCCGATCAGCGCGACCGCGCCGCCGATCGGTCCCAGCTCGTCGCGGGCCATCTGGCCGAGCGAGCGACCGTCGCGCCGGATCGAGCAGAACAGCGCGACGAAGTCCTGGACGCAGCCGCCGAGCACGGCGCCGATCAGAATCCACAGCGTGCCCGGCAAGTAGCCGAACTGGGCCGCGAGGGTAGGGCCGATCAGCGGACCGGGACCGGCGATCGCGGCGAAGTGGTGGCCGAATACTATCCACCGGTTGGTGGGCATGAAATCTCGGCCGTCGTTGAACCGCTCCGCCGGAGTGGCGCGGGTCGGGTCGAGCGTAAGCACTTTGGCCGCGACGAACGCGCTGTAGAATCGATAGCCGAGGGCGTAGATGCACACCGCGGCGACGATGAACCAGAGCGCGTCGATGCTCTCGCCGCGATGGCTCGCGATCGCCGCGACCCCGAGCGCCGCAAGCACGGCAACCGCGGCCCAGCCGAGCCATGACACCGCCGGCGGCAAACGCCCGGCCTGCTTGATAGCCTCGTTGTTCGTGGCCATGACGAGCGCGAATCCCCCTCGACGAGCGCCATCCGTGGGCGCTGTTACGGTCGTAACCTACCGTAGTCAAGGTGCTGTTGTATATTGCGGCGGTCTACCCGACGCCGAGGTTTTGGGCCCATGCAGCGACGCGTCGTAATCGCGGGAGCCAC
The DNA here is from genome assembly GCA_036274615.1 of Gammaproteobacteria bacterium. Lineage (GTDB taxonomy): Bacteria > Pseudomonadota > Gammaproteobacteria > Steroidobacterales > Rariloculaceae > FEN-1219. The sequence continues at coordinate 2,641 of DASUFK010000177.1, read as the reverse complement.
GCGTCTGCCGTTCGCCCGCAGCCGCACCGCCTACGCGGAGCTCGACAATCTCACGATGTTGTCCGCGGTGCTGCGCTCGCTCGTGGAGCACTGCGCGCTCGCCGGAGAAGTGGTGGGCGATGTCGCCGCCGGCGCCACGATCAAACACGCGCGCGACTGGAATCTGGCGCGCGACGCCGCGCTCGCGAGCGGGCTCCATCCGCACACACCCGCACACGACCTGCAACGCGCGTGCGGCACGAGCCTCACCGCCGTCGCGGAGCTCGCTTACCGCATCGGCGCCGGGGAGATCGAGAGCGGCATTGCGGCGGGCGTCGACTCGATGAGCGACGTGCCGCTCGAGCTCGGCCGCGACCTGCAGCGCATTCTTCTCGACGCCCAGCGCGCGAAGTCGCTCGGCGCGAGAATCGGCGCATTCGCGCGAGTGCGGCCGCGCCATCTCAGGCCCGCGCCGCCGCGCGTCGTCGAGCCGCTGACGGGCCTCTCGATGGGCGAGCATTGCGAGCTCATGGCGAAGGAGTGGCATATCTCGCGGTCCGAACAGGACAAGCTCGCGTTCGAAGGTCACATGGCGGCGGCGAAGGCATGGACGGAAGGTTTCTTCGCGGATCTCGTCGCCACGCCGTTCGGCCTCACCCGAGACAACAACGTGCGGCCCGACACCTCCCTCGAGAAGCTCGCGAAGCTTCCGCCCGTCTACGACCGCGGGCCGCAAGGCACGCTCACGGCCGGCAACAGCACGCCGCTCACGGACGGCGCGGCGGCCGTGCTGCTCGGGTCCGAGGAGTGGGTACGTGCTCACAAGTTGCCCGTGCTCGCGTACCTGACCCACGCACGTACCGCGGCGGTCGATCACGCGGGCCTCGTAGGGCCGCGCGAAGGACTGTTGATGGCGCACACCTACGCCGTCGCGCGGTTGCTCGAGCGAACCGGTCTGCGCCTCCAGGATTTCGACTTCTACGAGATCCACGAGGCGTTCTCCGCCGAGGTGCTCTGCACGCTGAAGGCCTGGGAGTCCGACGACTACTGCCGAACGAAGCTCGGGCAGCCGGCCGCCCTGGGCGCAATCGATCGCGCGAAGCTCAACGTCAAGGGCGGCAGCGTGGCGATCGGCCATCCGTTCGCGGCCACCGGCGCCCGCCTCGTCGGCACGCTCGCCAAGCTGCTCGCGCGGCGCGGCGGCGGTCGCGGGCTCGTAACGGTCTGTACGGCGGGCGGCATGGGCGTTGCGGCGATCCTCGAGCGGTGAGGTTATCGGCGTGCTGACGACGAAGCAGGCATGCGAGCTGGCGCGAGCCCTGCCGGACGCGACCGTGACGGATCACTTCGGCAGCGAAGCTTTCCGCACGCCCGGGGGAATCTTCGCCACGGTTTGGCACGATCAGAACACCGCGAACCTCATGCTCACGCCGGAGCAACAGCGCCGCTTCGTCGCTCTCGATGTCGCGGGGTTCGTGGCGATCGACAACGCGTGGGGACGCAAGGGCGCGACCACCGCGAATCTCGGGGCGGTGGACCGGGAGCAATTCGTGGAGGCGTTGCGCACGGCGTGGCACAACTCCGCGGAGAAGGCCGCTCGGCGTGCCGCGAGAAGGAATCGACCGGCCGCGAAGAAGGCGAAAGCCGCGCCGAGGCCGAACCAATCGCGCTAGCTTCGAGGTGGGCCTTTGGTCTGATGCGCGGAGCCGCGGCAGGCGGCAATGATCCAATGGCGGCGACATCGAGCCATGAAAGCCGAACGGCATTGAGGCGCTGCAGCGACGCGCGGACTGAACACCGTATGGAAATCAGCCCAGCTCAGGGACGCCCCGGTTCTGTTGCGCTCGATACGTCCAAGGCGGATCACAGTTTCGACGCCAAATTGAGCGAGCTCCTGCGGCATCGCCAACGGCCGTTGCTGATGCTCATCACTCCGGACGGCGAGCTGCTTTATTCCACGATCGATGAGTCGGGGACGCGACGAGGGGAGTTGGGCCTCACCCAACGGCTCATCAACGAAGCGCTCACCGAAGCAGGGCGTAGATCACACGACCGGCAGTCGGGGCCGGCAGTGCCGCCGCCGGCGGCCAGCAAGCCCGGTGAGCGCGGCGCGGTGGTTACCGTGGGCACCGAAGTGTTCTGCATGCGGCTGTTCCCGTTGCGCGACGCGCAAGGAGCGAGCGGCGAGGTCTATGCGGTTCTCGTGGAGCCCATCAGCCGGCCGCAGCCGGACGACATCGACGTCGACAGGCTCAAGAATCTCTTCAGGCTTTCGAAGCGAGAGATCGACGTGCTCGGGGCACTGATGTCCGGCGACACCGACAAAGAAATCGCGCAGAAGCTCGCGGTCAGCGTCGAGACCGTGCGCGCCTATCTCAAGTCGGTCAGGGCGAAGCTGCGCGTGAAGACCCGGACGGCGATCGTCTCGATCGTGCACGGCGTGCAAAGAGAGCAGCCTACTCCGATCGATTAGCCGCGCCGCGGCCGATGGCGCGCCGCCAGGCGCGCCATCGATCGTGAGGTGGTGGAGGCGGCGGGAATCGAACCCGCGTCCGCAAGCCCTCTGCCGTCGGCTCTACATGCGTAGTCACGTCTATTGTTTTAACCGGCGGCAACCCGACGAACAGGGCAAACCGACGGCGATTCCGTTAGCGATCTTAGC
>DASUFK010000176.1:0-2734 GCA_036274615.1 Gammaproteobacteria bacterium | reverse complement strand
GGCGAGCCCCGCCACGAGCGCAACGCCCACGAAAATCGGGACCCAGCGTGAGCCCCCGGCTCCCTTGAAGTCCAGCGGCGGCTCGATTTTGAGCGGCGTGAAGGGCGCGGGGGGCGCCGACGGCGGCTTCACGGCGGGCGGCGGATTCGTGCCGACGGCCGGTGGCGGCGCGCTGAAGAGCACGGCGGCTTCGGCCGCGAAGGGGGTCGAGTTGAGCGGCAGATCGGCCGCGCCGCTCTCCCACGACTCGACCTGCGCGACCATGCGCGCTCGCGTCGCGAGGGCGTCGGCAGCAAGATCGTTGACCCACTCGGCGGTGCGGCGCGACGAAGCGCCCGGCGCGGCTTGCTCGAGCGCGAGCGCGAACTCGTGCGCGCTCGCGAAGCGCTGGTCGGGGTCGAGCGCGAGCGCGCGCATGGCGACGAGATCGAGCTCGTGCGGCAGGTTCGGCCGGTGGTTGCCCGGCGTCGGATAGCCGCCGTCGAGGATCTTCTGCATGCGGTCGACGTCTTGCTCGGCCGTGAACAGGCGCCGCGTGGCGAGCAGCTCCCACAGGATGATTCCCGCCGAAAACACGTCCGAGCGCTGCGTGAGCCGCTCGCCGCGGATCTGCTCGGGCGACATGTAGCCGCTCTTGCCTTTCACGCGGTTCGGATTCGAGTCCTCGATGTGCTCGAGTGCCTTGGCGATGCCGAAATCGAGCACGCGCGTGAGGCCGTCGGCGCCGACGATGACGTTCGGCGGCGACACGTCGCGGTGCACGAGGCCGAGCGGGCGGCCTTGCTCGTCCGTCGCTTCATGCACGGCGTCGAGGCCCTGGAGCACGTCGAGCATGACGCCGACGGCGATGTCGAGCGGCACGTGCTCGCGCCGCTCGCGCGCTTGAATGCGGCACAGCGTGCTGAGCGACTCGCCGTGCACGTACTCGAGCACGAGGAGCACGTCGCCTTTGGAGGCGACGACATCCACCGTGGGGACGACGTTCGGGTTGCGCACGCGCGCCGCGAGCCGCGCTTCCTTCAAGAGCATCTGCGTGAAGTCCTCGTTCTGAACGAGGTTCGGGAGCAGGCGCTTGATCGCGACCACACGGGAAAAACCGCCGGCGCCGTCGAGACGGCCGAGATGCACCGTCGCCATGCCGCCGCTCGCGAATTGATCGAAGAGCGCGTAGCGCCCGACCCGAGCGAGCGGCTCGCGCCCGGAGCCGGCCCCGGCGGGACGGCCGTCGGGGATTTCCGGCGCCGCCGGCGCTTCCTGCTGCTCGTGCCAGGTGCCGCCTGTCACCTGGGGTGGCGGGTCGCCGCCGCTGCCGTCGAGCCGGATCTTCTCACCGCAACCGCGGCAGGCGAGCAACGCGGTGCGCCCCCGCACCCGCTTCTCGTAGAGCTCGGCGGGCACGGCCATGCGCTTCGCGCATTTCTCGCATTCGACCGTGTAGAGCATGAGTTCGCGAAGGACTGTCCCGGCGGCTTCGGGAGCCTAGTGTGGAGCGTTCTCAGCCACAACCGTCCCGGGGCAAAAAGTCATTCGCTCTCGCGGTTCACGCGGCGCTGAAAGAGCACGGCCAAGATCAGAATGGCTCCGGTGAGCATGAGTCGGAGCTCGGTACTGTAGGCGTTCAGGCTCAGCACCTTTTGCAGGTAGCCGAGCGTGAGCGCACCGACGAGCGTGAGACAGACACCGCCACGACCACCCGCGAGGCTCGTGCCTCCGAGCACGACCATGGCGATGGCGTCGAGCTCATAGCCGAGGCCCGTTTCCGGATCACCGTGCGTTTCCTGCGCCGCCTGGCAGATGCCGGCGATCGCGGCAAACAGCCCCGAAAGCAGATACGCGAAGACCAGCGTGGCGCGCACCGGCACGCCCGAGAGCCGCGCGGCTTCGAAGCTCGAGCCGACCGCGTAGAGATACCGCCCGATCCGCAGGCGCCGCAGCACGAACCACGTCACGAGCACCGTGGCGGCGAAGATCAGCGTGACGACCGAAAGCTCGCCGCCGAGCACACGCCCGTCGAGCACGCCGAAGATCGGAGGCGTCGGCACGTTGACGAAGCGCCCGTCCGCCGCTTGCACGTAGTTGGAAATCTTCTGCCCACCGGAAAGCTCCTTCGCCACGCCGCGCGCGAAAACCATCATGGCGAGCGTCACGATGAAGGCTTGAATGCGAGCGAACGCCACGAGCGCCCCTGAAACGGCGCCGGCCAGCGCCCCGACCGCGAGCACGACGACCACGCCGCCGAGGCCAGACCAGCCGTGCGGCAGCGTGAGCCACGCAAAGCACACCGCCGACAGCGCGAGCACGCTGCCCACCGCCAAATCGATGCCGCCCGCGACGATCACCACCGTCATCCCGCAGGCGAGGATGCCTTCGACGGCAATTTCCCGGAGCACGGCGCGCTGCGTCTGCCACAGGAAAAACGCGCCGTTTGCGTTCAGCACGGCGCCGAGGAGGAGCACCGCGACGAGCGGCACGAGGGGTCGAAGCCGTGGGGAGGCCAGCCAGGCGAGCGCGATGGCTCGCGACGCGGTGGCTCGCGACGCGCCGCCCGGGGGCGCACCGCTGCCCGACATGCGGGGGTCGGAAGGCTCCGTCATGCGCGGCCGCCCATCATCAGCGAGAGCAGGCGCGCTTCTTCGAGCTCGCGGCGCTCGAGAGTTGCCACGGCGCGACCGTCGAAGAGGACGAGCGCGCGATCGGCGAGCGCCGTGAGCTCGGTGAGGTCGGAGGTGCGAAA
>DASUFK010000175.1:0-5465 GCA_036274615.1 Gammaproteobacteria bacterium | reverse complement strand
CGATCGCAATCCGTGCGGATCGTCGAGCGGCTCGGCGGTCGCGGTCGCGGCCCGCCTCGCGCCGCTCGCGATCGGCACCGAAACGGACGGCTCGATCGTCTGTCCCGCCGGCGCGAACGGCGTGGTGGGCATCAAGCCGACGCACGGCCTCGCGAGCGGCGGCGGCATCGTGCCGATCGCGCCGAGCCAGGACACCGCGGGCCCGTTCGCGCGAACGGCGCGCGACGCTGCGCTGCTGCTCGCGGCGATCTCGGACGGCGCGGCCGACGGCGTGCCCGTGGAGTCGCCCCCGGGCCTCGCCGGCGTGCGTCTCGGGGTGTTTCGCGGCTACGGCGCCGATGCGCAAGTCGACGCAGCCTACGCCGACGCGCTCGCGCAGCTGCGCGCCGCCGGCGCCGAGCTCGTGGAGCCGATCGAGCTGCCGTTCGCCGGCGTGCGCGAGGCGGAATTCGAGCTGCTGCTCTACGAGTTTCGCGAGTATCTCGGACGCTATCTCGCGGACGTCGAGCACGGGCCGCGCTCGCTCGACGAGCTCATCGAGTTCAACGAGGCGCATGCCGCCGAGGAGCTCGCGCACTTCGGTCAGGAATGGCTGATCGCGGCGCGCGAGCACGGCGGGCTCGACGAGGCCGGCTACGCCGCCGCGCGCGAACGTACGGCTCAGTTTCGCGGCGGCCTCGCCAGGGTGTTCGCCGAGCAGCGGCTCGACGCGATCGTGGCGCCGGCCAACGGCCGCGCCTGGCGCACGGATCCCGAGAACGGCGACCGCTTCGGCATTGGGAGCGCGACGATCGCCGCGGTCTCGGGCAACCCGAGCGTTGTGGTGCCGATGGCGCTGGCGAGCGAGTTGCCGCTCGGCCTCGCGTTCATCGGCCGGCCGCGCGACGACGCGCGGCTGGTGGAGATCGCCGGCGCGTTCGAGAGCGCGCGGGGGCCGTTCCCGGAGCCGCGGTTTCTCGCGACGGTCGCCGACTAGCGGTGCCCGGCGGGGCGTACCCAGAACGGGTTGCCCTCCTCCCACTTGTTGTGCGTGAGCCGGACCTCGAGGCCGTCGCTCAAGCGGTGCGCCCAGATCTCGCCGTACATCTGCGGGCCGAACACCACTTCCTGCACCATCGGCTCCTCGTCGCTGAGGCCGCCGCGCTCCGACGTGTAGACGATCCACTGCCCGTCGGGCGAGTACCACGGATGCGAGTCCTGGCCCGGGTGGTCGGAGATCCGTCGCAGCGCGCCCGCGGTGCCGTCGGGCTCGAGCGCGAGGACGTAGTTGTCGAACGTGCGCACGCCGAATCGATCCGCGGGGCCGTCGCGATTCGACGAGAACGCGATCGCGTCGCCGCTCGGCGAGAACACCGGGAAGTTGTCGCGCGCCTCGTCCGACGTGAGGCGCACCACGCCGCTGCCGTCGCGGTTCATCGTGTACAAGTCCACGGTGCCGTCGCGCGCGCTGCGGAACACGAGCTTCGAGCCGTCGGGCGAGAACGCAGCGACGCCGTCGTTGCCCGGGCGGTCGGCGGTCAAGTTGCGCCGCTCGCTGCCGTCGGCCCGCATCACCCAGATGTCCGCGTCGTCGGTGGTGCTGCCGGCGAAGAAGCCCTGCGTGTACGTGATCCAGTTGCCGTCGTTCGACCACTTGATGTCGAACAGACGGTTCGGGGTGCCGCTCACGATGCCGACGCCGGCGACGGTGAACAAATCCTTTTGGTTGCCGCCGTCGAAGTCCGCGAGCACGAGCCGGCTGCCCTGCTCGTTCTCGATCGTCACCGCCGCCTCGTTGCGGTCCGGGTGCGGTGCGAGGCCGGTGGTGTGCCGCATCGGAAAGAGCGTCACGGTGCGGTCGGGCAGCTGCACGGGCGCCGGGTAGTCGGCCGCGAGCATCGCGCCCGCGCCCAAGATCGCCTCGACGGCCTGCGTCTCGGCGGTGGCCGGTCCCACGCCGTGACAGACCATCGATCCGTCCGCGGCATAGTCGGGCAACCAATAGTTGGTCGCGCCGTCGGTCTCGGTGCGCGAATCGCCGCCGTTCGCGTCGACCGACGCGATGCTCCACTCCGCGTAGCCCTTGCGGGTCTGGAACGCGATCCGGCCGCCCGGCATCACGGCCGGCGCGAGCGCCTCGAGGCCGGCGGGCGTGATCGCGCGCGGGTTCGAGCCGTCGGCGTCGATCGCCCAGATTCTGAAGCCGCCCTCCTGGCCGAGGATCGGGCTCGTGGGCGGGCCGGGCAACTCGCGCGGCCGCGCGGAGTAGAAGTAGATCGTACGACCGTCCGCGGACCACTCCGGCGAGCCGTCCCAGTCCGCGGCGGGCGCGAGGCGCCGCGCGTTGCCGCCGTCGGCGTCCATGACATAGAGATCGCCCTCGCGCTGGCGCGTGAACGGAAAGCTCGGGTGGCCGTAGGCGGGCGTGTCGCGGTCGGAAGAGAACGCGATCTTGGCACCGTCGGGCGAATAGTCCGGGCGAAAATCGCCGCCCGGGTCGTTGCTCAAGTTCTTCGCGGCGGATAACGGCTGCGGCGTGCTCGGCGCGAACGCGATGCTGTAGACGTCGGCGTTGCCTCCGGCCGTGCTCACGAACGCGAGCGTTCTGCCGTCGGGCGAGAACGTCGCCTGGTCTTCCATCGCGGCGCTGTCGATCAGCAGCTTCGGCTGCGGGAACGTGCCGGCCTGGAGTCCTTGGAGGTCGAGGGCGTAGAGGTCGGGATTGCCCCGGCGCTCGGACGTGAACACCGCCCAGCGGCCGTCGGGAGACAGCACGGCGTCGTAGTCGAGGCCCGGGTGGTCCGTGAGCCGGCGGGGAGCTTTCTCGCCTTTCGCGAAGTAGAAGATGTCCCAGTTGCCCGGGCGCAGCGAGGAGTAAACGATTCGCTCGGTTGCGGCGGGTGCCGCCGGCGCTGCCGGTGCTGCCTCCGCGGCGGGCGGGGCCGGTGCCTCGGATCCGCCCCGGTCGCAGCCCGCGATGCCGGCGAAGATCGCCAGCGAGAGAAGCCAGCGTTGGTTCATCGTTCTGTCCCCCAATTGGACGCGCGCAAGATCGCGGCTCGCAGCGCCGCGGCTAGGAGCCTGTCCGAGTGGTGCCCGCCGCAGCGAGGCCGGCCCACATCGAGCAGATTTCCACGATCGTTTCGCGCGCATAGTGTTGGCCATGTAAGCGAAACGATCGTGGAAATACGTCGATGTGGGACGTGCCGCAGCAGGTGGGCCTTTCTCGGACAGGCTCCTAGGCCAAGCCTAGTCCTCCCCGGCCTCATCGACTATAAACTTGCGGCTATGCGTGCTATTCCCCCTAGGAATGATGTGGAGTTCGATCTTCGGCAGCTCCGCGCGTTCGAAGTCCTGCTGCGCGAGCGCAATCTCACCCGGGCGGCGGGAGTGCTCGGCGTGAGTCAGCCGGCGCTCAGCAAGAAGCTCGCGAGCCTGCGCCGCTACTTCGGCGATCCGCTGTTCATTCGCGTGGGCCACCGGATGCAGCCGACGGCGAAGGCGATCGAGCTCGAGTCGTCGATTCGGTCGCTGCTCGACGACGTCACCATGCTCAAGACGCGTCACCGCCCGTTCGATCCCGCGAGCATGACGCGCACGTTCTGCTTCAGCGTGGTGGACGCGGGCATGCTGCGGCTCCTCCCGCGGCTGCTTCGGGTTCTCGAGGAGCGTGCTCCGGGCGTCGCCTTGCGAATCGTTCCGCTCGACGTCGAGCGGCTCGAAGCCTCGCTCGAGTCCGGCCATCTCGACTTCGTGATGGGCTCGTTCCCGTCGCTGAGCAAGAGAATCCGGCGCCAACCGCTCTGGTCGGTGACCTACGTGAGCGTGGTGCGGGCCGATCATCCACGACTGGCCGCGCGGCCGTCGCTCAAGGCATTCGCCGCCGAGCGGCACGTGCTCGTATCGGCGGTCGGTACGGGGCATGCGCATCTGCTCGCCGAGCGCGCGCTCGAGCAAGCGATCGATCCGTCGCGCATCGTGTGCCGCGTTCCCACGTTCGTAACCGCCGCGTTCGTCGCGAGCCGCACCGACGCCGTGGTCACGGTGCCGGCCACCATGGCCGCGCAGCTGGCCGCGCCGTTGAATCTGCGAACCTTTGCGCCGCCGCTCAAGATGCCGCGCATCGACGTCTCGCAGTACTGGCACGAACGGTTTCACCGCGACCCGGGCAGCGTGTGGATTCGCGGCCTGTTCGCCACCCTATTCGCGGCGCCCCAGGAGCTGGGCTAGAAGGGCGGCGCCCCGGCCAGTCCCGTCCCGCGGCTAAGGCAATCACCGGTATTGGCGCGGGCGTGACCAGCCTCACGGTTCATATTTAGCTGTTGCATATACAGTCCGCTCGACGGGGTGGGCTGGAGATCGGGTGGTTACGAGCACGGTGGTATTGAGCGGGCAGCTCATCATCGAGGGAGTGAAGTTCCTCTGGTGGGTAACCGACGGGCGCCCGGCGCGCGTGACCGTGAGCCACCCGATCCACGGGACCAAGACTCAAACGGCCGAGAGCCGGCCCGAGGCCCAGGCGCGAAGTCTCGCTCGGGACTTATTGTCCGATGCCTCGCCGGCGGCGGCGGCAAAGCACTGAAGCCCGTCTACTCCGTCTTTTCGAGGTCACTGGCGCGGTCCAGGTAGACCAGCCCGGCCTTCTGCAGAGGCTCCCGCATCTTGTAGAGGTCGAGCCCGAGGTCGCCGGCGGCCAAGCGCGCACGCTTCTGCTCCTCGTTGGCGAGCCGCGCACGGCTCGATTCGAGCACCTTCGCCGCGGCGCGCCGGCCCACCACCGCCACGCCGTCGTCGTCGGCGACGATCACGTCGCCGGGATTCACGAGCATGCCGGCGCAGACGATCGGCACGTTCACCGAGCCGACGGTCGCCTTGACGGTGCCCTTCGCGGAAACGGCGCGGCTCCAGACGGGGAAGCGCATCTCCGTGAGCTCCTTGACGTCGCGGCAGCCCGCGTCGATCACGAGCCCGAGGACGCCGTGCGCCCGGAACGACGTGGTGAGCAGCTCGCCGAACATGCCGTCCGTGTTCATCGCGCTCACCGCCGCGACGATGATGTCGCCGGGCTGCGCAAGCTCCACGGCCACGTGCAGCATCCAGTTGTCGCCGGGGTGCAGCAGCACGGTGAGCGCGCTGCCGCCGATGCGCGCGCCGGCGTAGATCGGCCGCATGTAGGGTTGCAGCAGGCCGGTTCGGCCCTGCGCTTCATGGACGGTGGCGACGCCGAGCTCGCCGAGCGCGTCCACGACGCTGCGTTCGGCGCGCTCGATGTTCCTGACGGCGACGTTCCTCATTCAACTCTCCCGCGAGAAAATAGGGACATGTTACTTTTCCTGCGCGCCCGCTCGCTCGGAGCGGCCGCGTGCTGCGGGTGAATAGCTGCGGCCGCACCTCGAAGGGGTCTTCCCGAGACCGTCGCCGCACAGGGATGTGCGGCGAGGAGCCCCAGGGACGGTCTTCCGGCGTGTCTCGGGAAGACCCCTTCG
>DASUFK010000174.1:0-47900 GCA_036274615.1 Gammaproteobacteria bacterium | reverse complement strand
ACCGCGCGCGCTTCGCGGAGCACCTCGCAACGCTGGGCTACGCGCACTGGGACGAGACCGCGAATCCCGCCTACCGCCTGTTCCTGAGCGGCGAAAAATAGGGACAGGTTACTTTTTGGCTTGCCGCGAAACGCGGTGTCGGTCATGTCTGACTTTGGCCCACGCGCTACTCGTGATGGCGGCGGACGTACCTCGAAGGGCCTTCCCGAGACCGTCGCCGCACAGGGACGTGCGGCGACGAGGCCCAGGGATGGTCTTCCGCCGTGTCTCGGGAAGGCCCTTCGAGGTGCGGCCGTCGCTACCGCTACGCCTGCGGCCAAAGTCAGACATGACCGACGCCGCGTTTCGCAGCAAGCCGAAAGGTAACCCGTCCCTATCTTTCGCTGTCGATGTGCTCGATTTTGGAGGCCTGGGAGAGGCGGTAGAAGCGGCGCAGCTCCGCCTGCACGGGCTCGTGTTGCGGGCTGCGCTCAGGGGCGGCCGCGAGGCGGCGGCAGTATTTAGCGGCGTAGCGGTTGGCGTCGCGGTAGCGGTCGAGCTCGTCGCCATCGAGCCGCGTGTCGAGCCGCGGCAGCTCGAACAGCCAGTGGTGGAGGCGGCGCGCGTCGGAGCTGCCCTGGCGCAGCAACAGCAGCGTCGTGGCGACGAACTTGTCGACCTCGGCCTGGAGCTCCATCTCGAGCAGCGTCACGGTCTTCTCGCGCTGGGCGTTCCATGCGTAATAGGTGAAATGGCTCACGCCCTCGAACGCGGTCCAGAAATCCTCGAGATTGTCGGCGTCGAGACGCTGGAGCGGATCGCTGCTCTCGAGCCGCTCGAGGAGCCGCTGCTCCAAGTACAAGCAGACCTCCGCCTCGCCGTCGGCCTCGGCGATCAGGAGCTTCTCGTCGACCTGCCGGCCGCCGCCGTCGAGCGAGCGCGCGAGATGCGCGTCGGTGGTGAGGAAGTCGTCCACGCGATAGGGTAAATCGAGCGCGTAGAAATCGCTGATCAGCGTCTGGAGATTGCCGAGCAACATGCAATCAGTGGCGCGTGGCTACGTTGAGCGACGCGGCCGGCTCGATGCCGCGATCGCGCAGGATGCGCGCGGCTCGTCCGCTGCCGGTACGGAGCCAGAGCTCGTAGAGCCTGAGCATGTCGAGGTCGTCGATGGTCTTGCCCGAGTCTCGGACCTCGGCCAGCACGTCGACGAAGTCGCGAAACTTGGCCCCGAGCTCCGCGAACACCGCGCCGAAAGCGCGGCCTCGTACCGTGCCGCGCACGTTCGCCGACAAGGACTGATACGCGGCGCCCCCCACGTCGATGTAGTAATCGACGTCGACCGGCTTGCGTACGAACCCGTCGCCGAAGAACCCCGCCACGAACAACGCGATGTCACCGACGCGCTGCAGCCCGAGATCGCGCTCGCGCGGATCGGTGCTGGCCGCCGCCTCGGCAAGAAGCAGTGCGAGAGGCTGAAAGCGGGTCCCCGGGTTGTCGGCCGCGTAGGCCTGCTCGGATCGCGCGAACAACGTGAGCAAGTTCACGACGTAGTAAGAGGTGTGGTCGTCGGCGGCGACGCCCTGCCGCTCCATGGCCTCGGCGACCGATTCGCGGAAGAACTCCGTGAGGCTGGCGACCCTGTGAATCCGCTCCTGTTTCGTGCGCAAGCGTGCCTCCTTGTGCTCGGCACCGCGCTACCAGGAACGGCAGACGATGCCGTTGCTCCGAGTATATTAGCGACGTTTCGCCCTTCTGCGCGCGGATTCACGTTTCTCGATGAATGGAATTCACACGTTCATTGGAGCGCGAACAGGCGCCGGAGCGCGAGCTCGCGCGGATCGGACGTCTGCTCCGCCGTCCGCGCCGCACGCACGGGCTCGGCCGCCGCAAGACGGCGCACATGGCCGAGCATCCGCTCGCAATGGCCCTCGATTCGCCGGCACCAGTGCCGCCGCCGCAGCGACGCGGCACCGTTCAGCGTGAACCGTGCGTCGAGCAGCACACATGAGCCGGTCTCGAGCGGCTCGATGCGCCAGTGCAGACGCAGCTTCACGCAGCACGGCGGGTCGAGCAGCGTTTCCTGCACGGTCAGGGACACCGGCCGCAAGCATTCGAGCACCTTGCCACGCCGCAGCACCTTGCCGCGCTGTTGCGCGTATTGGCAGCCGGCCCGCGGCGGCAGCGTGCCGGCGACAATCGCGCCTCCGCCCCAACGGCCGCGGGCAACCACGTCGATCATTGCGGAGAAAACGGCGGTGAGGGGCTGCTCGAAGCGCGCCTCGTGGCGTTGGGTGGGCACGGCGTCCTCCATGACGTCCGAAGACCGACTACGCTAGCGCGCTGCCGGTCCGCGCTCCATCGGCGTTTCTGTTCGAGATCGGCCGAAATGAGGAAAATCGGCGGCAGCCGTCAAGGCAGGAGAATGCTCGAGCCGGTGGTGCTCCGTGCCTCGAGGTCACGATGTGCGTGCGCGGCATCGCGCAGCGCGTAGCGTTGGCCGATCTCGATCTCCACGGCGCCGCTCACCACGAGCTCGAACAACACGCGGCAGCCCGCCTCCAGATCCTCGCGCGCGCGAATGAAGTCGATGAGAGTAGGCCGCGTGACGTACAACGAGCCGCGCCGCATGAGCTCGAGCAGCGAGAAGGGCTCCACCTTTCCCGACGAGTTGCCGAAGCTCACGAGAACGCCATGCGGGCGCAGGCAATCGAGCGACTGCAAGAAGGTGTCGCGTCCCACCGAGTCGTAAACCACCGGAGCTCCTGCGCCGCCGGTGAGCTCGCGAACTCGGGCCGGGATCGGGTCGCTCGAGAGCAGCACGTGCTCGCAGCCGTTCGCGAGCGCGAGCTCGCGCTTCGCGTCGCTGCCGACGATGCCGATCACGCGCGCCCCGAGCTGCCGCGCCCATTGCGCGGCGATCGAACCCACGCCGCCCGCCGCCGCGTACAGCACGATCCAGTCGCCGGCCGCCACCTTGTAGCTGCGGTGCAGCAGGTACCAGGCGGTGAGTCCCTTGAGCATCATCGCCGCTCCGGTCTCTTCCCGGATCTTGGCCGGCAAGCGCACCAGCCAGCGTGCGTCGAGCACACGCTCGGTGGAGTAGGCTCCGAGCGGCGCGTGCGCGGTATACGCCACTCGATCACCGGCGCGCACGTGCGTCACTCCCGGCCCGACGGCCGCGACCACCCCCGCCGCCTCACCGCCGAGGCCGCTCGGCAACGTCAGCGGGTACAGGCCGGTGCGGTGGTAAACGTCGATGAAGTTGACCCCCACGGCGGAGTGCACGACGCGCGCCTGACCGGCATCCGGCTCCGGCACCGCCACGTCGACGTACTGCAAAACCTCCGGGCCGCCGAACCGCTCGAATCGAATGGCGCTCGCCATCGCCCGCCTCGTCCTTGGAATTTTCGCCGCGCGCTTGGAATATACACCCCCGATGACCGACCACTTCGTGATCGTGGGCGGCGGCCAGGCCGCCTCTCAGGCCGTGCAGACGCTGCGGCAGCAAGGCTTCGCGGGCAACCTCACGCTGATCGGCGACGAGCCGCATCTGCCGTATCAACGCCCGCCGTTGTCCAAGAAATACCTCGCGGGCGAGCTGCCGCGCGAGCGGCTGTTCCTGCGCCACGCGGCGTTCTACGCCGAGAAGGGCGTGACCCTCGAGCTCGGCCGCCGCGCCGTCGAGCTCGACCTCGCGAAGCATGCCATGCGGCTCGACGACGGCCGCACGCTACCGTACGACCGGCTGCTGCTTGCCACCGGGAGCACGGTGCGCAGGCTGCCGATCGCGGGCGCCGAGCTCCCGGGCGTCCATTATTTGCGCACGATCGCCGACGTCGACGCGATTGCGGCGCGGCTCGCGCCGAATGCGCGCGTGCTGCTCGTCGGCGCCGGCTACATCGGCCTCGAGGTGGCCGCGGTCACCGCGCAGCGCGGCTATGCGGTGACGGTGGTGGAAGCGCTCGAGCGCGTGATGGCTCGCACCGTGGCGCCGCAGGTTTCCGAGTTCTACGCCCGGCAGCACCGCGAGCACGGTGTCGCGATCCACTACGGCGCCGCGGTGCGCGCCTTCCACGGCGCCGCAGCCGTCGGCGCCGTCGAGCTGGCGGACGGCCGGCGGCTCGACTGCGACGTCGCAATCGTGGGCATCGGCGTGGTGCCGAACGTGGCGCTCGCGAAAGAAGCGGGCCTGCCGTGTGACAACGGCATCGTTGTCGACGCCCATGCTCGAACCGCCGACGACCACGTATTCGCGGCCGGGGACTGCACCAATCAGCCCCTCGGCAACCACGGCCGGAGGGTGCGGCTCGAGTCGGTGCCGAATGCCATCCACCAGGCGAAAGTGGCCGCCTCCGGCATGCTCGGCGCGCCGACGACCTACTCCGAGGTGCCGTGGTTCTGGTCGGACCAGTACGATTTGAAGCTGCAGATCGCCGGCTTATCGACGGGCTACGATGAGGTGGCGGTGCGGCCGGGCGCGACACCGCGCAGCTTCGCAGCCTATTACCTTGCCGCCGGGAAGGTGATCGCGGTGGACGCCGTCAACAGCCCGCACGACTTCATGAACGGCAAGAAGCTCGTGGCCGCGGGCGCTGCGTTGAGCGCGGCGGAGATCCGCGATCCCGCCACCGATCTCTCGGCGCGCGCGCTCTAGCCGTCGCCCGGCGTCGGCTGCTCGGCCGCGACCTGCGGCGGGAAGAAGTGCAGGTGCAGCTCGCCCACGGCTTCCGCCTTGTTCGAGGCGCGGTCGAGCGTGGTCACGCGGTAGCGCTCCACGGCGCTACCCTCGACACCGCCGAACTTTCCGCTGGCGCCGATCACGATCGCGGTGCTTTGCGCACCCGGGCCGGCCGTCGGTCGAAACTCCACCGGGCCGTGCCACGGTTGGTTGAAGAACCACACCGGCAGCAGCGCCTGCTTCAGGAACGGCCAGACGTTCGTGTCCACCCGCACGAACAGCGTGCCTTCGTCGGGAAACGTGAGCAGCCAGTAGTCGCTGAGCAGTACGCCATGCAGCAGCAAGTCCGTACTCGCGGAGCCTACGAGCAGGCGGCTCGCGACCGCGACGGGCTGGTTGGCATCGTCCCGCAACACGAGCCCCATGAGCGCGGTGCGGTCGATCGTGTCCTCCCAGAGTTGCGTATCCCGCTGCTCGAGGGAGGGCAGCAACGCACGCTCCCCGAGCGAGAGGCCGAGCATCTGGGCGGAAAGGTCGTAGTGCAGGGCGCGATCCGCGGCCGCCGGCTCGGGCCCGTCCGCCTCCGTGAGGGGGTTGTAATAGAGCACGGCCCCGGCGGCCACCGCGCCGAGCAGCAAGCCGACGATCATCACCAACAAATACTTCATGAGCCCCGCCGCGTGATGGTGTCGAGCTCGATCGTGCCGCGAAGCTCGCCGCTTTCGCTGACGCCCGTGACCTTCCAGACTTCCTTGTAGCTGCCGCCGAGCTTGTCGAACTCGTCGCTGCCCGCGGTGACCTCGCCGCCTTCGCGCGGGGTGAGCTCCACGTTCACGGCGGGCACGGCGGTTGTGCCGCTCCAGGCGCTGCCCGGATGGTAGCCGACCTTCTGCAGCGCGCCGTCGAGCGCGGCCTTGCCTTCGCCGGGAGCGGTGAGAAGCAGCGCGCCGCGGCTCGGAATCAGTACCGACCAGGCGCTGCCGGCACCGCGGCCTTCGGAAGTCCAATGGCGCGCGGCGAGCCCGATCACGTTCCCCGCGGCGTCGCGAACCTTGAAATGCTCGACGAGCAGCGGCTTGGCCGAAAGCTCGGCGGGCAGCGCAAGGCCCGGCGCACCCGGGGGCGCGCGCAGCGGGCTTGCGGCTACGCCGCTGGCTTCTATACGGTCGACCGGCAACCTGATTAAGAAGCGCTCGGCGCGGCCGCCGGTGGCTACGACCTCGGTCTGTGACGGCAGGCGCGCGTGCCGCATCCATGGCGCGAAGTGCGCGGCTGCGAGCACGCCGCTGAAGCCCAGCAGTACCGCGATGAAGAAGGCTGCTCTCATGATCTTGCCTTGGCGCGAAGCGGCCAGTATCGAGGCCCCGCCGTGCGGCGCGCGGTTAACCGATTCACAGAATGCCGAGCTCGAGCCCTCTATCCGGGACTCAGACGGCGTACAAAAACTCGCGCAGATACTCGTCGAACGGCCGAGTCTCCCCCTTTTCGAGCGCCGCAGCCTCGGCCAGCGATCGAGCCGCAATGTCGTCCAAGGCCTGCTCGCGGGCCGGCGCGACGGCGAGCTTCATGAAGTATTCCGCATGAGCGCGGGCGAGGGCCAATGCGTGCTCGGAGAACGTGGCGCGCTCGGCCGCCAGATCCCGAAGCAGAGCGGCCGAGGGAGTGCGCTCCGGGTCGCGCAGCGCGTCGCGCGCGAGCCCCACCGCCGCGACGTAGCCTTCGCCGCTCGAATCGAGAAGCGCGGCGATACGATCCAGGCGGGCAACGATCTCGAGACCCGAGTCGGCGACCGGGCGCTCCGCGCCGGCGATTACGATGGAACGCCCGGGCCGGCGGCCATCGCGCGCCACGGTCAAGTCCCGCGAGTCGATCTCGGCTTGCTCCGCGGCGCCGATCGGCGGGCTGTCGGCCAGCAGACAGTAGAGCAGCAACGCCTCGATGAAGCGCAGTTGATTCTGGTTGATGCCCACCGGATCGCGCGGGCTCAAGTCGAGCGTCCGCACTTCGACGTATTCGACGCCGTGACTGCGTAGCGCCGCGGCGGGCCGGCTCGAGCTGGCCTTGCTGGGCTTGGGGCGGATCGAGCTGTAGTACTCGTTCTCGATCTGCAGCAAGTTCGCGTTGAGCTGCCGGTATTCTCCGTCGACGACCACGCCGATGGCCGCATAGCGCGGCTCGACCGTGGTCATCGCGGCGACGAGCCCTCCCACGTACTCGGCGATCGAGTTCGCGGAAATCGAGAGCCGCCCCTGCGTCTTGTTGCGATAGCCCAGGTCGCTCATTCGGAGCGACGTGGCGAACGGCGAGTACCACGTATCCGGGTCGAGCTCCGTCAAGAGCTCGTGGCCTTCGGGCCGGAAGGACTTGCTGAGCGCCGGGGAGGCGCCGAACAGATAGGTCACCAGCCACGCGCAGCGCCGGTAGTTGCGCACGAGACCCATGAAGCGCTCGGAGCGAAAGTCTCGAGCCGGCAAGGACGAACCCTCGCGCTCGCGATGAGCCGGCCAGAACTCGCTCGGCAGCGAGTAATTGAAATGCACGCCCGCTATGGCCTGCATCGACCGCCCGTAGCGGAAACCGAGTCCGCGCCGGTACACGGTCTTGATGAGGCCGGGATTCGACCTGCCGTAATCGGCGATCGGAATCTCGTCGTTGCCGTGCAGAACGCACGGCATGCTGGCCGGCCACAGCAGCTCGCCGTCGAGCCGGCGGTACGCGAACGCGTGCAGGTCGCAGAGGAACTGCAGAGTCTCCCAGTTGCTGTGCTGCGGCGGCGTCACGAACTCCGGCAAGGACTCCGAGTAGTCGGTCGTGAGGTAGGGATGGGTGAGCGCCGCACCCCATGCCCGCGGGTGCGGCAGATGAGACAGCCGGCCGTCCGGCCGCACGCGGAGGCTCTCCTTCTCCACGCCGCGCAGTCCGCCCCGTACCAAGTGCGCGTTGCCGGGCGTCTCGAGCCAGCGGAGCCGCGCAGCGAACGCTCCGTCGTCGGCTCCTGTGATGTTCGAGTGGGTGGCCAAGCTTCCGCGGGTCGGGCAAAAGGACTCGCATTATAGGCCGACGATTGCCGACGTCAGCGATTCAGCGTAGGTTCATCGAGGCACGGCTAGCGTCGACTTCGACTCGACAGGGAATTCGATCAACGGAGCTCGAGAGGTGGGCGTGACCATCAGAGCCATCGACAGCCGCAAGATCGGCGCTTTCATCGTGGCCGTGCTGCTGGCAGCTGCGCCGGCTCAAGCGGCGTTCCGCTGCGGCAACCGGGTCATCTCCGTGGGCGATCACGTCACGAAGCTCTTGCAGTTCTGCGGCGAGCCCGCCAGCGTGCAGTCGCGGCTCGCGCAGCGCACGTTCACCACTGACGCGAGCACCGGACGAATCTATGCGCTGCCGGGCTTCCTCGAGGAGGTCGTGGTGGAGGACTGGACCTACAACTTCGGGCCGTACCAGCTCATGCGGCAAGTCCGGCTCGAGAACGGCTTCGTCGCCGACTCCAAGACACTGGGTTACGGCTACTGACTCGCGTGCGGCGGTCAGCCGCCCGCCGCGCGCAGCAACGGCACTTGCTCCATCTCGTAGCCGATGACTTCCTGTGTGGCGGGATCGCGAATCGGTTTGCCGCGCCGAAAGCAGCCCGTGGTGCGAACGGTCCGCTCGAATTCCTCGAGCGATTCCACCGGCTCGAGCGAGACCCGCCCATCCGACCGCCGTACCAGCCGCTGGGCCCCCTCACCGAGCTGATTGGCGTGCCAGTGCACGTTCGGCTCTCCGAGCACGAGGGCGATGATCTCGACGTTGCCGTCCATGGAACTGTTCCTGGCGTGTAGTGTGGGTGACCCAAGCAACGAGCGTGCCAGCGCAGACGCGCGAGACGCGGCGCGGCGCGGCGGGCCGATCGTGAACTGTGTCGCAGTGACATAAGCGGTCACTAATTGCCGCGGTGCGGCGATCGGCCGCCGTGAAGCCCGTTCTCGCACGCTCGCGCCGGCTCGGCTACCGTTGGCTCACCTTTGCGGAGACCTTCATGTTCAAACGGCGCATTCAAGATTCGAGCTCAGGGCCCACCACCTACATCGCTCCCTCGACGCGAATCGTCGGCTCGATCACGGGCCAAGGGGCGTACGTGTTCTGCGGGACGATCGAGGGCGACTGCGATATCGACGGCCCATTGACGCTGGCCGACGGCGGTCGCTGGAAAGGTACGATCAAGGCCACGGACATCGTCGTCGCGGGCGTCGTCGAAGGCGACGTGGTCGCGCGTCAGCGCGTGGAAATCGCGGGCACCGCGCGGGTCAGCGGCAGCCTGTCCGGGAACTCGATCGCCGTCGCGGAGGGCGCCGTCATCGAGGGCGAGATCAGAGTCACGAGCGGCATCGCGCCAACCACGTTCGAGGAGAAGCGCCACCCCGACCCGAGCCCGGCCTGACCTGAAGCGCGAGCCGAGGCGCGCCGTTCAGTCGTCTTCGAGCTCCGCGAGGACGGCGCGATCCGCCCAGCTGCGCAAACGATAGTCCTCGAGAAACGCGCAGTGACCGCCGTGCGCGAACACGCTGATCCGCAAAGCCGCGCTAGCCGCGAGGTCGCGCAGATCGGCGATCGGTATCACCGGGTCGTCGGCGGACGCGATCAAGCGCGAAGGCACCGACAGGTTTCGCAGCACGTCGCCCGTGATTGCGTAGCCGCTCAAGTAGGCGTCGAGATCGGGGAAGCCGGCGTAGCGCGTCGCGAAGAAATCGGTGGTCGCGGTGAGCGTGGGGAAACGCCGCAAGTCGCCGAAATCATAGAGGTCCGGGAAGCACGCGGCCTTTGCGAGCAGCGAGCGGCGCCAACGCCGCAAGAAATACGCTCGATAGACCCATAGTCCTTCCTCTAGAGCGCGCATCGTGCTGTGGGGCCGCAGCACGGGACAGATTGCCACGACCTTCGCGAGCCGCACGCCGGCCGCGGGCGCACGTGCCGCGACTCGCAGAGCGAAATTGCCGCCGAGCGAGTGGCCGATGAGATACGTGCGTTCTGCCGGGTGCGCGGCCGCGATGCGCTGCGTGGCGCCGACGATCTCGTCGATTCGGCACGAGTGAAACAGCTCGCGGTTCAGGTCGTAGCTTTCGCCGTGATCCCGGAAGTTCAGCCGAAAGACGTCGAAGCCCGCAGCGAAGAGCCGGCTGCCGACCGACAGCACGTAGCTCGCATCGGCGCTGCCCTCCCAACCATGTAGCAGAATCGCGAGCCCCCGGCTCGGCCCCGGCTGGGCGCTCGCGAATCCGAGCAACCGCGTGCCGTCGCCGCATTCCACGATCTCGCGGCGCGCTGCGCCGAGCAGGCCGGCGGCCAGGTGCCGCAATGCGCTGCCGCGAAACGGCCAGCCCGCCAACAACGACTGAACGTGCCTGTGGCGCAAGCCTAAAGGGGCCCGGTACCCGCCGGGGTGCGGGGTGCTATGCATCGTAATAGACTGTATCGTCAGTCGATCGAGGACCGCCCTCGGTGGCGAGCTGCCGAATTCTGTCGCATTCGACTGGGCAAGGCGGCCCGGTTGTGCTCTGCTCGATCCGATCCGTTAGCTGCCCGGACAACAAATATAACAAACCCAGCCCGTGCCCCCGCCGATGGTCCCCGTTTTCATGCTTAAGTTATCTGCAATTTCCGGGCTGAAGCGCCGCTATCTCGTGGCCATGGGCGCGGTTGCAGGCGCGGCTCTCGCCGTGGCCGGCGTGCTGCTCTTTCTTCACTCCGAAGGAGTGGTGGGAGATCGCAGCCTCGGAGGGTTGCTGCTCGCCGACTTCGCGATCGCAGGAGGCATGGCACTCACGCTCGTCGCGATGCTCGTCGATAGCTTCGTCAAACCGCTGCGCTCCGTGGCGGCGGCGCTGGCGGGCGCGGCCCGCGGCGAATTCGCGACTACGCTCGATCTCGCCGGCGTTAGCGAGCTGAACGAGCTCGGAACCGCCGTCGAGTCGATGCGCACCAGCCTGCGATCGAGCACGATCTCCCGCGACTATCTCGACCGCCTCCTCGCAGGGATGGGCGAAGCGCTGCTGATCACGGACGCCGAGGGCAAGATCGAGCGCGCCAACGCGGCTGCGGCCGAGTTGTTCGGTCTCGCAGAGACGGAGCTCGCCGGCCGGAGCGCCGACGACCTCATCGTATCGACCGACCGGCGGCAAGCGGTCGGCGGCGCCTCCCGGCCGCGCGAAGGCACGGTGCTCCGCCAGGATGGCTCGACGTCGAGCATCTCCTACACGGTGTCGAACATCTTGGGCCGGGGCAGCGAGGTGGAAGGACGCGTCTACGCGGCCCACAACATCGACGAGCGCAAGCGCGTCGAGCAGCGGATCCGCTATCTGGCGCGCACCGACCCGCTTACGAAGATCGCCAACCGCATGCAGTTCCAGCACCTGCTGCAGCAGGGCATCGCACGCGCGCGCCGCACTCAGCAATACCTTGCAATCGTTTATCTCGACGTCGACCGGTTCAAGGACATCAACGATACGTTCGGACACGCGGCCGGCGACACGAGTCTCGAGATCTTCGCGCGCCGGGTGCTCGCGGAGCTTCCGGACACCGCGCACGCCGGACGGCTCGCGGGCGACGAATTCGCCGTGCTGCTCACGGGCTTCGATCGAATGGAATCGATGCTGAAGAGTCTCGCGGAGATCGCGCCCCGGCTGCTGCTGGCAACGGGCAAGCCTTTCCAGGTGCACGGCGAGGAGATCTTTCTCACGACCAGCATGGGCATCGCCGTGTATCCGCGCGACGGCGACAACGTGATCGACTTGATCCGCAACGCGGACGCCGCGCTGTATCAGGCAAAAAAGGCGGGCGGCAACTGCGCCGAGTTCTATTCCACCGACATGAATACGGCCGCCGTCGAGCGCTTGATGCTGAAGAGCAAGCTGCGGCGCGCGCTCGAGCGCGACGAGCTCAGGCTGCACTACCAGCCCAAGTACCGGTTGAGCACGGGTCGTCTCGAAGGGGCCGAGGCGCTGCTGCGGTGGGATTTGCCGGAGCGCGGCATCGTGCTGCCCTCCGACTTCGTGCCGCTCGCCGAGGAGACCAATCTGATACTCCAACTCGGCGATTGGGTCATGAACCGGGTCTGCGCCGACTACCGCGCCTGGCAGAGGTCCGTGCCCTCGCCGTGCCGCATCTCGCTGAACCTATCGTTACGCCAGCTGCAGCAGCGGCGCTTCCTCGATCAGGTGCGCGAGACCTTCCGCGCCCATGGCGTATCGCCCACCTCCCTCGAGCTCGAGATTACGGAGACCACGCTGATGGAGGACCCGGACCGGACGATCCGGATCCTCGACGCGCTGTACGGCATGGGCTTGCATCTCGCCATCGACGACTTCGGCACGGGCTACTCGTCCCTGTCCGCCCTCCAACAATTCCCGATCAGCACGCTCAAGATCGACCGCTCGTTCGTCCGCGACGTGGCGATCGACCGCGACGACGCCGCGATCGTAGACGCCATCATCCAGATGGCGCACAGCCTGCAGCTCGAGGTCGTGGCCGAAGGTGTGGAGAACGAGCAGCAGCTCGAGTTCCTGCGCAAGCACCAATGCGACTACGCGCAGGGACACCTGTTCGGCGATCCGGTCACGGCCGACGAGTTCGGCACTCTGCTGGTCGCAGAGAACGAGGGCAGCGGCAAATATCGTGCGCTGTTTGCATGATCGGCGCTCGAGCCGTGCATCGGCCGCTGGTTAATGACGACCGCGCGGGCGCTGCGGTATATTGCCCGGCGCGCCGGAACGTCGAATAGAACGAGGTAGAGAGATGAGAACGTGGACGTCTTGCCTGGTGGTAGCGATTTCGGCTTGCTGCGGTTTCGCCGCCGAGGCTTGCGAAATGCCGAAGATGCCGAAGATTCCGGCGGACGGAAAGACATCGACCAACGACCAAATGGTGGCCGCGCAGGGAGACGTGAAGGCCTACATTGCCGCGATGAACGACTACCTGGCTTGCGTGGACGGCGAAGCCACCGGCAAGGGCGAGGATGCGCCGGCGGAGTACAAATCCTTGATGGTCACGCGGCACAACTCCGCGGTCGAGGAGATGGAGAAGGTGGCCGCGGCGTTCAACGAACAGGTCAAGGCCTTCAAGGCCGCAAACCCCGCGCCGAAGTAGCCGCTCTGCGGCTCAGCCGCCGAGCTCGTTGAACTGCTTCCGCAAGTCCGTGCGGTCGTCGGTAACGATCCGTTCGAGCACGCGCACCCTTTCTTCGAGGTCGGCGATCTGCCGAATGAGGTCCGCGTTAGCTTCCGGCGTTTCGGTCGGACGGCTCGCCCGGTTCTGCAGCATACGGCTCGCCAGCTTGTAGGCCAGCACCATGAAGACGATGGCGAAGGCAAGTTCGAACGGATTCATCGAGCGCCCCTCCCCGGGCCGCGGTTCATCAGTGACGCGTGACTAATCGCGCAAGCGTTGAAACTCCTGATCCAGCTTGAAGCGGTTCGACGTCACGTACTTCTCGAGCTTTTGCAGCCGCGCGTCGAGATCGCGGGCACGGTGCCGAACGCTCGATAGCATCTCGTGCGGATCGGATCGGGCCTTGCGCTGGACGGGATCGACTCGTTCCGACTCCGGCCCCTCGTACGGCTTCACCGGCAAGACCAAACCCAGCACGACGTAGCCCAGGCAAACGATCGGGAACGCGAAGAACGACCCCAACACGGTCAGCACGCGTACGACGGTGGCGTCGAACGCGAAGTAGTCGGCGAATCCTGCACAGACCCCGAAAATGAACCCCTTGCGGGGATTCTTGTACAGCCGATTCCTCGGCATCGTCGCGTCGTCGCCGGTCATGACTTCTTCCTCCAATCGGGCACCTCGCCATCCAGGATCGTCTCGAGCGCGTTGAGGCGGCTTTGCATCGCTTGCGTATCGCGCCAGAGATCCTCGAGCAGCCGCTGCTCGTCGTCGGACAACCCCTTGGTCGCCTTCCACTTGGTCAAGTAGTGCATGACGATCACGATGGGCAGCACGATCGTCACGAAAACGACGGTCAGGACGAAGGCGGCGACGGTGACCGGCATGGAGCTTACGCCGGCTCGTTACGCTTCTGACCGGCGCGCTTCGACTTGAGCTCGCGGAGCTCCTTGGCGACCGCGTCCTCGGTCTCGAGGTCCACGAACTCGTCCCTCAAGTCCTTCTTGCTGCCCAAGTCGTACGACTCGGCGTGGGCCTCGAGGTCGTCGATGCGGCGCTCGAACTGGTCGAAGCGAATCAACGCGTCGTCGATCTTGTAGCTGTGCAGGCGCTTGCGGACCTCGAGCCGGCGGCTCGCGGTCTGGTGGCGCGCGAAGATCGCCTGCTGGCGCGTCTTGGCGTCCACGAGCTTCTCCTCGAGCCGCACGATGTCGTCGTTGAGCTTTTCGAGGCCGTCGCCGATCGCTTTCTGTTGGTGACGCAGCCCTTCCGCGGAGCTCATCACGCGGGCCTTCTCGGCAAGAGCCGCCTTGGCGAGATCGTCGCGCTCCTTGTCGAGCGCGAGCTCGGCCTTGGCCTGCCAATCGCGGGCCTCCTGGTCGAGGTTGTTCAGGGTGCGCGAGATTTCCTTCTTGTCGGCGATGGCGCGGGCGGCCGTCGAGCGGACCTCGACGAGCGTGTCTTCCATCTCCTGGATCATCAGGCGAACCAGCTTCTCGGGGTCTTCGGCCTTGTCGAGGATGGCATTGATGTTCGAGTTCACGATGTCTGAAAAGCGCGAGAAGATGCCCATGGCAGCTTGTCCTCTGTCGATAGTTGGGAGGCTCAAAGCAGTTTCTGTGCCAAGCCTTTGCCATCGCTGCCAAGCCCAAGAACGGCGCGGGATCGAGCCGCTGTCAAGGCGAAAACACGGTGGTGATTCGCTGAACGAATCGGCTAAGATTTCGCCGAAACACCTAAGGTTTGACGGCTTTGGCAACCGCGACGGTCCCCACCCCCGAAAGCATTGCTCTGATCGGCGAAGCGCCTTCCTTCCTCGCGATGCTCGAGCACGTCTCGCGTGCGGCGAAGCTCGCGAAGCCGGTGCTGGTGATCGGCGAGCGCGGCACCGGCAAGGAGCTCATCGCCTCCCGGCTGCACTACCTCTCCGAGCGTTGGGAGCAGCCCTTGATCAAGGTCAACTGCGCCGCGCTGACGGAAACGCTGCTGGAATCGGAGCTGTTCGGCCATCAGGCCGGCGCCTTCACGGGCGCCACGCGAACCCATATCGGGCGCTTCGAGCAAGCCGACGGCGGCACGCTCGTGCTCGACGAGCTCGGCACGATTCCGCCGCGCATGCAGGAAAAGATCCTACGGGTCATCGAGTACGGCGAGTTTCAGCGCGTGGGCGGCCAGGAGACGATCTCCGCGGACGTCCGCATCGTGGGCTCCACCAACGAGCACTTGCCGCGGCTCGCGGAGATCGGCCGGTTCCGCGCCGACCTGCTCGATCGCCTCGCGTTCGACGTGATCCACGTGCCGCCGCTGCGCGTCCGCCCAGAAGACATCGACACGCTCGCGTACCACTTCGCCGTCAACGTGACGAGCGAGCTCAAGCGGCCGTTCTTCCCCGGCTTCACCACCGACGCGAAGGCTGCGCTGCTCGGCTACAACTGGCCGGGCAACGTGCGTGAGCTGAAGAACGCCGTCGAGCGCAGCGTCTACCGTTCCGACGACCCCGCGAAGCCGATCAACGAGATCTTGTTCGATCCGTTCGCGTCTCCCTACGCACCCGCGCCGCCGCGCGAGAGTGCTGCCGAGATCGAGCCGCGCTCGACGGCTGGCGCGAACGACCACGAGGTGCCGTCGGATTTTCGCTCGGCCGTCACGACGTTCGAGTGCAGCGTTCTGCGGCGCGCCCTCGAGCGCGCGCAATTCAAGCAGACGACAGCGGCCAAGCTGCTCGGTCTGAGCTACCACCAGCTCCGCAGCCTGCTGCGCAAGCACGGACTGTCGAAGCCCGGCGCCGGCGAGAGCGAGTCGCCCACCGAGCTGCCGCCGGAATAGCCGCCGTCGAAGCCGCGCGAAGGGCGCGTGCTAAGATTCTGGCCGCCCAACGCGGGCGCATTCCTATCCACCCCGAGCAGAGACTTGAACGCATGAAGCAGAAGAGCAAACCGCCGGTGCGCGTGGCGATTACCGGTGCCGCGGGACAGATCGGCTACCAGCTTGCATTTCGCATCGCATCCGGGCAGCTGTTCGGACCCGACCAACCGATCATCCTGCAGCTCCTGGAGATCACCCCGGCGCTGCCGGCGTTGAACGGAGTCGCGATGGAGCTCGACGACTGCGCGTTCGAGACGCTGCACGGCATCGTCTGCACCGACAAAGCGGACGCGGCGTTCCGCGACATCAACTACGCATTGCTGGTCGGTGCTCGCCCGCGCGGCCCCGGCATGGAGCGCAAGGATCTGCTGCTTGCCAACGCGCAGATCTTTTCCGCGCAGGGCAAGGCGCTCGCGGAGGTGGCGGACCGGCGCGTGAAGGTGCTCGTCGTCGGCAACCCGGCGAACACCAACGCGTTGATCGCTCGCGAGAACGCGCCGAGCCTGGATCCGCGCAACTTCACCGCGATGACACGGCTCGACCACAACCGCGCCAAAGCACAACTCGCGGCGAAGGCCGGCGTGCACGTCAGCGAGATCGCCGGCGCGATCATCTGGGGCAACCACTCGGCCACGCAATTCCCCGACCTCGCGCACGCCACGGTCTCCGGTAAGCCCGCGCTCTCGCGCGTGCCGCAGAACTGGTACCACGAGACCTTCATCCCCACCGTGCAGCAGCGCGGCGCGGCCATCATCAAGGCGCGCGGCGCCTCTTCCGCGGCGTCGGCGGCGTCGGCCGCGATCGACCACGTGCGCGATTGGGCGCTCGGAACTCCGGGCGAGGATTGGGTGAGCATGGGCGTCGCGTCCGACGGCAGCTACGGGATCGCGGAGGGCGTGGTCTACTCCTATCCCGTGCGTTGCGTGCGCGGCGAGTACCAAATCGTCCAGGGCCTCGAGATCGACGAGTTCGCACGCGACAAGCTCGCTGCCACGGAGGCCGAGCTGCGCGAGGAACGCGCCGGAGTCGCCGACCTGCTCTGATCTCGCTGTTCTATTCGGGGCCGCGAGGCCCCGCCGATGCTCGAGGAGTTCCAATGGTGACCTTGCTGTGGCTCCTGATCTTGCTCGGCGTGGGCATCTCGCTCGCGTACAGGCGCACCCACCTGCTCCCGGCCACGCTGGTGCTCGGCGTCGGCGTGCTCGCCTATACGCTGGCGGCCGACGGCTGGTTCTGGAAGCTCGTGCTGTGGGCGCTGATCGCGGTTCTCGGGTTCCTCAACGCCGAGACGCTGCGCCGCGACAACCTCACGCGCCGCATCATCGGCGTCTACCGGAAGATGCTGCCGAGCATGTCCAAGACCGAGCAGGACGCGCTCGAGGCCGGCAACGTGTGGTGGGACGGCGAGCTGTTCTCCGGCATGCCGGACTGGCGCAAGCTCCACCGGCTGCCGCCGCCGCAACTCACTCCCGAGGAGCAGGCATTCCTCGACGGTCCCTGCGAAGAGCTCTGCCGGATGCTCGACGACTGGCAGATCACGCACGAGCTGCTCGACATGCCGCCGGACGTCTGGCGGTTCCTCAAGGAGCAGAAATTCTTCGCGATGATCATCCCGAAGGAGTTCGGGGGACTCGGTTTCTCGCCGCTCGCGAGCTCGATGGTGCTCACGAAGATCTCGTCGCGCAACGCCACCGCATCGTCGACCATCGGCGTGCCGAACTCGCTCGGCCCCGCGGAGCTCCTGCTGCACTACGGCACGGAGGAGCAGAAGCAGCGCTGGCTGCCGGGCCTCGCGTCGGGCGAGGAAGTGCCATGCTTCGCGTTGACGTCGCCGCGCGTCGGCTCCGACGCCACGGCCCTCATCGACCACGGCGTCGTATGCCGCGGCACGTACGGCGGTCAGGAGATCGTGGGCATCCGGCTCAACTGGGAGAAGCGCTACATCACGCTGGCGCCGATCGCCACCGTGCTCGGTCTCGCGTTCAAGCTGCGCGACCCCGAGCACCTGATCGGCGACGTCGACGACTACGGCATCACGGCCGCGCTCGTTCCGACCAACACACCGGGCATCGAGATCGGCCGCCGGCACTTTCCGATCAATATCCCGTTCCAGAACGGCCCCACGCGCGGCCGCGACGTGTTCGTGCCGCTCGACGCGATCATCGGCGGACCGAAGATGGCCGGGCAGGGCTGGCGCATGCTCGTGCAGCTCCTGTCGGTGGGCCGCAGCATCGTGCTGCCGAGCAACGCGGTGGGTGCCGCGACGGCGGCGGTCTACGCCACCGGCGCGTACGCGCGGCTCCGCCGCCAGTTCAACCTGCCGATCGGCAAGTTCCACGGTGTCGGCGAAGCGCTCGCCCGAATGGCCGGCAACGTCTACATCATGACGGCCGCATCGCGTGTCACCTGCACGGCGCTCGCGAACGGCGAGAAGCCGGCGGTGCCGTCGGCGATCTTGAAGTACCACAACACCGAGCTCGGCCGGCAAGTCGCCAACGACGCGATGGACGTGCACGGCGGCAAGGGGATCATGCTCGGCCCGAAGAACTACCTCGCGCGCAACTACGAGTCGGTGCCGATCGCGATCACGGTCGAAGGCGCGAACATCCTCACGCGCAACCTCATCATCTTCGGCCAGGGCGCGATCCGCTGTCATCCGTTCGTGCGCGCCGAGATGGATGCCGCGAAGGATCCCGACCGCGAACGCGGGCTCGCGGCGTTCGACAAGCTCTTGTTCAAGCATTTGGGCTATGCCGTGTCGAACGCCGCGCGCTCGATGGTGCTCGCCGTCACGCTCGCACGCTTCACGGACGTGCCGGAGACCGGACCGACGCGCCGCTACTACCAGCACATCAACCGCTACAGCGCCTCGTTCGCCCTGATCACGGATGCGGCGATGCTCACGCTCGGGGGCGAGCTCAAGCGGCGCGAGCTGATCTCCGCGCGCCTCGGCGACATCCTGAGCTACCTCTATCTCGCGTCGATGGTGCTCAAGCACTATCGAGACCAAGGCGAGCCGCCGGCGGATCTGCCGCTCGTCGAGTGGGCGTGTCGATCGTTGCTGTACCGCACGCAGGAGCAGTTCCACGGCCTATTGCGCAATTTCCCGAACCGCTGGGTCGCCGCGGGGCTGCGCTTGCTGATCTTTCCGCGCGGCCGCACGTACTCCGCGCCTTCCGACGAGCTCGGCCAGCAAATCGTGGAGCTGCTGATCAACCCCACCGAGACGCGCGAGCGTCTCGCGGCGGGCGCGTACACGACGCGAGACCCGGGTAATCCATTGGCCGCGCTGCAGGAGGCCGTCGAGGTCGCGGAGCAGGTCAAGCCGCTCGAGCGGCGCGTGTTCGACGCGCGCCGCGCAGGCGACATCAAGGCGGACGACACGCCCGGCCAGATCGACGAAGCCGAGCGACTGGGCGTCGTAACGCCCGCGGAAGCCGCGGCGCTCCGCGCGTTCGATCGCAAGGTGCTCGAGCTCACCGGCGTCGACGACTTCGATCCGCGCGACCTCCCGCGGCACCCGGCCGCCACGTCCTGAGGGTCGTCTCGGCGCCGTCTTGCCGCGGGCCGGGGCGGACCCTCGGTGCGGCCGGTCGTGCTACAGTCGCTCGAAACAGGTGAGAGGGGCCGCCATGCGGACGCGCGGATGGATTTTGTTTTGCGGTTTACTTGCCGGCTGCGGGCGCGACGAGCCCACTCCGCCTCCGGCTCCAGCCTCGAGCACCGTGTCCGCGCCGGCGCCCGCGGCGCCTCCGGCGGCGCGCAAGCCGGCGCCCGCGGGGGCTACCGCGTACATCATCTCCCCGGTTGACGGCGCCATGGTCGACAACCCGGTTCTCGTCCAATTCGGCCTCAAGGGCATCGGCGTCGCGCCCGCCGGAGTGGACCGGGCCGACACGGGTCATCACCATCTCTTGATCGACGCGGACCTGCCGCGGCTCGACGCGCCGATTCCGAGCGACGCACAGCACGTGCACTTCGGCGCCGGCCAGACCGAGACCACGGTGACCCTTCCGCCCGGCCGCCACACGCTGCGGCTGCTGCTCGGCGACAACCTGCACGTGCCGTTCGATCCGCCGATCGCCTCGGACGTCGTGACGATCGAGGTGCGCTAGCTCGGGAACGATCGACGCTAATGGAGATCAACCGGTAGAACGAACCGTCAGCGAGCCAGGACGTGTACACCGAATTCTTCGGCCTCACCGAGAAGCCCTTCTCGATCACGCCTGACCCGCGTTATCTCTACATGAGCGTGCGCCACGCGGACGCGCTCGCACACCTGATCTACGGCATCTCGGAGAGCGGCGGATTCATTCAGCTCACGGGCGAGGTCGGCACCGGCAAGACCACGCTGATCCGCAGCCTCCTCGAGCAGCTGCCCGAGAAGGCCGAGATCGCGGTGATACTCAATCCCCAGCTGTCGGGCCGGGAGTTCCTGCAAGTCATCTGCGAGGAGCTCGGCACGGCTGCGCCGAGCGAGCAGACGGTCAAGGGACTCGTCGACGCGTTGAACGCGCATCTGCTCGAACGGCACGCGGCCGGCAAGCGAGTGGTGCTGATCGTCGATGAGGCGCAGACGCTCTCGCCCGAGCTGCTCGAGCAAGTGCGCCTCCTCACCAATCTCGAGACCGCGAAACAGAAGCTGCTGCAGATCATCCTCATCGGGCAACCGGAGCTTCGCGACTTGCTCGGGCGCGCCGAGATGCGGCAGATCGCGCAGCGCGTCACGGGCCGCTATCACCTCGAGCCGCTGACCAAGGACGACACCGCCGCCTACGTGCGTCACCGGATGCGCGTGGCGGGCGCGCAAAGCGACGTGTTCAAGGCGTCGGCCGTGCGGCGCCTCTATTCGGGCTCCCGCGGTATCCCGCGGCTCATCAACGTCGTTGCGGATCGAGCGCTGCTCGCGGCTTATACGCAGGACCGGCACAACGTCGACGGCAAGCTCATCGACAAGGCGGCCGCCGAGGTTTTCGGCAGGCGGCGCCCAGCGGGGCGTTGGTGGCCGTGGGCCGCCGTGGCCGTGGGCATCGCGAGCTTCGCGCTGGCGACCACCAACCTCTGGCAGCGGCATCGCGAGGCGGCGGTCGAGCAGCCGGCCGCGCAGGCCCGTCCCGCGGACGCGTCGCTCGCGGGTGCGCCTGCGACCGCGCTCGGAGCGACCGGGCAGGTGCTTGCGGGCGCGCCGCCGGCGGCCGACGCATCCGGCGTGCCGCTGACGCTCGCGGATCTGCTCCGCAATCCGTCTTTCCGCACCGATCGCGACGGTGCGATCGGCGAGCTACTGTCGCTCTGGGGCGCCGACTACGACCCGACGGCGGGAGACCCGTGCCACCAGGCCGAGATCCAGGGCTTGCGCTGCCTCGCGCTCGATCGCGGCTCGCTCAGCGAGCTACGGCGAGTCAATTGGCCGGCGATCCTGCAGCTCGTCGACGACCACGGCGCAGAGCACCACGTCGTGATCACGGCGCTCGGCTACGACGCCGCCACCGTCGTAGCCAACGGCAAGACCTTCAAGCTTCCGCTGGCCGAGCTCGCGTACTCGTGGTACGGCGATCAGCTGCTCGTATGGCGGCCGTTGATTGCCCGGCCGCTGACTCCCGGCATCCGCGACTCGGATGTGCTATGGCTGCGCGACACGCTCGCCCGAATCCGCGGCGAGGAGCCGCCGGCCGACGGCTCGCCGCTGTACGATCGCGCGCTCGAGACCGAGGTGCGCCGCTATCAGCGCGAGCACATGCTCACGGTGGACGGAATCGTCGGCGCGCGCACTCAGGTCGCCCTCGTGGCGGATCTCGACGTTCCCGGCACGCCGTCGTTGCTCGAGGAGAATTGAGTTGTCGTTCATCCTCGACGCCTTGCGCAAATCCGAGCACGAGCGCCAACGCGGCGCAGTGCCGGGAATCTCGAACGTGCCGTTCGCGGTTCCGCGCCGTGAAACGCCTCGCTGGATGGTCGCGCTCGTCGCGGTCTTGTTGCTCGCCGTGGTGGCGCTCGGCGGCGCCTGGTGGCGCAGCTCGAAGGTGGCATCGACGCCGGTTGCCGTAACGGTGCCTCTCGACATCCCGCCTCCGGTGCCGGCGGCCGCGCCGGAGACGCGCGCCGCTCGCACCGAGCCGGCGCCGCCGCCCGAGGAGTCCCGCGCTGCGCGAATCGAGCCGCCACCCGTGGCCGCGACCACACCGGCCGACGCTCGTCCGGTCTCCCCGTCCGTGGCCGATGCGGACGCCTCCGCCCCGGCGCGAACCTCCGCCCCGCCGCCGCGAGAGAGCGACTCCGCCGCGCCTCCGCTGCCGAGCCCCACGGCGCTCGCCGCCGAAGGCATCGCGGTGCCGCCGCTGCATCTCGAGCTGCACGCTTACAGCGACCGTGCATCCGAGCGGTTCGTGTTCATCAACGGCCGCAAGTACGTCGAGGGCGAGCAGCTCGCGGAGGGTCCGCGGCTCGTGTCGATCGAGCGCAGCGGCGCCGTGCTGAGCCAGCAGGGCCGCCGTTTCATGCTCACGCAGTAGATCGATCAGGAGCCTACGCCGGCCGCGGGCTCGATCAGCCGCTCGTCGTCGTTGCGCGGGTCGTTGACGGCGGTGCCGACGGGCCAGGCCTCGAGCGACGGACCGCGAGCCGCGAGCGCCGAGAGCTCGTCGAGACTCGTCGCCGGATCGAGCCAGGTGGCGAGGTCCGCGCGCGCGACGGCGAGCGGCATGCGGTCGTGAATCGGCGCGAGCGCGGCGTTGGCCGCGGTGGTCACGATGGTGCAGGTCTCGAGCGGCGCACCGTCGGCGCCGCGCCACCGCTCCCACAAGCCCGCGAATGCGAGCAGCGTGTCGTCGGTCGTCCTCACGAAGTGGGGCCTGCGTTTCGCCCCCTCGCCCGCGTCGGCCCATTCGTAGAAGCCGCTGGCCGCGATCAGGCAGCGCCGGCGCGACAACGCCTCGCGAAACGCCGGCTTGTCGGCCAGGCTTTCGAGCCGCGCGTTGATCAGCTTGTAGCCGATCCGGCGGTCCTTCGCCCAGAAGGGCACCAGGCCCCATTGCAAGACATCCAGCCGGCGGCGGCCGTCACGGCCCACGCGCACCGCGGCAACCGCTTGTCCCGGCGTGATGTTGAAGTGCGGCTCGAGACCTAGGCTCGGACGCTCGAAGAGCTCGAAGTACTCGACGAGCTGCTCCGGCGTGGCGAACAGCGCGAAGCGGCCGCACACGTCAGGACCTGACGCCGGTTCCCCGATGCAACATGACGAGCACGGCGCCGAACAGCGCCGCGCCGAACCCGAGCATGATCGCGTATGCCCAGCCGATCGGGATGTCGGATTTGCCGAGCATTCCGTAACGGAACGCGTTGACCATGTAGAGAATCGGATTGACGAGCGCGACCTTTTGCCAGAACGGCGGCAGCAATGCCGTCGAGAAGAACACGCCGCCCAAGTAAGTGAGCGGCGTGAGCACGAACGTGGGAATGATCGAGATGTCGTCGAACGTCTTGGCGAAGATCGCGTTGAACAGGCCGGCCGTGGAGAACACCACCGCGGTCAACACGATCGTGGTCACCGTCACGAGCGGGTGGACGACGTGTAGGTTCGTGAAGAACAGCGCCACCACGACCACGAGCGCGGCCACGAGCAGGCCGCGAACGACGCCGCCCACGACGAACCCGAGCACGATCGTGGAGTGCGCGAGCGGAGCCACGAGCATCTCCTCGAGGTGCAGCATCAGCTTGCTCGAGAAAAACGACGAGACGACGTTCGCGAACGAGTTCGTGATCACCGCCATCATGATGAGGCCCGGCGCAATGAACGTGGTGTACGGCACGCCGTCCATCTGGCCGATGCGGCCGCCCACGAGGCTGCCGAAGATGATGAAGTACAGCGTCATCGTGATCGCCGGGGGCACGATGGTCTGGATCCAGATACGCACGACGCGCCGCGTCTCCTTGCGCACGATCGTCGCAAGGCCCACGAGGTTGATCCGGACGAGATTCGGCCGCGTGCCGGCCGGCGCCGGCTCGCGTCCCATGGCCACCACGTCGTTCATGACGCCGCCACCGGCTTGTCCTCGACGAGCCGCATGAACAGCTCCTCGAGGCGATTGGTCTTGGTGCGCATGCTGGCGACGTGCAGCTGCTGAGCCGACAACTCGGCGAATACTTGATTCAGGCCCTGTCCCTTCGCCACGTCGACCTCGATCTCGTGCTCGTTGCGCAGGCGCACAGTGTAGCCGCCGAGCGCCGGCGCCTCGGCGAGCGGCTCGCGCAAGCTCAAGACGAACGATTCGACCTGCAGCTTGCTGATCACGTTCTTCATGCTGTCGTTCTCGATGATGCGGCCTTCGTCGATGATCGCGACGTTGCGGCAGAGGCTCTCCGCCTCTTCGAGGTAATGGGTGGTGAGGATGATCGTGACGCCCGCGGCGTTGATCTCGCGCATGAAATCCCACATCGAGCGCCGGATCTCGATGTCGACCCCGGCGGTGGGCTCGTCGAGGATCAGCAGGCGCGGCTCGTGCACGAGGGCGCGGGCGATCATGAGCCGGCGCTTCATTCCGCCCGACAGCGTGCGGGCAATCCCCTCGCGCTTGTCCCAGAGATGCAGGGCCTTGAGATACTTCTCCGTCCGCGCGACGGCGATGTGGTGCGGCACACCGTAGTACCCCGCCTGGTTGATCAGCGTGTAGTCGTTGCGCTCGAACATGTTGAGATTGATCTCTTGCGGCACGACGCCGATGCAGGCTTTCGCCGCTTCGCGATCCCGCTCGAGGTCGTAGCCGAAGACGCTCACCGAGCCGCTCGTCTTCTTGATCAACGAGGTGATGATGCCGATGGCCGTGGTCTTGCCAGCCCCGTTCGGGCCGAGCAGCGCGAAGAAGTCGCCCTCCTTGACGGTGAGGTCGATGCCCTTGAGTGCCTCGACGCCGTTGCGATAGACCTTCTTGAGACCGTTGATGATCAGCGCCGCCATTCGTCTACCGCAAGAAGCTCCCGAGCTCCCCCAAGCAGTCATTGTAGGGGCGGCTATTGTAAATGCGGCGGATGCGCTCGCGAGCACCCGCGACGCCGCGCAGGGCGTCGGGTCAGAGCGAGAGCTCGGCCGAGGTGCGGCGCGCCGGCCAGTCCTTGTCGAGCCCCGGCTGGAGGGCGATCAGCGCGAGCTGTTGACGGCCTTCGGGCCGCGTTTCGGCGAGCAGCTGCGGCCAGAACCACGGCCGATCGGGGAAAGCGCACAGCACGAGGTGCGGCGCGTGGGCGAGGCGTTGGATCTCGCCCAATTGCATCGCGCGCAGCTGCTGCATGGCCAGCGACCCGAGCCCGAGCAGCAGGCGCGCCTGGTAGACGCTCTGCTTGCTCAGCGTCCACGCGCACAACAAGATCGTGAGCGACAGCGAGTAGCGCTCGCTGTCGTAGCGGCTGCGCAGCGGATCCACGGCGTGCGGCGGCGCGTGCTCGTCGAACGCGAGGCGAAAGAGAGCGCGCGGGAAATTGGCCAAGGCGTCGAGCGCTTGCGGATGAGTGGCGAGCAGCACGCTGTGCGCGCGCTCGGGCAAACCCATGGAGTCGAGGCCGTCGCGCACGGACGACTGCAGAAAAGCAAGGAACAATCCGTTGAGCTCCTGGACCTGCTCGAGGTGATCGAGACCCTGCTTCCGGTCGGTCATCGGGACTCCTTTTCGGGATGTTTTTGCCACATATGGTCCTAAAATACCATTAGTGGCAAATGTACGCTAAGCTTCCGAATGTTCGCGAAGTGAGAAGAAAGGGGTGGGAGATGCGCGCGACGGACGATCGCTATCGCATGGAGCAGGCCAAATTCGACCTCGCCACGCGGATGATTCGCCACGAAGCGCGAACCGGGACCATCCGTTACTGGACGGGCCTCAACGACGATCGGATTCGTAAGCTCTACACCACCTACTTCAAGTTCACCGAAGCGCCGGTCCGGCGGCGGCGCGGCCGCTCGCCCACGCGAGTGGGGCCGCTGGTGCGCACTCCGGTTCGCGCGCTCGAGTCGGGCGTGTTCACCAACCTGCTGCTCGCGAACGGCCTGTTCTCGATCGAGCAACCCCCGGGCCCCACGCTCAAGGGCAACGTCGATCTCGGGCATCGATTCTGCGAGTGCTTCGAGAGCTACGACAGGCTCGTGCCGCGCGGGTTGCTCTCCTTCGAGTGGGGCTGGAATCTGCTGCTCTGCATCCGGCGAGGCGACGAGCTCGGCATCGCACGCTGCGAGACCTGCTCCATTTGCTACGTATTCGACCTGCTGTCGCTGCCGCGCTCGGCTTGCCCCGCGTGCCTGCTGTTCCGGCAGCGCGGCGCCGGGCTTTTCGCGGCGGCGTCCGTCTCGAGCTAACGCCGTGTGCCTCGCCGTGGTCGCATGGGGCGTGGCAGCGCGTTACCGGCTGCTGCTCGCGGCCAATCGCGACGAACGCCACGACCGGCCGAGCGCCCCCGCGGCCTGGTGGCAGGACTTGCCCGAGGTGCTCGGCGGCCGCGATCTCGCGGCAGGCGGCAGCTGGCTCGCGATCGACCGGCGCGGGCGGCTCGCGGCCGTGACCAACTTTCGCGACCCGGTGCCGAGGCCCGCCCGGCTGTCGCGCGGCGGGCTCGTTGCGGACTTCGTCGGAGGCTCGGCCTCCCTCGACCAGTTCGAGGCCGCGACCGCGCGTCACGAGCTCGACTACGGCCCGTTCAACCTGCTGCTGTTCGACGGCCGCGAGGTTCGTTACCTGAGCAACCGCGGGCCGGCGGCGGATCTCGGCGCCGGAGTGCACGCGCTCAGCAACGCCGCGCTCGGCGCGGATTGGCCGAAGATGCGCACCGCCCGGACCGGTGTGGAGGCGCTGCTCGCGAACCCTTCGCCGAGCGAGGCGCTGTTCGAGCTGCTGGCCCGGCGATCCGCGGCACCGGCGGAGGAGCGGTATAAGAGCGCGCACTTCATCGACGGGCCCGTTTACGGTACCCGCTGCTCCACCGTGATCACGATCGACGCGGCCGGCGAGGTGACCTTCGCGGAGCGCTCGTTCGACTCCGCGGGGCGCCTCACCGCCGAGGTGCGCGAGACGTTCCGGATTCGCGGCGGTTAAGCCGCGGCGTCCGCGCCGAGCCGCGCGAGCCATCGATCGATGGCCTCCACTTCGGCGGCGCAGACGGAGTGCGGCATCGGGTAGACGTGCCAATCGATCGAATAGCCGAGCGCTTCCAGCGCGCGCCGCGACCGCTCGGCCAGCGCCAGCGGCAGCACCGGGTCCGCGTTGCCGTGCGCCATGAAGATCGGCACGCGCGCGTTCGCCGCGCCGCGCTCGTCCGCGAGCGTCGCCGCCAGCGGTAAGTAGGTCGAGAGCGCGAGCACGCCGCCGAGCGCACGCGTCTCGCGCAGCGCGGTCTGCAAAGCGATCGCTCCGCCCTGGGAGAAGCCGGCCAGCACGATCCGATCCGCGGGCATGCCGCGCTCGATCTCGCGATCGATGAGGTTGGTGACGGCGGCCGCACTGGCACGGATCCCGGCCGCATCCTCGACAGCGCCCGGCTCGAAACCGAGGATGTCGTACCAGGCGCGCATCGCGTAGCCGCCGTTGATCGTGACAGCGCGCCGCGGGGCGTGCGGAAAGATGTAGCGAACGGCGCCGGCGCCGCGGAGCTCGGGCACGATCGGCTCGAAATCGTGGCCGTCCGCACCGAGGCCGTGCAGCCAGATCACCGCGAGCCGCGGCTTCGGTCCTGTGACGACTTCGACGGTTTCGAGCAGCGCTTCGGTCATTGAAGACCCTCTTGCAGATTTGCGCATAGTGCGTACTATATGCGCAACTTTATTCAACCCCGCCAGCCATGCCCAGCGCGACTCTGGAACAGCACGAGCGCCGGCGAGCCATTGCTCGCCTGCTGGAAGCCCATGCGATCGGCCGTCAGGCGGAGCTCGTGGAGCTGCTCCGGCAGGAAGGTTTTCCCGCCACCCAATCGAGCGTGAGCAGGGATTTGCGCGATCTCGGCGCGGCGAAGCTGAAGAACGGCTACAGCTTGCCGAAGCCGAGCGAGCAAGGCAACGCGCAAGCGCTCCAGTCCGTGGGCGAGTTCGTGCGCGAGATCCGCACGGCCGGCCCCAACCTGCTCGTGATCACCACGGCGGTGGGCGCCGCGTCGCAAGTGGCCGTGGCGCTCGATCACGTCGACTGGCCCGAGATCGTGGGCACGCTGTCGGGCGACGACACGATCTTCGTCGCGACCGTCGGATCCACCCAGCAACGCCGGCTCCGCGGCCGGCTGCGTCAACATCTGAAGAAGGCAACGCCATGACCTCGTCCAAGCCCATCGTGCTCGCCTTTTCGGGCGGCCTCGACACGTCGTTCTGCATTCCCTGGCTGATGGAGACGTACAAGCGTCCCGTCGTCACCGTCACCGTCAACTGCGGCGGCATCGACGCAGCCGCGGCCAAGCAACTCGACGAGCGGGCCCGCGCGCTCGGCGCCGTCGACCATCGGCTCATCGAGGCGCGCCCCGAGTTCTTCGACCGCGTGCTCAAGTTCCTGATCATGGGGAACATCAAGCGCGGCAACATGTATCCGCTCTGCGTGGGCGCGGAGCGCGGCCTGCAGGCCAAGTACCTCGCGCAGCTCGCGAAGGAGCTCGGGTCGGACACCGTGGCGCACGGCTGCACGGCCGCCGGCAACGATCAGGTGCGGTTCGAGATCGTGCTCAAGGCCGTGGCGCCCGAGCTCACGATCCTCGCGCCGGTGCGCGACCACGCGTGGCAGCGGCCCGCGCAGGTCAAGTTCCTCGAGGAGCGCAAGATGCCGGTGCCGACCCGCGGCTCGGCCTACTCCACCAATCGCGGCCTCTGGGGCGTGACGATCGGCGGCACGGAGACGCTCGACTCGAAGGGCAGCATCCCCGAGTCCGCGTGGGTGCTGTCGGCCGGCGCGCTCGACGAGCCGAAAGCGTTCAGCGAGGTGGAGATCGAGTTCGCCCTCGGCGTGCCCGTGGGATTGAACGGCAAGAAGCTCGACGCGGTGTCGTTGATCGAGGAGCTCGAAGGCATCGGCGCCGGCTACGGCATCGGCCGCGGCATCCATCTGGGCGACACGATCATCGGAACCAAGGGACGGGTAGCGTTCGAGGCGCCGGCCGCCGAGATCCTGATCAGCGCGCACCGCGAGCTCGAGAAGCTCACGCTCACGCTCACGCAGTCGCGGGTGAAGGAGCTCGTGAGCGCCGAGTACGGCCAGCTGATCCACGAGGGCAAGCAGCTCGACCCGGCGTGCCGCGACATCGAGGCGCTCTACTCGTCGTCGCAGGCGCGCGTCACCGGCAAGGCCCGCGTGCAGCTCCGCCCCGGCTCGCTGTTCGTGCTCGGCGTCACGTCGCCGCACTCGCTGATGGCGGCGAGCCGCGGCAAGTACGGCGAGGCGGCCGGGGAATGGACGCCGGCCGACGCGCTCGGCTTCTCGAAGATCATGGCGTTGCCCGGTATGTTCCACACCCGGGCCGGAGGGAACTGACATGCGCTCGGTCACGGTCGACAAGATCGCGTCGGTTGCGCTCGCGGCCGATTTGAGCCCGGAGATCCGCGTGAGCCCCGAGATCCCCTGCGAGGAAGGCGTGCTGATCGCGGTGGAGGTGCAGAACAACAAGTCGCGCTACAACACGCTCGAGCTGACGAGCGGCCGCATGGCCGAGGTGAAGAAGGGCGACATCGTGGTCGGCGCGCTCGGGCACCGCAAGGCGTTGTTCGGCTACTCGGGACATCTTCCCACGGAGCTCAAGCCCGGCGACGTGGTGCAGCTCTTGAATCTCGGCGGCGTGATCGGCATCTGCGACTCGATCAATCCGTCGCACGGCGAGCCGTTCAACTGCAAGGTGCTCGGCTGCGTGCTCGACTTCCCGTATCTCGGGCAGCGCGTCGGCGTGCCCGCGCGCGTGTCCACCGAGCCGCTCAAGCTCGACGTGCCGCTCGACACGCACGGCGTGCCGGTGGTGGCGATCGCGGGCACCTGCATGAACTCCGGCAAGACCGCGGCAGCCTGCGCGATCGTGAGCCGGTTCCGGCACAACGGGCTCGTGGTCGACGCGTTCAAGTCCACGGGCGTCGCGCTGCGCCGCGACATCCTCGCCATGGAAGACTCCGGCGCGCGCCACGTGGCGATGTTCTCCGACTTCGGCATTTGCGCGACCACCTCGAAGAACGCGCCGGCGCTCACTCGCAGCTTGCTGAACGAGCTGTCGGACGAGAAGCCCGACGCAATCGTGTTCGAGCTCGGCGACGGCCTGCTCGGCGCGTACGGCGTGGAGGCGATCCTGCGCGACAAGGAGATCGTGAGCACGCTGACGTCGGTCGTGCTCTGCGCGAACGACCCGGTGGGCGCCTGGGGCGGCGCGAAGCTGCTGCGCGAGGAGTTCGGCATCGAGCCGACGGTGATCTCGGGCCCGGCCACCGACAACCAGGTGGGCATCGACATCATCAAGGACCGGTCGAACGTCGCCGCCATCAACGCGATGACGCATTCCGCCGAGCTCGGCGACCTGCTCCAGCACAGCATCGGTCTCGGCGGCCGGCTCACGAAGGCAAGCGCATGAGCACGGCCACGCATCCCACCACCGTCTACCCGACGATCGTACTGGGCGGCTCGGGCTACGTCGCGGGCGAGTTCCTGCGGCTCGTGGACGCGCATCCGAACCTCGCGATCGGCGGCGTCGTCTCGACGAGCCAGGCCGGCGAGCCGATCGGCAAGACCTTCGGCCATCTTGCGCCGATACTCGGCGACCGCGCGTTCGTGTCGATGGAGGCCGCGGTGGAGGGCCTCGGCTCCGCGCCGCACTGGCTGGTGCTGTCGGGGGCCCCGCACGGCGCGTCGGCGCAGCTCATCGACCAGCTGCTGAACGCGGCGGCGGCCGCCGACGTGCAGATCACCGTGGTCGACGCCTCGGCCGACTTTCGCTTCACGACGAGCGAAGCGTTCGCCGAAGTCTACGGCCACCCGCACGCCACACCCCATTTGCTGCCGAAGTTCACGTGCGCGGTGCCCGAGCATCTCGCCGAGATCGACACGCCGCACGCCGCGCATCCGGGGTGCTTCGCCACCACGATGCTGCTCGGCATCGTGCCGTTCGCGAGCGCGGCCGGCGACTTCTACGTGAGCGCCGTGACGGGCAGCACCGGCGCCGGCCGCACGCCGCGCGAGACCACCCATCACCCCGTGCGGCAGAGCAACCTGTTCGCGTACCAGGTGCTCAAACACCGGCACGAGCCGGAAGTGCGCGAGCTCATCAAGAACGCGACCGGCCGCGACGTATCGCTCGGGTTCGTGCCGCACTCGGGCCCGTTCGCACGCGGCATCCACGCGACGATCTTCGCGCGCCCGAAGGAGCGGATCACCGCGGCCCAGGCGCACGAGGCGCTCGTCGAGTTCTATCGGGGCTCGACGTTCGTCAAAGTGCTCGGCGAGCCGCCGCGCGTGAAGGACATCGTCGCGAGCAATTACGCGTTCCTGCACGCCACCGTCAACGGCGACACGCTCGTGATCTGCTCGGTCACCGACAACTTGCTCAAGGGTGCGGCGGGCGGCAGCATCCAGTGGGCCAATCGCTTGCTCGGGCTGCCCGAATCCACCGGACTGGCCGCGCCTGCGGCAGGATGGCTCTGATGAACGCTGCAACTCACGAGGTCGCGGCCGTGGCCGCGCACTTGAACGAGGTCTATTCGCTGCTGCCGTTCACTCCGGTCCGCGGCCAAGGCGTCTATCTCGAGGACGCGGCGGGCCGCAAGGTGCTCGACTTCTACGGCGGCCACGCCGTCGCGGCGCTCGGCTACGGCCATCCGAAGCTTTCCGAAACGCTGGCGCGCGCGAGCCGCGAGCTCGTGTTCCAGACGAACGCCCTGCCGCTCGAGGTGCGCGAGGAAGCCGCCGAGGCGCTCGCCGCATTCGGCCCGCCGGGTCTCGACAAGGTGTTCTTCGTCAACAGCGGCGCCGAGGCGAACGAGAACGCGCTGCGCCTCGCGCTCAAGCTCACGGGCCGGCCGAAGATCGTGGCGATGGAGCAGAGCTTCCACGGCCGCACGGCCGCGGCCTCCGCCGTGACCTGGGGCGCGAAGGAGTCGTGGTACGGCTTCCCGCGCACGCCGTTCGACGTGCAGTTCGTGGCGCGCAACGACGCCGCGGCGCTCGCCGCCGCCGTCGACGCACGCACGGCCGGCGTGATCATCGAGCCAGTGCAGGGTCTCGCGGGCGCGTTCGACTTCGCGCCGGAGTTCTTGCACGCGGTGCGCGCGGCCTGCGACAAGGCCGGCGCGCTCCTGATCATGGACGAGGTGCAGACCGGCATGGGCCGGCTCGGCGCACCCTTCGGCGCGCAGCTCTACGGCGTGCGCCCGGACCTTCTCACCGTGGCGAAGGGTCTCGGCGGCGGCTTCCCATGCGGCGCTGTGCTGATGCCGAGCGCGATCGCGAAAACGCTCAAGTCCGGCTCGCTCGGCACCACGTTCGGCGGCGGGCCCGTGGCCTGCGCCGCGATCAAGACCGTGATCGCCGCCATCCGTGACGAGAACCTGCTCGCGAACGTCCGCGAGACCCACGCCGCGATCCGCGCGAAGTGCGTAGTGGGCCCTGTGGTCGGCGTTCAAGGCAAGGGGTTCCTTGCCGGCCTGCGCACCAAGCCGAAGGCGGCCGCGGTACGCGACGCGCTGCTCGAGCGGAACATCCTGACCGGCACCAGCGCCGATCCGCACGTGCTGCGGTTGCTGCCGCCGTTGATCATTGGACCCGAGCACGTGCGGAAATTGGCTGCCGCCCTGGAGGACTTGACCGATGCGCCGCTTTAACGACCTTGCCGACTTCTCGCGCGAGGAGATTCAAGATCTCGTCGGGCTGGCCGGGAGGCTCGACCGACACCCCGAGCCGCGCGCGCTCGAGGGTAAGGTGCTGTCGCTGCTGTTCCTGAGCCCATCGCTGCGCACGCTGTCGTCGTTCCAGGCGGCCATGATCCGGCTCGGCGGCGGCGCCTTCGTGATCTCGCCGGACATGTCGATCCACGGGCTCGAGTCGCGCTACGGGGTGGTCATGGACGGCTCCGCGGCCGAGCACATGCGTGAGGCGATCCCCGTGATCGCGTCCTACGGCGACGCGATGGGCGTGCGGGCGTTCGCGGAACGCCGCGACCTCGCGCACGACATCGCCGACAAGGACTTCCAGGCGCTGACGGCGCTCATCGACAAGCCGTGGATCAATATGGAGTCGGCGATCGACCATCCGTGCCAGAGCCTGGCCGACTGGAAGACCATGGACGACATGGCCATCCCTGCCAACAAGGGCAAGTTCGTGCTGTCGTGGGCCTATCACCCGAAGGCGCTGCCGCTCGCCGTGCCCGCGGCCACGCTCCACATGGCCGCGAAGCGCGGCATGGACGTGGTGCACCTGCGGCCGCCGGGCTTCGAGCTGCCGCCGGCGATCATGGAGCGTGCGCGAAGGGCCGCGGCCGAATCGGGCGGCAGCGTGCGCGAGACCACCGACCGCCGCGAGGCCATGGAAGGCGCGCACGTCATCTACGCCAAGTCCTATTCGTCCACGCGCCACTACGGCGACAAGCTCGGCGATCAGGCGCTGCGCGAGGAGCTGGTGGGCAGCTGGTGCGTGGACGAGCCGTGGTTCGCCAATGCGCGGCCCGACTGCAAGTTCATGCACTGCCTGCCCGTGCGCCGCGGCGTCGTGGTGGCGGACCGGATTCTGGACGGCCCGCGCAGCATCGTGATTCCCGAGGCTCGCAACCGCATGGTCGTGCAAATGGCCGTCGTCTACCGAATGATGAAAGGATGAGCGCCATGACTCGACTCACAACCAACGAGCGCGCGATCGTGGTCACGGCCCTGCGGCACGCGGTGCCGTACCTGCGCGTGTACAAGCGCAAGACCTTCGTGCTCAAGGCCGGCGGCGACGCGTTCATCTCGCCCGAGAACACCCGCGCGCTGCTCGAGCAGATCGGCATCCTTCACCAGGTCGGCATTCGCGTGGTCGTCGTGCACGGCGGCGGCCCGCAGTCGACGCAGCTCTCGAAGCGACTGGGTCTTTCGACCACGATGGTG
Organism: Gammaproteobacteria bacterium; assembly: GCA_036274615.1. Taxonomy (GTDB): domain Bacteria; phylum Pseudomonadota; class Gammaproteobacteria; order Steroidobacterales; family Rariloculaceae; genus FEN-1219. The sequence continues at coordinate 14,172 of DASUFK010000174.1, read as the reverse complement.
GAAGGCCGGCGCGTGACCGACGCCGCCACGCTCGAGGTGTCGACGATGGTGTTGAACGGCGAGATCAATACGCGGATCGTGGCGATGTGCCGGGCGCTCGACATCCCGGCCATCGGCATCAGCGGCGTGGACGGCGGCCTCGTCAAGGCGCACAAGCGTCCGCCCGTGCAGCGCGGCAACGGCGAGACGGTCGACTACGGCTTCGTCGGCGACATCCACGGGCTCGACGCGAGCATCATCGTGAAGCAGCTCGACAACGACCTCGTGCCCATCGTGAGCCCGTTGTCGTCGGACGACCACGGCACGCTGCTCAACATCAACGCCGACACGGTGGCGGCCGCGATCGCCTGCGAGCTCAAGGCGGAGAAGTTCATCCTCGCCACGGGCGTGCCGGGGATCCTCGAATCGCTCGCGGACCCGCGGTCGCTCGTGTCGTACGTAGACCGCGCGGGCCTGCGCAGGCTCCGCGAGGAAGGCAAGATCTCGGGCGGAATGCTGCCGAAGATCGCGGCGATCGAGCGCGCCCTTTCGGGCGGCGTGCCGCGCGTGCACGTGATCTCGTACTCGCAGCCGGACAGTCTGTTGCTCGAAGTATTCACCAACGAAGGCACGGGCACGCTCGTCGTCAACGACATCGAGCATTTGAGCCCCGAGGAGCAATCGTCGGAAGACGCCTCCTCGCGGCAGACGAGCTGATCGATGCCGCGGCTCTGGGACAAAGGCCTGCCGCTCGACGAGCGCATCCTGCGCTTCACGGCCGGCGAGGACCACAAGCTCGACGAGCGGCTCGTGGGCTACGACGTGCGCGCGTCGATCGCGCACGCGCGGATGCTCGAGAAGCAAGGCCTGCTGGTCTCGGCGGAAGCGGCCAAGATCTGCGGCGGCTTACAGGCGCTCGCCGATTCGCATGCCGCGGGCCAGTGGTCGATCGAGCTCGCCGACGAGGACGTGCACAGCGCGCTCGAGCGCCGCTTGATCGAGCGGCTCGGCCCGACGGGCGGGCGCGTGCACCTCGGCCGCTCCCGCAACGACCAGGTGCTCGCCGCGCTGCGGTTGTATCTGCGCGACGCGATCACCGAGCTTGCGGCGGCCACGACGCGCGTCAAGGACGCGCTCGAGCACGTGGCCACCGAGCAGGGCGGCATCGCGCTCCCCGGCTACACGCACATGCAACCCGCGATGCCGAGCTCCGTCGCGCTCTGGGCGCGCGGCTTCGCGGCCGAGCTCGACGACGACCGCGCGGCGCTGCTGCGCGTACACGCTCGCACCGAGCTCAACCCGCTCGGCTCGGCCGCCGGCTACGGAGTGCCGAACCTCGGCCTCGATCGCGAGAGCACGCGCGCCGCGCTCGGCTTCGAGCGCACGCAGGAGCCGGTCACGGCCGTGCAACTGTCGCGGGGCAAGGCCGAGGCCTCGTTGATCTTCGAGCTCGCGGTGCTGCTCGGCGACTTGAGCCGACTCGCCGCGGACCTGCTGCTCTTTTACACGAGCGAGTTCGCGTACGTGGCGCTGCCCGCGGAAATGACCACCGGCTCGTCGATCATGCCGCAGAAGCGCAATCCCGACGTGTTCGAGCTCGTGCGCGCCGCGCCGGCCACGATCACGGGTGCGCTGCAAGAGGCGCTGTCGATCACGGCCAAGCTGACCTCGGGCTATCACCGCGACCTGCAGCGGCTGAAGGCGCCGCTGTTCCGCAGCATCGATCTCGCGGAGGACGTGCTCGAGATCATGGCGCACGCGCTGCCGGGCGTCCGTTTCCGGCCGGACAAGATCAAGCTCGGCCCCGAGCTCTACGCCGCCGAGCAGGCCAACGAGCTCGTCGTGAAGGAGGGCCTGCCGTTTCGCGAGGCGTACCGGCGCGTGGCCGCGCGGTTGCGCGGCGAGCAGCCATGACGCAGCGTGGCACGCAACGCGCGCTCTGCGCGGCGCTGCTCGCGGCCGCGGCCATGGCGGCGGGCTGCGGCCAGCGCGGGCCGTTGAGCCTCCCGGACTCGGCCCGGCCGATCCAGCGCGTCGACCCGAACGCGGCGCCCGCTCAACCGCCCGCCGCGCCGGCCGAGCCCACCGACGAGGAGAAGAACGGGAATGAGCGCTAAACCGCTCGTTCTCGTCGACGGCTCCTCGTATCTCTACCGCGCGTTTCACGCGCTGCCGGCGCTCTCCACCGCACGCGGCGAGCCCACGGGTGCCGTGCTCGGCGTCGTCAACATGCTGTACAAGCTGCTCGACGACTACGCGCCCGACAGCATGGCCGTGGTGTTCGACGCGCCCGGCCGCACGTTCCGCGACGACATGTTCGCCGAGTACAAGGCGAACCGCGCGCCGATGCCGGACGAGCTGCGCGCGCAGATCGAGCCGTTGCTCGAAACGATCCAAGCGATGGGCATTCCGCTGCTGCGCGTGGAGGGCGTGGAGGCCGACGACGTGATCGGCACCCTCGCGCGTCAGGCGTCGGCCGCCGGGCAGCCGACGGTGATCTCCACGGGGGACAAGGACCTCGCGCAGCTCGTCGACGGCAACGTCTCGCTCGTCAACACGATGGACGGCAGCGCGCTCGATCGCGACGGCGTCGTCGCGAAGTTCGGGGTCGCGCCGGAGCAGATCATCGACTACCTCGCGCTCGTCGGCGATTCGTCGGACAACATTCCGGGCGTGCCCGGCGTCGGTCCGAAGACCGCGGCGAAGTGGCTGCAGCAGTACGGCGACCTCGACACGCTCAAGGCGCACGCCGCCGAGGTGAGCGGCAAGATCGGCGAGCGGCTGCGCGAGGCGCTGCCCGATCTCGATCTCTCGAAGCGCCTGGCGACGATTCGCTGCGACCTCGAGGTGCCGATCGCCGCGCGCGATCTCGCGCTGCGTGCGCCCGACAAGGAGCGGCTCGTCGCTCTCTTCGAGCGCCTCGAGTTCAGCCGTCATTTGCGCCGGGTCCGCGAGGCCGCGGCCCAGGCCGTCTCGGGAACGGCGGCGGGAGTGGGGCCTGCGCCGCTCGCCGCCGCGAAGACCGATGGCAGCTACGAGACGATCGCCACGCTCGAGGAGCTCGACCGCTGGATCGCGCGGCTCGCGTCGGCCGAGGTGGGCGCGCTCGCGATCGAAACCGCCGGCGGCGGCTACATGATCGCAGAGCTCGTCGGTGTTGCGCTCGCGGTGGAGCCGGGCAAGGCGGGCTACGCGGGGATGGGCCACAGATATCCCGGCGCGCCGCAGCAGCTCGACCGCACCGCGGTGGTCGAGCGCCTGCGCGGCTGGCTCGAGAGCGCCGCACCGAAGGCGAGCCATCAGGTCAAGCGCGACATGCACGCGCTCGAGAACGCCGGCGTGCGGCTCGGCGGCCCCGCGCACGACACGATGCTCGAGTCGTACGTCTTGAACTCCACCTCCGGACGCCACGACGTGAGCTCGGTCGCCACGGCTTATCTCGGACTCGAGACGCTGAAATACGAAAGCATCGCCGGCAAGGGCGCCAAGCAGCTGCCGTTCGATCAAGTCGACGTGGCGAGCGCAACCCAGTATGCAGGCGAGCGCGCGGACATCGCGCTGCGGCTGGATCAAGCGCTCGGCGCGCGGCTCGCTGCGGTGCCCGAGCTCGAGCGCGTTTACCGCGAGATCGAGCTGCCGTTGATCGCCGTGCTGGAGCGCATGGAGCACGCGGGCGTGGCCGTCGACGCCGCGATGCTGCGGCGCCAGAGCCAGGAGCTCGCGAGCGCGATGGCCGCCGCGGAGCAGGCCGCTTACGACGCGGCCGGCGGTCCTTTCAATCTCGGCTCGCCGAAGCAGCTGCAGGAAGTTTTATACGATCGCCTGAAGCTGCCCGTGCTCGGCAAGACGCCGAAGGGCCAGCCGTCCACGGCGGAGGACGTGCTCGAGCAGCTCGCCGAGGAGCACCCGCTTCCACGCCTCGTGCTCGAGCACCGCGCGCTCAGCAAGCTCAAGTCCACGTACACCGATAAGCTGCCGGCGGAGATCCATCCCCGGACCGGCCGCATCCACACGTCGTACGAGCAAGCGGTCGCCGCCACCGGGCGGCTATCGTCCACGGACCCCAACCTGCAGAACATTCCCGTGCGCACGCCCGAAGGCCGGCGGATCCGCCAAGCGTTCATCGCACCGCCCGGCTACAAGCTGCTCGCCGCCGACTACTCGCAAATCGAGCTCCGGATCATGGCGCATCTGTCCGGCGACGAGGGCCTGCTCGCGGCGTTCGCGGCCGATACCGACATCCATCGGGCCACGGCTGCCGAAGTGTTCGCCACGCCACTCGAGGCCGTGACCGCGGACCAGCGCAGATCCGCCAAGGCGATCAACTTCGGACTGATCTACGGCATGTCGGCCTTCGGCCTCGCGAAGCAGCTCGGGATCGAGCGCGGCCAGGCGCAGACCTACGTCGACCTCTACTTCGAGCGTTATCCCGGCGTGAGGCGCTACATGGACGAAACCCGGCGCTCGGCGAGGGAGCGCGGCTACGTCAGCACCGTGTTCGGCAGGCGCCTCTACCTCCCCGACATCAACGCTCGCAACGCCGCGCAGCGCCAATATGCCGAGCGCAGCGCGATCAATGCACCGATGCAGGGCACGGCGGCCGACATCGTCAAGCGCGCGATGATCGAGGTCGATGCGTGGCTTCGAAGCCACCATCCCGACGCGCGTCTGATCATGCAAGTGCACGACGAGCTCGTCGTCGAGGTTCCGGCGCAACACGTCGGCGCGGTCGGCGCCGCCGTCAAGTCGCTCATGGAATCGGCGGCGGCGCTGTCCGTGCCGCTGCGCGCCGACATCGGCATCGGCGACAACTGGGATCAGGCCCATTGAAGCCCACGAAATCTTGAGCTTCGGGCGCCGGAATCGGGCCGGAACTTTCGGCGGCCCAGGGCGGACTAAACCACCGACACTCAGGAAGAGTGTTCCCGCTATCCTCCCTAAGCGGGGTCCTTAAATCCCGGCCCACCCCGCCGGGATTTGGCGCCCCGGGCGTGTCCCCTGAATCCCGCGCCCGGGGCCTCTTTAACCCGGCTTCGTCTCGCCTAGGCCCAACCACTCGTCGAGCCACCCGCGGGCCTCGGTTACGCCCTCGCGGCTCAAGGACGAAAAGCGGACGACCCGCCCGCCGCCGAGCCGCGCCGCAACCTCGTGCTCGCGTGCCCGCGCGGCGCTCCGGCCGAGCTTGTCTGCCTTGGTGAGCAACACTCCGACCGCAAGCTCGAGCGGCTCCAGCCATCCCAGCAGTTGCTCGTCGAGCTCCGTGATCCCGCGGCGGATGTCGACGGTCACTATCAGACCCGCGAGCGACACTCGCTGCGTGAGATACGACTCGATCATGCGGCGCCAGCGCTCCTTCGTGGCGGGCGTCACGTGCGCGAAACCGTAGCCGGGCAGGTCGACGAGGCGTCGCTCGGGGGCGAGCTCGAAAAAATTTGCGAGCTGGGTGCGGCCGGGTGTCTTGCTCACGCGCGCCAGGTTGCGCATCCCGGCGACGAGGTTCAGCGCCGTCGATTTTCCGGAATTCGAGCGGCCCACGAACGCGGCCTCGCGGCCGACGTCGGCAGGAAAGTCCGAGGGCGCTGCGGCGCTCTTGATGAACGTTGGATTTGACACGGGAGTCGAGTGGACGAGCAGGGCTTACCGCGGAGGACCTTAGTGTACAATCGGCGCGGTTTTCGAGAAAAAACAGCAGGATCGGTCGACCGTGCACGAGCTAGCATCCCGCCCGAGCAGAACCTTCCGTCACCACGCCCTGGCGCTCGTCCTTGTCGCTTGCGGCTCGCTGCTGGCGCAGCCGGTGCTCGCGCAGACGGGCGAGACGGCGGCGCCCGCCGCCGGCAACATCGAGGCCGGCAAGACCAAGTCGATGACGTGCGCCGCATGCCACGGAGCCGACGGCAATAGCGTGAGCGCGATGTGGCCGAGCCTCGCGGGGCAGCACGCGGCCTACATCGTGCGTCAGCTGAAGGCGTTCAAGAACGGCGAGCGGGACGACGTCACGATGAAGCCGTTCGCCATGATGCTGAGCGAGCAAGACATGCTCGACGTCGCCGCCTATTTCGCGACGCAAAAACCGACGCCGAAGGGCGCCGACCCCGCGCTCGTGAACCTGGGCCAGCAGATTTACCGCGGCGGCGTGCCCGACCGCGGCATCGCGGCCTGCATCGGTTGCCACGGCCCGCAGGGACACGGCAACCCGCTCGCGGCGTACCCGCGAATCAGCAGCCAGCACGCGCAGTACGTCGAGAAGCAGCTCGACGCCTACGCGTCCGGCGACCGGCGCTCCGACGCCGACTTGAACCAAATGATGCGCAACGTCGCTAGCCTGTTGGTCCAGGACGAGATTCACGCGCTCGCGAGCTACGTGCAAGGATTGCAATAGCCGCGGCTGAGCCATGAGAGGGCTTCAGGATGCTGAAGAAACACACATGGATGTTGGCGTTGCTGGTGCTCGCGGGCTGCGGCTCGGGCGAGCCCACCACTGAATCCGCCGCGGCCCCGCGCGAAGCGCCGCCTCGCACCGAGCCCTCGACGCAGAGCTCGGACCAAGCGGCGGCGGAACAAGCACCCGATCCCACTCAGCCGGCCACGGCGGCATCGAACAGCTCGTCGCCTCCTCCAACCACGGGGCGCTTCGAGCTCGGCAAGAACTACACCCGCTTGTCACCCACCCAGCCGACGAGCTCGAGCCCGGAGCAGATCGAGGTCGCGGAGATCTTCTGGTACGGCTGCCCGCACTGCTATGCGCTCGAGCCGTTCATCTCGAGCTGGCTCAAGAACAAGCCCGACTACGTGAGCTTCGTGCGCGTGCCCGGCGTGGGGCAGCCCCTGTGGAAGCTACACGCGCGGGCGTTCTATACCGCGGAGGCGCTCGGCAAAGGCGCCGAGATGCACACCCCGCTGTTCGACGAGATCCATAAAAACGGCAACCTCCTCGACACCGAGGACAAGCTCCGCGACTTCTTCGCGAAATTCGGCGTGTCCGCCGCGGACTTCAAGAGCAATTTCGACTCGTTCGCGGTGCACACCAAGCTGCAGCGCGCCGAGGAGCTCAATCGCCGCTACCGCGTGGCCGGGGTGCCGGCCGTCGTCGTCAACGGCAAATACTTCACGGATGTCACCCTGGCGGGCGGTCACGAAGAGCTCATCGCGCTCATCGACGAGCTCGTCGCGGCGGAGCACGCCGGCAAGTAGTCTCGTGCCGCTCAGAGCTCGGCGAGGCGCCGCGCGGCCTCGCCGAGAGTCGCGTCGTGCTTCGCGAAGCAGAACCGCGCGAGCCTGAGCCGCGGCGGCTCGCGATAGAACACCGAGATCGGGATCACAGCCACGCCGTGCTCGATCGTGAGCCAACGCGCGAACTCGACGTCCGGGAGATCCGATATCTCGGAGTAGTCCGCAAGCTGGAAGTACGTGCCGGACGCCGGCTGCGCGCGCAGCCGCGTGCGCTCGAGGAGGCGCAGGAAATAATCGCGCCGCTCCTGGTAGAACGCCGGCAGCCCCAGGTGATGCTCGGGGTGCTCGGTCATGTACTGCGCGAGCGCGAGCTGTAGCGGCGACGTGGACGCGAACGTCACGTACTGGTGAACGCGGCGCAGCTCGGCGGTGAGATCCGGGGGAGCTACGCAGTAGCCAAGCTTCCAGCCCGTGGCGTGATAAGTCTTGCCGAACGAGAACACGGCGTAGGTCCGCGCGCGGAGCTCGGGTTGCGCGAGCGCGGTCGCGTGCCGCCGACCGTCGAACACCACGTGCTCGTAGACCTCGTCGGAGAGCAGGTAACAGTCGTACGGGCGCAGCAGCTCGGCGAGCCGGTCGAAGTCCGCGGCCGTGAGCAGCGCGCCGCTCGGGTTGTGCGGCGTGTTGACGATGACGAGCCGCGTGCGCGAGCTCAAGCTCGCCCCCAGCCGCTCCCAATCGACGCCGAAGCCGGGCAGCGTGAGCGGCACGTGCACGGCCCGGCCGCCGGCGAGCGTGATCGACGGCTCGTAGGAGTCGTAGCACGGATCGAGGACGATCACCTCGTCGTCGCGCCGCACCACGGCCTGGATCGCGCCGAAGATCGCCTCGGTGGCGCCGCTCGTGACGGTGATCTCCGTGTCGGCGTCGGCCGCAACGCCGTAGAGATCGCGAAGCTTCGCCGCAATCGCGGCACGCAGCGGCACCGAGCCCGGCATCGGCGCGTATTGATGACAACGCGCCCGCAGCTGCTCCTCCACTCGCTCCAGCAGGCCGTCGGGCGGCTGGAAATCGGGAAAGCCCTGCGAGAGATTCACCGCGCCGTGCTGCTCGGCGAGCCGCGACATGACCGTGAAGATCGTGGTGCCGACCGTCGGCAATTTGCTCTCGATCGGCTTCATCGCACGCTCTCCCGCTTGTTCGCGACGCGATGGAGCGCGAACGCGACCGCGGCAACCGCCGCGAGCCCGACTCCCGCCGGCACGGACACCGGCAGGGCGATCCAATCCGGATCGCCCGATACGACGATCGGAACGGCCAAAAAGATCCCGATCAGCGCCTCGCCGGTGATGAGACCGGCGGCGAACAGCGTTCCGTTCCGGCCAGCCGTTGCCTCTTCGTCCGCGCGCCGGCGGCGAGCCGCGAAATGCGCGATCAAACCTCCCGCGAGGATCGGCGTTGCGAGATCGAGCGGCAGGTAGATACCTACCGCCACGGCGAGCACCGGCGAGCGCCATGCCGCGCCGCGCCGTGCGAGATACTCGTCGAACGCGATGATCGCGGCTCCGGCGAGCGCGCCCGCTTCGATCATCGTCCACGGCACCGCGCCGCCGAACACCCCGCGAGCGATCGACGCCAGCAGGTTCGCTTGCGGCGCGGCGAGCGAGTGCGGATGGTCGGCCGTCGGAGCCCCGATTCCGTAGGCGCCGACGAGCACGTTCAAGATCGGCGCCATCACCAGCACCGCGGCCACTACGCCGAGCGCCTGACCCACCTGCTGACGCCAGGGCGTGGCGCGCAACAGATATCCCGCCTTGAGGTCCTGCAGCGTGTCACCGCCGATCGCGGCCGCGCAGCACACCACGGCGCCGACGAGCACGGCCGCCGCGGCTCCGTTGGCCGCGTCGCGGCCGAGCAGCGCCGCGAGCAGCAGCGCCGTGAGCAGCACCGTGGCGATCGTCATGCCCGAGAGCGGATTGTTGGAAGAGCCCACCAGCCCGGTCATGTAACCGGCCACGGAGGAAAACAGAAATCCGGCAATGACCATGACGAGCGTCATGGCCAACGCCACGCCGAGCACGTCCACGATCGCGAGGTAGAGCGCGAAAATCGGAATCACGAACAGGGCCGTGCAGAGCAGCACGAGCTTCATCGGCACGTCGTGATCGGTGTGGTCGTAGGCCGCGTCGCTCGAGCGGCGGGTCGCCGCCAGGCCGCTGCCAATGCCCGACCAGAGCGACGAACGGATCGAGATCAACGCCCAGATCCCTCCCACGAGCATCGCGCCGACGCCCAGATAGCGGATCTGGCTGCCCCAGATCGCGTTCGCGAGGTCGGCCGCCGTTGCTCCGCTCGCGAGCTGCGCGGCCAGTTCCGGGTCGTGATCGAGAAACAGCGCCGAGTACAGCGGAATCGCCACCCACCACGAGATGACGCCACCGGCGAACACCAGCACGGCGATGTTGAGCCCGACGATGTAGCCGACGCCGAGCAGAGCCGGCGACAGATTCGCGCCGACATACGCGACCGCGCGCCCGCCGACGTATCCCGAGACCTGCGCCGTCTCGCCCCATAGCCGCAAGCCCGACTGTGCCAGCTTGACCAGCGCGCCCGCGGCCGCCGCCGACGCGAGATATTTCGCGCCGCGCCGCGACGTCTCGCCGAGCTGCAACACCTCCGCGGTAGCGGTGCCCTCGGGGAACGCCAGCTGCTGCTCCACGATCAGCGACCTTCGCAGCGGAATCGTGAACAGCACGCCGAGCAGTCCGCCGAGGCCGGCGATCACGGTGACCCATAGATAGTCGAACGTGCTCCAGTAGCCGAGAATCACGAGCGCCGGAAACGTGAAGATCGATCCTGCCGCGAGCGCCTCGCCCGCGGATGCCACGGTCTGCACGCTGTTGTGCTCGAGGATGTTCGCGTCGCGAAAGAGCTTGAGCACCGCCATCGAGATCACGGACGCCGGGATCGACGCCGCGACGGTCATCCCCGCGAACAGCCCGAGGTAGGCGTTGGCGCCTGCCAGCACCACCGACAGCACGAGACCGAGCACGACCGCCCGCACGGTGAGCTGCGGTAGCGGTGCAGCGCTCGCGCTCACCGAGCGCTCACGCGGCATTGCCCATGAGCCGCCGCAGCGGCCGCGAGAACAGGAGCAGCAGCACCCCGAGCGCGATCGAGGCGAGGGCCAGCTGCGTATATAGGCCCGGCCACTCGCCGAGCGCATCGGCACGGAACCGCCCGGCGAACAGGCCCGCGAGGACCAGCCCGAGGGCCGTGCAGAGGAACCACATCCCCATCATTTGCCCCACGAATCTCGGGGGTGCGAGCTTGGTGGTGGTGCTGAGCCCCACCGGGCTCAGCGAGAGCTCGCCCATCGTATGAAACAGGTAAGTCAGCGCGAGCCAGGTGGGCAGCACCTGCTCACCGGACGCCACGAGCGCGGCAGCGCCGATCATGACCGCCGTGCCGATCCCGAGCAGCAGGAGGCCGAACGCGAACTTCGCGGGCGCGGCGGGCTCGAGATTGCGGCGCGCGAGAGCGATCCAGAACGCCGAGAAGAACGGCGCCAGCAGCAGGATGAAGATCGGATTCAAGTTCTGGAGCCAGGTCGTCGGGATCTCGAAACCGAGCACCACACGATCGGTATAGCGATCGGCGAACAGATTGAACGAAGAACCCGCCTGCTCGAAACCCGCCCAGAACAGCACCGAGCACAAACACAGCACGAGCAGCACGATCATTCGCTTGCGCTCGTCCGCCGTGAGCCGGCCGGTGACGAACACGACGCCGAAATAGAGAATCGCGCCAATGAACAGCGCCCACGCCGTGCCCTGCGCGAGCAGCACCGCGTCGAGCCGGACCACGCCCTCGACGGCGGCCACCAGCAGCGTTAGCACGACGACGATGGCGGCGAACACCACCGACCAAGATATCGTCCGGAGCTTCGGTGTGGGCGGCGACGCCGGCGCGACGCCCGCCGGCCCGAGCGAGCCCAGCGTCAGACGAAACTGGACCAGACCGAGCAGCATTCCGACGCCCGCGGCCGCGAAACCGTAGTGCCAGTTCAGAAGCGCGAGCAGGCCGCAGATCGTCTGGCCGAGCGTCGCTCCGAGGTTGATGCCGAAGTAGTAGAGCGTGAAGCCCGAGTCGCGGCGCGGGTCGCCCTTGGCGTAGAGCGCGCCGACGATCGCGCTCACGTTGGGCTTCAACAGACCGGTGCCGAGCACGACCAGGATCAGTCCGAGAAAGAACGTGCCGGCCCTCGGCAACGCGAGCACGAAGTGCCCGCACATGATCAGGATGCCGCCCACCCAGATCGAGCGCTGCGCGCCCCAGAGCCTGTCCGCGATCCAGCCGCCCGGCAGCGCGACGAGGTAGGCGGCCGCGGTGTACAGACCGTAGATCGCCGCGGCCGTCTCGTCCGTGAGCCCGAGCCCGCCGCGAGTCGCGTCGACCATGAACAGGATCAGTAGCGCTCGCATGCCGTAGTAGCTGAACCGTTCCCACATTTCGGTGAGGAACAGGGTTGCGAGGCCGCGCGGGTGACCGAAGATCTCCGCGGGCTCGGCCGCGGCGACGGCTGCCTGATTCATCGATTTTCCTCGGAGCGGCACGGCAGACGCCGGCCGCGCGTGGTCACGTTTGAGCTTCTTTTTCCACGGGCATCTTTTCGGGCATCAGGATTCTTGCGACCACGAGCCCGCCCTCGTACAGCAGGTACATCGGCACGGCGAGCAGCGACATCGAGAACGCGTCCGGCGCCAGCAACATGCCGGCGACGAAGCACCCGAGAAGGACGTAAGGACGCGCTGCCTTCATCGCTTTGATCGGCACGAGCCCGCTCCACGCGAGCATCAACGTCGCGATCGGCGTCTCGAACGCGAACCCGAACCCGAGGAACATTCCGAGCACGAAGTCGAGATAAGCGTCGATGTCGGGCGACATCACCACGCCGAACGGCAGGCTCTTCGCGAAGAACCCGAACATCACCTTGAACACCACAAGGTAGGCGAACGCCATGCCGGTATAGAACAGCACGATGCTCGAGGCGAGCAGCGGCAGCGCGAACCGCTTCTCGCGCCGGTACAGGCCGGGCGCGACGAATCGCCACACCTGAAAGAGAATGATCGGCGCCGCGATGAACAGCGCCGCGAAAAACGTGGTCTTGAACGGAGTGAGGAACGGCGATGCGGGCTTGATCACGATCATGTCCTGATCGCCGAGCACGTCGCGCAACGGCGCGGACACGACGTCGAACACGCGCTTCGAGAACGGCGTCAGCACCACGAGCACGGCGACGACGGCGAGCACCGCCTTCATCAGTCTCGAGCGCAGCTCGAGCAGATGCGACATGAGCGTCCCTTCCGCGAGCTGTTCTTCGTGCTGCTCGTGGTTGTGGGGCTTCTTGCTCATCAGTGATGCGGCGCGGAGGGACCGGTTTCTTGCGCCGGCGAATGCGTCTCGGCCGGCGGCGGCTCCGGCGTCGGCTCCGTCGTCGGTGCCGCTTCGGCAACAGGCGCCGTGGCATCGCCGTTGGCGGACTGCGGCGCCGGCCCGTGCTGCGCTTCGGCGGTGAACGGGTCGGGGGGAAGCGGCGCCGATTCGTCTACCGGCGGCGAGGGCGGAGCGGGCGGCGGCGGCGGGGGCCGCTCGAGCTCACTGAGCTCGATCTCCCGCTCCAGCTGCCGGCGGAGGTCGCTCGCGGTGCGGCGCGCGCGGCCGACCCATTTGCCGAGCTCGGCCGCAACCTTTGGCAGGCGCTGTGGACCGAGCACGAGCAGGGCGATCACGAACAGAAGAATGAGCTCTCCGCCGCCGATGTCGAACATGGTCGTACGGGGCTCAGGCGCGCCCGGTCTTGTCCTTCTGCTGCTGCTCGGCGAACTCGGCGTCCGGCTCGTTGCCCTCGAGGCGCTTCGGCGGGTCCTGCTTCGGCTTGTCGTCGCTCATCGCGCCGCGGAAGCTTTTGATTGCCGAGCCGAGATCGCCGCCGATCGATTTCAATCGCTTGGTTCCGAAGATGAGGACGACGATAGCCAACACGATCAACAGCTCCCAAATACTGATTCCGCCTAATCCCATGTCGCACTCCGCTGTTTGGTGTCCATGATACGCCAACGGTCCCGGCTACCGCGGAATTGCGCAGCCATTCAGGCCTCGAGCCGGAAGGTCACCGGGCCATCGTTCGTGAGCGTTACTCGCATGTGAGCGCCGAACCGGCCGCATTCAAGGCGCACGCCGCTCGCTCGGACGCCCGCCGCCAGGCGCTCGAACAGCTCGGCGGCCCGCGCGGGCGGAGCGGCCGCGGAGAAGCTCGGGCGCAGGCCGCCGCTCGTGTCTGCGGCCAGCGTGAATTGCGGGACCAGGAGCACGCTGCCGCCGACCTCACGAACCGACAAATTCATCCGATCGGCTTCATCCGCAAAAATCCGGTAGGCAACCAGCCGCTCAGCGAGGCGATCGGCCGCGGATTCGGAGTCTTGACGCTCGACTCCCACGAGCACCAGCAAGCCCGCGCCGATCGACGCGATGTCTCGACCTTCCACCTCGACGCGCGCGGCAGTAACGCGCTGGAGGAGCGCGATCATGGGCTGGCTCGATATTTGTCTACCACTATGGTTGACATCTTCACGATTCTATCGTTTTCAACACCCACTTTTTACTCGACTTCGCTCAAATCAGCTTGATCTAGCAGTGCGTCGGCACTAGATGGATCAGAGTGGCGATTTTTGTCCATATGTACGACCATTTCGCCACGAGGTGGGATAGCACTCGAATCAAGGAGCAACAGATGGGCTCAATCTGGCATCGCTCTGCTGGGGCTCCTGAACACCGCTTCGTGCCGCCCCTGACCTCGCGAGCGCCTCCTGCGCACCGGAGAACCTCCACGCCGGCATGCCGCTCACCGGACTTCGGGGCCACACCGCCAAGTGCACCAACTTCTCGTCAATCGACCGCGATCGATCAACTCGCGTTTGCTGCGCGCCCGAACTCTTCGCTAACATCCAGGGTTTATGT
>DASUFK010000173.1:0-6079 GCA_036274615.1 Gammaproteobacteria bacterium | reverse complement strand
CTGCAAGCCGCGAGCCTCGTGGGCCGCACCGCGCTCGTCGAGACCGACCACGGCGCGATCGCCGCGGGCGGCTCGCTCGATGGCGCCGTCGACGTGCCGGCGGCGACCGGCGGCGTTGCCGTCGAGATTCGCACGGCGGGCGGGCAAGTGGTGCGCCATCTCCAGCTCGGCCCGCAGCCCGCGGGCCTCGCGAGCTTCCACTGGGACGGGCTCGACGACGCAGGCGCGCCGGTATCTGCCGGCACCTATCAGGTCGTGGCGGGCTACCAGAAGGACAACTCCGTCGCGGCGGCCACCACGTTGGTCGACGCGCCCGTCGACAGCGTCGTGTTCGGCGCCGACGGCTTCACGGTGCGCTTGCGCGGAATCGGCGACGTGCCGTTCAGCGACGTGCGCGAGATTCGCAACGACCCGATTTAATCACCTTACACCGAGGGCTCACCCATGCCATTTGCCATAGCCTTGAGCGGACTCAACGCCGCCTCCTCCGATCTGAGCGTCACGGCCAACAACATCGCGAACGCGAACACCACGGGCTTCAAAGCGTCGCGCGCCGAGTTCTCCGACGTGTTCGCCGTGGGCGCGCAGGCGATCGGCAACGGCGTGCGTTTGGGCGCCGTCTCGCAGGAGTTCTCGCAAGGCGGCGTCGACTTCACGGACCGCGGTCTCGACCTCGCGATCAGCGGCGAGGGCTTCTTCACGCTCAACGACAACGGCGTAGTTTCCTACTCGCGCGTGGGCTCGTTCGGCGTGGACCGCGACGGTTTCGTCACCAACAATCAGGCGCAGCGCCTGCAGATCTTCCCGGTGACGAGCACGGGCTCGTTCAACACCGGAACGCTCCAGGACCTGCAACTCGCCACCACGGACTCGGCGCCGCAAGCCACGACGCGCGCGGATTTCGGCATCAATCTGCCGGCCAACGCCTCGCCGCCGCCCGTGGCCACGTTCGACCGCAACAACGCGTCGACCTTCAACCACTCCACCGCGGTGACGGTGTACGACTCGCTCGGCGCGTCGCACACGTTCTCGGCGTACTTCGTGAAGACGGCCACGCCGAACCAGTGGAACGCGCACTTTTTCCTCGACAACGGCGCCGAGATCGTTCAGCCGGGCGGTCCGCCGCCGCCGCCGTGGAACGTCACGTACTCGAACGCCGGCGTGCTCACCGCGCCCGCGGGTGGCGCCTTCGCGCTGCCGGCCGTGAATCCGGGCAACGGCGCGGCGAACCTCACGCTCTCCGCCGACCTGCTCGGCTCCACGCAGTACGGCGGCTCGTTCGGCGTGAACTCGCTGTCGCAGGACGGTTTCACGTCCGGCCGGCTCTCGAGCATCGACGTGGACACGAGCGGTGTGATCTTCGCGCGCTTCACGAACGGCCGGTCGCAGCCGCTCGGCCAGGTCGCGCTGTCGAACTTCGCGAACCCGCAGGGTCTGCGTCAGCTCGGCGACACGTCGTGGGGCGAGACCTTCAGCTCCGGCGACGCGGTTCGCGGCTCGGCCGGCACCGGCAGCTTCGGCTTGATTCAGTCGGGCGCGCTCGAGTCGTCGAACGTCGACTTGACCGAGCAGCTCGTCAACATGATCACCGCGCAGCGCAATTTCCAGGCGAACGCGCAGATGATCTCGACGGCCGACCAGGTCACGCAAACGATCATCAACATCCGCTGAGCGTGAAGCGCGGTAATTAGGGCGACGGGACGCGAGCATGGACCGACTTCTGTACGTGGCGATGACGGGCGCGAAGCAGCTCATGCAAGCGCAAACGCTCGTCGCGAACAACCTCGCCAACGTCAACACGACGGCGTTTCGCGCGGATCTCGCGCGCTTCGAGGCTGCGCCCGTCGCGGGTGCCGGCTATCCGAGCCGAATCAACACCGTGGCGAGCGGCCTCGGCTTCGATCGCTCGCAAGGCACGCTCGAGGCAACCGGCAACCCGCTCGACGTCGCCATCGACGGGCCGGGTTGGTTGGCCGTGCAGGCGAAGGACGGCAGCGAGGCGTACACGCGCGGGGGCAGCCTGAACGTGAACGGGCTCGGGCTCCTCGAGGACGAGCGCGGCAATCTCGTGCTCGGCGACAACGGGCCGGTCGCGATTCCGCCGAATACGAGCGTCACGATCGCGGCCGACGGCTCGGTGTCGATCGTGCCGCAGGGTCAGGGCCCGGAGACGCTCGCACAGATTGCGCGGCTCAAGCTCGTGAACCCCGACGCTTCGAAGCTCGAGAAGCGCACCGACGGTCTCGTTCGCATCGCCGGCGGCGGCAAGCCGCCGGTAGCCGACGCGAACGTGCGCGTTGCGCCGCGCTTCATCGAGCACAGCAACGTCAACATGGCCGGGTCGATGGTCGACATGATCGAGTACGCGCGGCAGTTCGAAGTGGCCGTGCGAATGATGCACGTCGCCGACGAGAACGAGTCTCGCGCCGCGAGCCTCGCCAGCCTGAGCTAGGAGCTAAGCAATGGAATCACTGTGGGTAGCGAAAACGGGTCTCGAGGCGCAGCAAACGCGCATGACCGTGGTCGCGCAGAATCTCGCGAACGTCAACACCACGGGCTACAAGCGCGCCCGCCCGATGTTCGAGGACCTGCTCTATCAGAACGTGACGCAGGTGGGCGGCCTCACGTCGCAGCAGACGCAGACCCCCACGGGCTTGAGCCTCGGCACCGGTGTGCGCGTGGTCGCCACCGACAAGCAGTTTTCGCAGGGCAACCTCGTCACCACCAACAATCCGTTCGACGTAGCCGTCGAAGGCCGCGGGTTCTTCCAGATCTTGTTGCCGGACGGCACGCAGGCGTATACGCGCGACGGCACCTTCCAGCTCGACCCGCAGGGCCAGCTCGTGACCGCGAGCGGCTATGCCGTGCAGCCGGCGATCACCATTCCCACGAGCGCGCAGGCGGTGACGATCGGCGTCGACGGCGTGGTCTCGGCGGTGCTGCCGGGACAGGCCGATCCGATCCAGGTGGGCTCGGTGCAGCTCACCGACTTCGTGAACCCCGGCGGTTTGCAGCCGCGCGGGCAGAACCTCTACATGGAGACCGTCGCGAGCGGCCCGCCGCAGCCCGGCACGCCGGGATTGAACGGCCTCGGCACGGTCACGCAAGGCACGCTCGAGACTTCCAACGTGAACGTCGTCGAGGAGCTCGTGAGCATGATCGAGACCCAGCGCGCGTATGAAATGAACTCGCGCGCGATCGAGACCAGCGACCAGATGCTCCAGCATCTGACGAATAGCCTCTAGGAGCCGAAGCGTGAAGAGACTTCTATCGTTCATCGCCGCCGTCGCGTTGCTGCAAGCGTGCGCCGGCGCGCCGCGCCAACCCGATCCGGCCGCCGACGCTTTCGCGCCGGTGCTGCCCGAAGCGGCCCTGGGCCAGGTGGCTTCGGGCACCGTCTACAACCCCGCCGCGAGCTTCGATTTGTTCATGGACCTGCGCGCGCGCCAGGTGGGCGACATCCTCACGGTGATGCTCGTGGAGCGCACCAACGCGTCGAAGGAGTCGAGCACGTCAACCGACAAGGGAACGTCGATCGACACCGGCACGCCGATCTTCATGGGCAAGCCGATCACGAACAACGGCAACCCGCTCACGAACCAGTTCGACAGCAAGAACTCCTTCGACGGCAAGGCCGACTCGAGCCAGAGCAACCGGCTCGACGGCAGCATCACGGTCACGGTTGCGCAGCGGCTGCCGAACGGCAACTTGCTCGTGCGCGGCGAAAAGCAGATCACCATCAACCAGGGCCAGGAATACGTGCGCCTCCAGGGCATCGTTCGGCCGGTGGACATCGGGCCGCAAAACAGCGTGCCTTCCACGAAGGTAGGCGACGCGCGGATCACCTACAGCGGCAAGGGCGCGCTCGCCGACGCGAACCATCCGGGCTGGCTCGCGCGGTTCTTCAACTCGCCGTGGTTCCCGTTCTGACGGGGTAGGGAAAGCCAACATGTCGTTGACAAAGATCGCTCGAAGCGCCGCGCTCCTCGCGGCGTTCGCGTTGATGCCCGCCGGCGCGCACGCGGAGCGGATCAAGGACCTCGCATCGGTGTCGGGCGTGCGTACCAACCAGCTCGCCGGTTACGGCCTCGTCGTCGGCTTGGCCGGCACCGGCGACCAGACGAGCCAGACGCCGTTCACGATCCAGTCGATCAAGAACATGTTGTCGAGGTTCGGCATCCTCGTGCCCGACAACGTGAACCCGCAGCTGCGCAACGTCGCCGCCGTGACCGTGCAGGCCACGCTTCCGCCGTTCGCGAAGCCGGGACAGACGATCGACGTCACGGTGTCCTCCATCGGCAATGCGCAAAGCCTCCGCGGCGGCAGCTTGATCATGGCGCCCTTGCTCGGCTTGGACGGCCAGGTGTACGCGATCGCGCAGGGCAACCTCGTGGTCGGCGGCTTCGGCGTGCAAGGTGACGACGGCTCCAAGGTAACGGTGAACGTGCCGAGCACGGGCCGCGTGCCGAACGGCGCGACCGTGGAGAAGATCGTGCCGTCGACGCTCGGCACCGCCGACTCGCTGATCCTCAACTTGAACACACCCGACTTCACCACGGCCGCGCGCCTCGCGGACGCGATCAACGCGTCGGTCGGCGCCGGCGTGGCAACGACCATCGATCCCACCTCGATCCGTGTGCAGGCGCCGGCCGACGAGGCGCAGCGCGTCGCCTACATCTCGCACCTCGAGAATCTCGAGGTCGAGCCCGCGCAGGCGGCGGCCAAGGTGATCGTGAACTCGCGCACCGGCACGGTCGTAATCGGTGCCAACGTGCGCGTGACGCCGGCGGCCGTGGCGCACGGCTCGCTCGTGGTGAAGATCACGGAGACGGCGCTCGTGAGCCAGCCGAACGAGTTCTCGAACCGCGGGCAAACCGCGATCGTGAACCAGTCCGACATCGACGTGCAGCAAGGCGACGGCCGGATGTTCGTGTTCGAGCCGGGCACCACGCTCAACGAGATCGTCGAGGCCGTTAATCAAGTCGGCGCTGCGCCCGGCGACCTCGTGGCGATCCTCGAGGCGTTGCGCGAAGCCGGCGCGCTGCGCGCGCAACTCATCGTCATCTGAGCATGACCAACACCGTACCGAGCGCACTCGACATCAACGGGCTGGCGGAGCTCAAGCAGAGCGCCGCGCGCGAGGACCCGAAGGCCCTCGCCGCGGCCGCCGTGCAATTCGAGGCGTTGTTCATCGGCATGATGCTCAAGAGCGCGCGCGACGCGACCTTGGGATCGGGCATCCTCGACAGCCAGCAGAGCCAGCAGTACCTCGAGCTCATGGATCAGCAAGTGGCGCTCGAGCTCGCGCAGCACGGCGGCTTCGGCTTCGGCAAGCTGATCATGGATCAGCTTGCGCCGGACTCCGGTGCCGGCGGCGAGCACGCCGGTGCGGACGGCAACGGCGCGGCGTATCCGCTCAGTGCGCGTGCTTTTCGCGCGCGCGCGGCTTCGGTTGCCGCGCCGAGCGCTTCCGCGGCGGCGTCGGCCGGCGCGTCCGCGGCGGAGGGCACTCCCGAATCCTTCGTCGCGCGCTTCCTGGACGACGCCACGACGGCGGCGAACGCGCTCGGCGTCGAGCCGCGGTTGCTGCTCGCGCAGGCGGCGCTCGAGACCGGATGGGGAGCAGCAGCTCCGCGTCATGCGGACGGCACTCCGTCCAACAACTTGTTCGGCATCAAGGCCGGCTCGTCGTGGCG
This sequence comes from Gammaproteobacteria bacterium, assembly GCA_036274615.1. Taxonomy (GTDB): domain Bacteria; phylum Pseudomonadota; class Gammaproteobacteria; order Steroidobacterales; family Rariloculaceae; genus FEN-1219. Next base: position 383 of record DASUFK010000173.1, on the reverse strand, counting down.
CGGCGCGCGCGTCGCGCAGTGGACCGTGGAGCACGAGGACGGCGTCGCGACGCGCAAGCGCGCGGACTTCCGCGCGTACGGCGATGCATCGGACAGCTTCGCCGACTACGTGCGCCTCATCGGCAGCTCGCCGCGTTACGCGGCGGCGCTGGAGCAAGCGCACGATCCGGAAGGTTTTGCGCGCGCGGTAACGGCCGCGGGCTACGCGTCCGATCCGCATTATGCAGAAAAGTGGTTGTCGATCTATCACGGCGACATGCTTGGCGGTGCGCTCGACGGGCTCAAGACTGCCGGCTCCGAGCCGACAGAGTGACCTGACGCCGTGACACTCAATCACAACACCGGGCGCCGCTCATGACGGATCTACTCCGAATCGGCTTGTC